>NZ_JBVILA010000004.1:0-499000 GCF_055580625.1 Amycolatopsis sp. NPDC031561 | reverse complement strand
ACGGTTCCAGTATCGCCCACTGCTCATTCGTCAGGTCACCACGCCCCACACGAAGATCATCTCAAACCAAGACACACTTCTAAAACACGCCCTAGAGGACTACTTGCGGGGTGGGGACCATCGGTTCGCGGTGAGCTTGAAGCTCGGCAAGTCGGCGGTCGACGTCATCGTTTCGTACAGCCGGTCGTACTGGGTCGAGGCGGTCAGCCACTCGCCGTCCACCCGCCGATAGGTGTCCTCGTAGTACGCCGCGCCCTCGATCACCACGCGATGCTCGGGCACGATCACCTTGTCCCGCATCAGCCACGTGCCCGTCGCGGTGTCGCCGTCGACGTCGATCTCCGGCTGCCCGGCGAAATGCACCGTGATGACGCCGGGCCCGACGGCGTTCCGGAAGAACCCGATGATCTCGTCGCGGCCATCGAAGGTCAGGGGCTTGCCGTACGACGGCGTGCCGTAGCGCGCGTGCGCGTCGGCGGTCAGAGTCCCTGCCATCTCGTCCCACAGCTTGAGGTCGAGACACCGGAGGTAACGGGCTTTGAGGCGTCGGATCTCTTCGAGCGCGACCAGGTCCATGCCGACAGCGTCCTCCTCCCCTTGACCAAGCACAAGAACTTGTTCTACTTTTCTGATCTCGAACCACGGAGGTCACGATGGCGTCCCCGGCCTACGAGCTCACCCATCTCGAAGCACTCGAAGCCGAAGCCGTGCACATCTTCCGAGAGGTCGCGGCGACCTTCGAACGGCCGGTACTGCTGTTCTCCGGCGGCAAGGACTCGATGGTGATGCTCCACGTGGCGGCCAAGGCGTTCTGGCCGTCGCCACCGCCCTTCCCGGTGATGCACGTCGACACCGGGCACAACTTCGACGAGGTCATCGAGTTCCGCGACCGCACAGTCGGCACCTACGGCCTCCGGCTCGTCGTCACCAGCGTGCAGGACGACATCGACGCGGGCCGGGTCGTCGAAGACCCCAAGGCCGGCCGGAACCGCCTCCAGACCGCCGCCCTGCTGCGCGGCATCCGCGAGCATTCCTTCGACGCGGTCTTCGGCGGCGCCCGGCGCGACGAGGAGAAGGCCCGCGCCAAGGAACGGGTGTTCAGTTTCCGCGACGAGTTCGGCCAATGGGATCCGCGTAATCAGCGCCCGGAGCTTTGGGATCTCTACAACGGCAGGCACCGCAAAGGTGAGCACATCCGCGTCTTCCCGCTGTCGAACTGGACCGAGCTCGACATCTGGCAGTACATCGAGGCCGAGGGCGTCGGCCTGCCGTCGATCTACTATTCGCACCGGCGCCCGGTCGTCCAACGGGACGGCATGCTGCTCGCGCACACCCGCTTCCTCACCTTGAGCGAAGGCGAAAGTCCTTACGAGGCAACGGTTCGCTTTCGCACCGTCGGCGACGCGACGTGCACCGGCTGCGTCGAGTCGACGGCGACGTCGCCGGGTGAAGTGGTCGCCGAGGTGGCCGCAAGCAGGCTCACCGAGCGTGGCGCCACCCGCGCCGACGACCGGATCTCCGAGACCGGAATGGAAGACCGGAAGAAGGAAGGCTACTTCTGATGGGCGCTTCACAGCTGGTCCGCCTCGCGACCGCGGGCAGCGTCGACGACGGGAAGTCGACCCTGATCGGCCGCCTGCTGTTCGACTCGAAGACGGTGTTCACCGACCAGCTCGAAGCCATCGAACGCACCAGCCGCGCCCGCGGCGAGGCGTACCCGAACCTCGCGTTGCTCACCGACGGCCTGCGCGCCGAACGCGAACAGGGCATCACCATCGACGTCGCCCACCGGTATTTCGCGACCCCCCAACGAAAGTTCATCATCGCCGACACCCCGGGACACGTGCAGTACACCCGCAACATGGTCACCGGGGCGTCCACGGCGGACCTCGCGCTGATCCTGATCGACGCCCGTAAAGGCGTGCTCGAACAGTCGCGGCGGCACGCCTTCCTGGCGAGCCTCCTGGGCATCCCGCATCTGGTGTTGTGCGTCAACAAAATGGACCTCGTCGACTGGTCGCAGGAACGCTTCGAGGAGATCCGTGAGGACTTCCGCCGCTTCGCCATGAAACTCCAGGTCCACGACCTGACCTTCATTCCGATGTCGGCGCTGCACGGTGACAACGTCGTGCACCGGGGCGCCAGTATGCCCTGGTACGAGGGCACTTCCCTGCTGCACCACCTCGAACAAGTACACGTGGCCTCGGATCGCAACCTCATCGACGCGCGATTCCCGGTGCAGTACGTGATCCGGGAACACGGCCGCGATTTCCGCGGGTACGCGGGCACCGTCGCGGGCGGGGTGTTCAAACCCGGCGACGAGGTCACCGTGCTGCCGTCCGGTTTCACCACGACGGTGCGCGCGATCTGGGGGCCGGGCGGCACGACGATCACCGAAGCCTTCGCCTCGCGGGCCGTCACGATCGAACTCGCCGACGACCTCGACCTCGGCCGCGGCGACCTGATCTGCCGTCCCGGGAACCGCCCGCACACCAGCCGGGACGTCGACGCGATGGTGTGCTGGTTCTCCGAGCAGGGATCCTTGTCCCCCGGGGCGAACTACCTCGTGCGGCACACCACCCGCGAGACCAAGGCCGAGATCCGCGACCTCGACTACCGGCTCGACGTCACCACCCTGCATCGCGACGAGACCGCGAAAGCGTTGTCCCTCAACGAGATCGGCCGAATCCGGCTGCGCACCCGGCAACCGCTGCTGTTCGATTCCTACCGCCGCAACCGGTCCACCGGCGGTTTCCTCCTCGTCGACGAGCATTCCGGGGCGACGGTCGCGGCCGGGATGATCACCGGGCCGAGCGTGACGGCGTCGAACGTCGTCTGGCACACCGCCGCGGTCACCAGGACCGAACGCGCGACGCGTGGACTCACTGTCTGGCTCACCGGGCTTTCCGCGTCCGGGAAATCGAGTGTGGCCGTCGAACTGGAGCGGCGCCTGGTCGCCTCCGGCAGGCCCGCGTATCTGCTGGACGGTGACAACCTCCGGCACGGGCTGAACGGCAACCTCGGCTTCAGCCCTGCCGATCGCGCCGAGAACGTCCGGCGCGTCGCGGAGGTCGCGAAGCTGTTCGCCGACGCCGGGGTGGTGTCGGTGGTTTCGCTGATCAGCCCGTACCAGGCCGACCGCGAACTCGCCCGCGCCGCGCACGAAGCCGCCGGGCTGCCGTTCCTGGAGGTCTTCGTCGACACCCCGCTCGAGGTCTGCGAAGACCGCGACCCCAAGGGGATGTACGCGAAGGCGAGGGCGGGCGAGATCAGCGGGTTCACCGGGGTGGACGCTCCCTACGAACGTCCCGAGACCCCGGAACTGGTGCTACGGCCCGAAAACGGCGATCCCGCCTCGATGGCCGCGCTGATCCTCGCCGCCCTCGAGTGACGATCAGCCGCCGTTGGAGGCCCGGTACGGAACGGCCGCGTAGGTGCGGGCCGTGGCGGCGGTCAGCTTCTCGACCGAACGGAACATCGTCTTCCCGAGCTTCGCCCGCGCCTTGAGCGCCGGATGCGTCGCGGCGTAGTCGTCCTTGGTGACCGCCGGGTCGCCCGCGAACGCGCCCGACGCGAACAGCGAGTACGTCAGGATCGGCTTGCCGTCGGCGCTGAACATCACGCCCGCCTCATTGCGGCCGTCGTTGAACCAGCCGGCCTTCGTGGCGACCCGCAGCCGCTCGGCCGAGGTCAGGCCGAGCCGCACCCCGTCGGTGAACGCGCTCAGCGAGCGCAGGATGTTCAGCAGGTACTCGGTGGACTTCGCCGAAAGCAGCGTCCCGCCGACCAGTTTCCGCAGCAGCGTATGCGTCTCGGCCGGGGTCGTCTTGCCGAGGAAGAAGCGGTTCGGGTTGGCCACCGGGACGACCTGGGTGTGGACGAATCCCTTGCCGCGCAAGATCTCGTTGACCTCCGCGGCGGGGCAGACCAGCCCGCACAGGCGGACGGCGGTGTTGTCGGACAGCGTCAGCAGCGCGGCCATCGCGTGCCCGAGCGTCACCGAACTCGGATACGCGCCGTCCAGGGCGAAGATGCCGTCGGTGTCCTTGATGACGATGTCGGCCGTGACGTCGACGCGCTGGTCCAAGGTGAGCAGTCCGCGGTCGATCTTGTCGAGTACCGCGGTGGCGACCGCGATCTTGTTGACGCTGTAAGCCTCGACGACCTCGTCGGCCCGCTCGGAGACGGCGGTGACCAGGTTCCCGTCGGAGTCCGCGACGCTGACGTGAGACGACCAGGTGCCGCCCGCCTTCGCGGTTTCCCGGGCGTAGACCTGGAAAATCCGGCGAGCGGCGGCCGACGCGTCTTTGGCAGCGATGTCCGATTCGGACTCTTCGGCGGCTTGAGCGAGCTGCGCCGTCCCGAGGACCGCGCCCGCGGCGGCGACCGTTCCCAGCCCCAGCACGCGACGGCGGTTGACGTTCGTATCCACCACGGAACCCTACCGCGTTCAGCCCGCCGGTGTGACGAATCCGGTGTCGTAGGCCTTGATCACCGCTTGCGTCCGGTCCCTCGCTCCGAGTTTCGACAGGACGTTCCCGACGTGCGTCTTCACCGTCTGCACGCCGAGGTACAGCTCTCCCGCGATCTCCACATTGGACAGTCCGCTCGCCATCAGCCGCAGCACCTCGCGTTCGCGTTCGGTGAGCCCCGCGTCGGCGAGACCGTCCTGCGGGCCCCGGTTCGCCTGCTGCGCGGCCAGCCGCCGGATCGCGGCCGGGAACAGCAGCGATTCCCCCGCCGCCACCGTCCGGATCGCCGAGACGATCTCCTCGGGCCGGGTCCGCTTCAGCAGGAAGCCGCTCGCGCCGGCGAGCAAAGCGTCGTAGACGTAGTCGTCGTTCTCGAAGGTGGTCACCACGATCACCTTGGGCGGATTGGCAAGAGTGGCCATCAGATGCGTGGTCGCGCGGATCCCGTCGACCGAGGGCATCCGGACGTCCATCAGCACGACGTCGGGCCGGAACCGCGAGACCAGGCCCGGCACCTCGGCGCCGTCGGACGCCTCGCCCACGACCTCCAGATCCGGCTCGGAGGCGACGATCGCCCGCAGCCCCGCCCGGATCAGCTGTTCGTCGTCGACCAGCAGCACCCCGATGCTCATCGCCGTTTCCCCCATGGCACCGCCACCTCGACCTTCCAGAATCCGTCCGCGCGCCCCGCGGTGATCGTGCCGCCGAGCACGTCCACCCGTTCCGCCATTCCCCGCAGCCCCCTGCCGCCCCCGTCGCGTGACGGAGCCGCGGCGCCGAGCGGGTTGGACACCCGCAGCGACAGCAGTTCCGAGCCGACGTCGACGAGCACCGTCACCGGCACCTTACCGGCGTGCCGCAACGCGTTCGTCAGGCATTCCTGCAGGATCCGGTACGCCTCACGGGAGACGACCGGCGGCACCGACGACGGTTCGCCCCGCACCTCCGCCGTCACCTCGGCGCCCGCCAGCCGCGTGGCTTCGACCAGCGCGGACAGCTCCGTCAGCCCGGATTGCGGCGCGCGTGACGACGCCTCCTCGCGCAGCAGTCCGAGCACGTGGTCGAGGTCGTCCAGCGCGGCGCGGGCGGAGTCCTCGATCGCGGTGAGCGCCTGTTCCGTGAAGTCCGGATCGGCGCGCAAGGTTCGGCGCGCTGCCCCGGCCTGGATGGTCACGACGCTCAGCGCGTGCCCGACCGAGTCGTGCAGTTCCCGCGCCAGCCGGTTGCGTTCGGCGAGCTGTTCGGTGCGTTTCTCCAGCTGGGCGATCCGTTCGGCGGCCGAGACGCCCAGCAGACTGCGGGCGACGCGGGTCAGCACCGCGCCCGCTCCCCACACCACGTACGCCAGCGCGACGACGCCCAGCAGGAAGGCCAGCGGGATCCACGCGCTCGCCCAGCCGGCCGGTACCACGATCGGATCCTCTGTGGACAGTGCGATCCGGCCGGTGAACGGGGCCGCGACGGTGAAACCGAATCCGACCGGGACGAACAGGCTCGCCAGGCTGAGGACGCAACCCGTGCCCACGTGCAGCAGGTACATCGCCGTCGACCGCAGCCGGACGGGCCAGCTCCCGGCGGGCCCGAACGTCACCCCCGGCACGGGATCGTCCAGCAGTTCCCGGACGGCCGCGCCCTCCAGCACCCGGACCGCGGGGATGAACGACGACGCGATGATCACCAGGACGACGGTGATCATCGCGATGACGACCCCGCGCTCCACCGTCACGACGAGCGGCAGCAGCGAAGGCACCACGATGGCGGCGAAGAGCACGTACGGCACGCTCAGGGCGCCACCGAGGATGAAATACACCCACCGGCGATAGGTCGCCCGATCCGCGAGCGGGCCGAAAAGTCGCATGCGCTCTTTCTAGCCTGTGCCCGCCTCGCGCGGATCCCTCAGCAGTATCTCCGCGATCTCCCTCGCCAGGGTGACCCGGTGCGCGTCCCCGTCGATACCGGTGTGCGCGACAGCGCCTTCCAGCAAGAGGAAAAGCTGTTCCGCGAGCCGTTGCGGATCGGCCGCGCCCGGGACGTCCTCGCGGAGGAGTTCGGTGAACTTCGCCCGTACCGCCGCCTTGTGCCGCCGGATCACGTCGAGTCCGGGATGCCCCGCGGGCAGCTCGGCGGCCGCGTTGAGGAACGCGCACCCCCGGTCGCTCCCGAGCTTCGGGTGATCGACGTAGGCGTCGAAGACGGTCAGCGCCCGAGGCGTGCCGGCCTCGGCAAGCCGCTGTTCGAGGTACGCCCACCAGACGTCGTGACGGCTTCGCAAGTACGCGACCGTGAGGTCCGTCTTCGACCCGAAGCACGCGTACAGCGTCTTCTTCGTGACGCCCGCGGCCTCGGCGATCGCCGCGACGCCCACGGCGTTCAGCCCGTCTCGGTAGAACAACGTGCTCGCCGCGCTCAGGACACGCTCGCCCGCCGGTGTCAGCATGCCTCGACTATACCGATCGGTTGACCTGAGCGCGAAATGCGGGAACACTCCCTGAGTATACCGATCGGTATACCTCTGAAGGAGAGCTGATGGTTTCTTCGTACAAACGCGAGCTGACGCTCACCGCGGCCGGGTTGTCGCTGATCGCGGTCTCCTACGGACTCGCGAGGTACGCGTACGGCCTCTTCGCACCGACACTCCGGATGGAGTTCGGGCTCGACGGCGGCACCCTCGGCGCCATCGCGGCGGGCAGCTACGTCGCGTACTGCCTCGCCGTCGTCGCCTCGACCGCCATCACGGCCCGCAGGGGCGCACGGGCGGGCGCGCTCGCCGCCGGAGCGACCGCCACCGCGGGGACCGCCTTGATCGCGGCCGCTCCGAACGCCGCGGTTCTCGCGCTCGGCGTCGTCCTCGCCGGGGGCAGCACCGGCCTGGCGTCCCCTTCGCTCGCGGACGCGGTCTCCCGCGTCGTCCGCGTGACCCGCCGCGACCGAGCCCAGTCCGTGGTGAACGCCGGAACCGGGCTCGGCGTGCTGATCTCCGGTCCGGTCTCCCTGCTCGCGATCGGCGATTGGAGGCTGGCCTGGTGGGCTTTCGCGGCAGCATCGGCACTGGTGACCTTGTGGATCGCCCGCGTCGTGCCGCCGGTCAGGGAGGACCGGAAGAGCGGCCTGCCGGTACCGCTGTTCCCGCCGGCCACCGGACGGCTGCTGCCCGCGGCGGCGACGCTCGGCCTGGCCAGCGCGGCGATCTGGACGTTCGGCCGGGACATCGCCGTGAGCGTCGGCGGGCTCGGCGAGACCGCCTCGACGGTGGTGTGGATCGTCCTCGGCGCGGTCGGCCTTGCCGGTGCGTTCACCGCCGAACTGACCTCGCGGGCGGGGCTGCGCCGGGCCTGGTCCGCGGGAATGATCCTGTTCGCCGTCGCCACGGCTCTCTTCGCCCTCGCCACCCGATCGCTGCCGGCGCTCATCATCGCGGCGGCGCTCTTCGGAGCCGTCTACATCGGACTGACCGGCGTGCTGATCCTCTGGGGCACCAGGGCCTATCCGGCGTCTCCCGCGTTCGGTGTCGGCGTGGCCTTCCTGATGCTGGCGCTCGGCCAGGCCGCCGGAGCGCCACTGATCGGCTTCCTCGGCGACCTCATCGACCTTCGTGCCGGTTTCCTCGCGGCCGCGGCGACCGCCGTCCTCGGCGTCCTGTTCGCCCCCAAGGAGGCGACCACGACCTACAACTTCGGGGTTCGTTCCCTCTCAAGGGTGAGCCCCGTCCCGCCGGAGCGGGAATCCCGCGCGGGCTGCGCGTGATGTCCTCATCGGCATGAACCTGCTGCTCGGCCTGCTCACCCTGCCCGTCTACGCGCTCATGCTGTGGCCACTCGTGGTCGCCGCCCGCCGCGTGCTGGGCGTGCGGATCGGCGTGGTGCGCGCGTTCTGCGCCGCGGGTTTCGGCTGGCTCGTCGCGGGCGGCATCCTCAGCGCGTTCCCCACCCCGATGTACGCGAGCGGCGGCGCCTTCGCCGGGCTGATCATCCCGGTGGCGGGCGGCGCGTTCCTGGCGACGCTGATGTTCCTGTTCGTCGCGGAGTTCGTGCTGCCGTCGGGCTCCGGGCTCGGGCTGATCGGCAGGATCCGTTCCCTGCGCCGCCGCGCCGCCCGGACGCGGCGGTACTCGCAGATCACCCGGATCGCGATCAAGCACGGCCTCGGCCGCTACCTCACCGGCCGCCGGGAAGCCGGGCTCGCCCAGGTCCGGCACGCCAAATTGGCGCGTTCGCTGCGCCGCGCGCTGGAAGAGGGCGGCGTGACGTTCGTGAAGCTCGGCCAACTGCTCTCGACCCGGTCCGATCTGCTCCCGCCGGTGTTCATCGACGAACTCAGCAAGCTCCAGGACCAGGTCGCGTTCGCCGACGCCGACGAGGTCGCGACCGTGCTGCGCGAGGAACTGGGCGGCGACCCGGACGAGATCTTCGCCGAGTTCGATCCGGAACCGATCGCGGCCGCGTCGATCGCGCAGGTCTACCGGGCGAAGCTGCGCGACGGGCAGGAAGTCGTCGTCAAGGTGCAGCGGCCCGGCGTGCAGTCGCTGGTCGACCGGGACCTCGACATCGTCCGCCGCGTCGCCGCCGCACTGGACCTGCGCGCGGACTGGGCCCGCTCGCTCGGCGTCATCGACCTCGCCGAAGGCTTCGCCGACGCCCTGGTCGAGGAACTCGACTTCCGGACCGAGGCCAGGAACATCGAAGCGGTCGCCGCGGCCTACCCCGGCACCGAAGTCGCCCTGCCGACCGTCCACAAAGCACTGTCCACCGAGCGCGTCCTGGTGATGCGGCGCCTCGACGGCAAACCGCTCGCCGCCGCCAAGGAACAGGTCCCGGTCGCCGAACGGGCGAACCTCGCGCGGTCGATGCTGCGCTGCGTACTCGGCCAGGTGATGGGCAGCGGCGTCTTCCACGCCGACCCGCATCCCGGCAACGTCCTGCTGCTCACCGACGGCAGGCTGGGCCTGCTCGACTTCGGCTCCGTCGGACGGCTCGACTCGGGCCTGCGCGGCGGGCTGCAGAACCTCATCCTCGCCCTCGACCGCGGCGACCCGGCCGCGTTGCGCGACGGCCTGCTGGAGATCGTCGACCGGCCGGACGAGATCGAGGAGCAACGGCTGGAGCGGGCACTGGGTTCCTTGGTGGCCAAGCATTTCAACCACGGGCAGGCCCCGGATCTGGACATGTTCACCGACCTGTTCCGGGTGATCGCCGACTTCCGGCTCAGCGTGCCCCCGCCGATCGCCGCGGTGTTCCGCGCACTGGCCACTTTGGAGGGAACGCTGGCCGCGCTGGCGCCGGGATTCAACATCGTCGTCGAATCCCGCGCCTACGCCGCCGAGCAGGTGGGTGCCGGCCTGCGGCCGGAGTCGTTGCGCTCCACCGCCACCAACGAACTGATGGCGCTCCTGCCGGTGCTGCGCCGTCTGCCCCGCCGCGTCGACCGGATCGGCAACGCGCTGGAGCAGGGCAGGCTTTCGGTCAACGTCCGGCTGTTCTCCGACGAACGCGACCGCGACGTGGTGACCGGGCTGGTGCACGAACTCCTGCTGGCGTTCGTCGGCGCGGCCACCGGGCTGATGGCCGTGCTGCTGCTGGGCGGCGCGGGCGGCCCGGAGATGCTGCCCGGCGTCACGCTGCACCAGATGTTCGGCTACAACCTGCTCGTGGTCAGTGCGCTGGTGGGACTGCGGCTGCTTTTCGTCGTTTTCCGGCGAAGCGGGCAACGCTCACGATCGCCCCGATGACACCCAGGACGACGAGGCCCGCTCCCCCGAACACGAGGAGCCGCGAGGTGCGGAACCCGGTGTCGGACACCGGATCCCCGGGAAGACCGGCCTCGACGAAAGCGGTGGTCTGAGGAAAGGGATCCGCGGCGAAAGGGCTTCCCCGCCCGACGACGACACCGTTCACCTTCGACAGCGGCACGGCGCCGTCACCCGGTGAACCGACGTAGATCCGCGAGTCCCGGGAGTTGTTCCGCTGATCGCCCGCGACGAACACCGTGCCCGGCGGCACCTGGACGCTGAACGGCCGGTACTCCTTGCGGCCATACCCGTTGTCGTCTTCGGTGTACGGCTCTTTGACCGGTTTCCCGTTGACGGTGATCAGGTTGTCTTTCGTGCAGCAGACGACCTGATCGCCACCGATGCCGATCACCCGTTTGATGGTCCGGCCCTCACCGGGCCGTGAGTCCGGGAACGCGGAAAGATCCATGAGGACGACGGCCCCGCGTGGGATCTCGGGGGCATCCACCCAGCGGTACAGCACGACCTCCCCGGGCTGGATCGTGGGCGCCATCGCTTCGCCGGGAACGCTCGCCATGCGATAGCTCATCAGGGTCCAGAACCCGTATCCCCCGGCGCCCACGCCGACGACCGCCAGCAGGATCATCACGAAGAGGAGCGGGGAGAATCTTCGCTTCGGCCCCGGTCTCGCGGCGGGCGGAGCGGGGAAGTCCGTTTCGGTCACAGCGCACGATAGCGCTGGTGGCCGACAGTTTCCGGCGAACGCTCAAGCTCGGGGTGCGTACATGATGACCCCGACCCCGGCGAGGCAGATCAGGGCGCCGATGACGTCGTAGCGGTCCGGCCGGAAGCCGTCGGCGACCATCCCCCACGCCAGCGAACCCGCGACGAACACTCCCCCGTACGCGGCAAGGATGCGGCCGAAGTTCGCGTCGGGCTGGAGCGTCGCGACGAAGCCGTAGAGGCCCAGTGCGACGACGCCCGCGCCGATCCAGAGGTATCCGCGGTGTTCCCTGACGCCTTGCCAGATCAGCCAGGCGCCGCCGATCTCCAGCAGGGCTGCGAGTGCGAAGAGCGCTATGGACCGGATCATGCCGTTACCCAACCAGACGCCGGGCGACCTCCGGGGCGCGGTATAGGTCGTTATACGCAAGGGTGACACAGTCCGGCACGAATGTCCCTGTCACGAACGGATCCAGAGGGGGTGTGTGGAAATAGGGACGTTGAGTGGTCCCTATTTCCACACACCCTTGTCAGAGAAGTCCGTGAAGGCCTCCTTGAGGGACTCTGGGTCCCTCAAGGAGGCCTTCACGGACAGCGGCGATCTAGCCCAGAGCAACCCACACCCTAGGTACATGAAGGCCCCCTTCCTGTACCTAGGCGCAAGGAAGGGGGCCTTCATGTACTACGACGAAAAGTGAGGGTCAGACGGTGAAGCCCAGGGCGCGCAGCTGCTCGCGGCCGTCCTCGGTGATCTTCTCCGGGCCCCACGGCGGCATCCAGACCCAGTTGATCCGGAAGTCCTTGACCAGTCCCGTTCCCCCGCCGACGAGCGCGGCACCGGTCTGGTCTTCGATGACGTCGGTCAGCGGGCAGGCCGCGGACGTCAGGGTCATGTCGATGGTGGCGGTGTTGTCCGGCTCCACGTGGATGCCGTAGACGAGCCCCAGGTCGACGACGTTGATGCCCAGCTCGGGGTCGACGACGTCGCGCATCGCCTCTTCGAGGTCCTCGACCTTCGCCAGGTCGGCGGTGTCCGCGGCGGCGGTGGTCTCGGCGTCGAGGTCGGCGGCCGTGCGCCCCTCGCGGGTTTCGGTCTGCTGTTCGGTCATGCCGTCTCAACTCCGTTGGTCGTGCGGGCGACGGCGTCCTTGAACGCCATCCATCCGAGCAGGGCGCACTTCACGCGTGCCGGGTACTTGGCGACGCCCGCGAAGGCGATGCCGTCCTCCAGCACTTCCTCGTCCGGCTCGATCTGACCCTTGCCCTGCATCAGCTCGACGAAGGCGTCCATGGTGGTGAACGCCTCCTCCACGGTGTGCCCGACGACGAGATCCGTCAAGACCGACGTGGACGCCTGGCTGATCGAGCAGCCTTGTCCGTCGTAGGAGATGTCGGCGACCTTCCCGTCGTCGACCTTCACCCGCAGGGTCACCTCGTCACCACAGGTCGGGTTGACCTGGAACGACTCGGCGTCGAACGGCTCGCGCAGACCGCGGCCGTGCGGGTTCTTGTAGTGGTCCAGGATGATCTCCTGGTACATGCTTTCGAGGTTCACAGCGCAGAACCCCCTTGGGCCACCCCGAAGAACCTCTGCGCCTCACGCACACCGTTCACCAGCGCGTCCACTTCGGTCAGGGTGTTGTAGACGTAGAACGACGCGCGCACGGTCGCCGGGACCGAGCAGGCCCGGTGCAGCGGCCACGCGCAGTGGTGCCCGACGCGGACGGCGATGCCGAGGCTGTCCAGCACCTGGCCCGAGTCGTGCGGGTGGACTCCGTCGATGACGAACGAGACCAATCCGCCGCGGTCGATCATGTCGGTGGGGCCGATGATCCGCACGCCGGGGATCTCGCCGAGTCCGGCCAGCGCCGCCTCGGTGAGGAGGTGCTCGTGCGCGGCGACCCGGTCCATGCCGATCGCCGACAGGTAGTCGGTGGCAGCACCCAGACCGACGGCTTGCGACGTCATCGGGGTGCCCGCCTCGAAGCGCTGCGGCGGCGCGGCGAAGGTGGTCTGCTCCATGCGGACCATCTCGATCATCGAACCGCCGGTCAGGAACGGCGGCATCGCTTCGAGCAGCTCACGGCGGCCGTAAAGGACGCCGATGCCGTACGGGCCGACCATCTTGTGCCCGGCGAAAGCGGCGAAGTCGACGTCCAGGTCGTGGAGGTCCACGGGGAAGTGCGGCACCGACTGGCAGGCGTCCAGCACGACCAGCGCGCCGACCTTGCGGGCCTTCTCCACCAGGAACTTGACCGGGTTGATCGTGCCGAGCACGTTGGACTGGTGCGTGAACGCGAGCACCTTGGTCCGCTCGGTGATCAGCTCGTCCACATTGGACAGATCCAGACGGCCGTCCGCGGTGACGGAGAACCACTTCAGCGTCGCGCCGGTGCGCTGGCAGAGTTGCTGCCACGGCACCAGGTTCGCGTGGTGTTCCATCTCGGTGATGACGATCTCGTCGCCGGGGCCGAGCTTGAACCGCTCGGCCTCGGGGCCGGCCGTGGCGGCGTTGCTCATCGCGTAGGCGACGAGGTTGATGCCCTCGGTGGCGTTCTTGGTGAACACCAGCTCGTGCGGGGAGGCGCCGACGAACTCCGCGATCCGCACGCGGGCGGATTCGTAGGCGTCGGTCGCCTCCTCGGCGAGCTGGTGCGCGCCGCGGTGCACCGCGGCGTTCGAGGTCTCCAGGAACCGGCGCTCGGCTTCGAGCACCTGCGCCGGTTTCTGGGACGTCGCACCGGAATCCAGATACACCAAGGGTTTCCCGTCCCGCACCGTGCGGGTCAGGATGGGGAAGTCGGCCCTGATGGCCGCCACATCTAAGGGCACAGAGTTAGCCGTGGTGGTGGTCATCGGGCCAACTCCTCTCGGTGTAGTCGTGAAAACAGTGATCAGACAGCGGCGGTCTCGGTGGAGCCGGCGTACTTGACGTACCCGTTCTCCTCCAGCTCGTCCGCGAGCTCACGGCCGCCGGACTCGACGATCTTGCCGCCGGCGAAGACGTGCACGAAGTCGGGCGTGATGTGCCGCAGGATCCGCGTGTAGTGCGTGATCAACATGACGCCGGCGTCACTGTTGGCCTTGAACTCGTTGACGCCCTCGGAGACGACGCGCAGCGCGTCGACGTCGAGGCCGGAGTCGGTCTCGTCGAGGATGGCGATCTTCGGCTTGAGCAGCGCCAGCTGCAGGATCTCGTGGCGCTTCTTCTCGCCGCCGGAGAAGCCCTCGTTCACCGAACGCTCGGCGAACTCGGACGAGATCTCCAGCTTGCCCATCTCCTCCTTGACCTCCTTGACCCAGTGGCGCAGCTTGGGGGCCTCGCCACGGACCGCGGTGGCCGCGGTGCGGAGGAAGTTGGACATGGACACGCCCGGTACCTCGACCGGGTACTGCATGGCGAGGAACAGGCCCGCGCGGGCGCGCTCGTCGACGCTCATCTCCAGCACGTCCTCACCGTCGAGCAGGACCTGCCCGGAGGTGACTTCGTACTTGGGGTGACCGGCGATGGCGTAGGACAGCGTGGACTTGCCCGAACCGTTGGGGCCCATGATCGCGTGGGTCTCGCCCGACTTGATGGTCAGGTTGACGCCCTTGAGGATCTCCTTGGGGCCTTCCTCGGTCGTGACCGAGGCGTGCAGATCCTTGATTTCCAGCGTAGGCATTTCTTTCCTAAAAGTCTGATGTGGACGGACGAGGGCTTAGACGCCCACGGCTTCGAGCTCGGCTTCGATCGCGGTCTCGAGACGCTCGCGCACCTCGGGAACGCCGATCTTGACCAGGATCTCGTGGAAGAACCCGCGTACGACCAGGCGCCGCGCGGCGTCCTCGCCGATTCCACGCGACTGGAGGTAGAACAACTGCTCGTCGTCGAACCTTCCCGTCGCGCTCGCGTGCCCGGCGCCTTCGATCTCGCCGGTCTCGATCTCCAGGTTCGGGATCGAGTCCGCCCGCGCGCCCGGCGTCAGCACCAGGTTGCGGTTGAGCTCGTAGGTGTCGGTCGCTTCGGCGGCCGCCCGGATCAGCACGTCGCCGACCCACACGGTGTGCGCGTTTTCGCCCTGCAGTGCGCCCTTGTACATCACCCGCGACTTGCAGTTCGGCACCGCGTGGTCGACGAAGAGACGGTGCTCCTGGTGCTGCCCCGCGTCCGCGAAGTACAGGCCGAGCATCTCGACGTCGCCGCCCTTGTCGGCGAACGTCGCCGTCGGCGAGACGCGGACGAGGTCACCGCCCAGGGTGATGACGATGTGCTTGAGCGTGGCGTCGCGGCCGAGCTTGAGGTGCTGCTCGGACACGTGCACCGCGTCGTCGGCCCAGTCCTGGACGCTGACCACGGTCACGTTCGCCGAATCGCCGATGACGAACTCGACGTTGTCGGCGTAGGTGCCGGAGCCGACGTGGTCGAGGACGATGACGGCCTCGGAGAACTGCTCGGCGCGGACCTGCAGGTGCCCGTAGGCGACCTCGCCCTCGCCGGGACCGGTGATCTTCACCGTCGACGGCTTCGACGCCTTGGTCTCCTTGGGCACCGTGATGACGGTGGCCTCGGTGAACGAGGAGTACGCCTGCGCGGCGATCCGGTCGCTCGGGACGCCCGCGACGCCGAGGCGCTCGTCGTCCCTGCCGACCTGCTCGATCTTCAGTTCGGGCGCGGCGTCGGATTCCAGGGTCGCCGAACCCGAAGCGGTGGCGGACCCGTCGTGCAGGCCGCGCAGCCGCTTCATCGGAGTGAAGCGCCAGTTCTCCTCACGGCCGCCGGGGACCTCGAAGGCCTCGACGTCGTGAGAGGTGAACCGCTCCGCGCGGGACGTGGCCGGGATGACCACGCCCTCGCGCATCGCTTCGGAAACGTTGTTCTCGGTAACCGACATGACTAGCCGACGGACCCTTCCATCTGAAGCTCGATCAGGCGGTTCAGCTCGAGCGCGTACTCCATCGGCAGCTCACGCGCGATGGGCTCGACGAACCCGCGCACGATCATCGCCATGGCCTCGGCCTCGTCGAGACCGCGCGACATGAGGTAGAACATCTGGTCTTCGCTGACCTTCGAGACGGTCGCCTCGTGGCCCATGGAGACCTCGTCATTGCGGATGTCCACGTACGGGTACGTGTCCGACCGCGAGATCGTGTCGACCAGCAGCGCGTCACAGACCACGCTGGACCGCGAGTGGTGCGCCCGCTTCGCGATCTTGATCAGACCGCGGTAGGAGGTGCGGCCACCGCCGCGCGCCACCGACTTCGACACGATGGTCGAGGAGGTGTGCGGCGCCAGGTGCTCCATCTTCGCGCCGGCGTCCTGGTGCTGACCTTCGCCCGCGAACGCGACCGAGAGGACCTCGCCCTTGGCGTGCTCGCCCATCAGGAAGACGGACGGGTACTTCATCGTGACCTTGGAACCGATGTTGCCGTCGATCCACTCCATGGTCGCGCCCTCTTCGCACTTGGCGCGCTTGGTGACCAGGTTGTAGACGTTGTTCGACCAGTTCTGGATGGTCGTGTAACGGCAGCGGGCGCCCTTCTTCACGATGATCTCCACGACCGCCGAGTGCAGCGAGTCGGACTGGTAGATCGGCGCGGTGCAACCCTCGACGTAGTGCACGTAGGCGTCTTCGTCGACGATGATCAGGGTCCGCTCGAACTGACCCATGTTCTCGGTGTTGATCCGGAAGTAGGCCTGCAGCGGGATGTCCACCTTGACGCCCTTGGGCACGTAGATGAACGAGCCGCCGGACCACACCGCGGTGTTCAGCGCGGAGAACTTGTTGTCCCCGGCCGGGATCACGGAGCCGAAGTACTCCTTGAAGATCTCCGGGTGCTCCTTGAGCGCGGTGTCGGTGTCCAGGAACAGGACGCCCTGCGCCTCCAGATCCTCGCGGATCGAGTGGTAGACGACCTCGGACTCGTACTGCGCGGCGACACCGGCGACGAGGCGCTGCTTCTCCGCCTCGGGGATGCCGAGCCGGTCGTACGTGTTCTTGATGTCCTCGGGCAGGTCTTCCCAGGAGGTGGCCTGCTTCTCACTGGACCGCACGAAGTACTTGATGTTGTCGAAGTCGATCCCGGAGAGGTCCGCACCCCAGTTGGGCATCGGCTTCAAGTCGAAGAGCTTGAGAGCCTTCAGTCGTGCTTCGCGCATCCACTCCGGCTCGGACTTCTTCGAGGAGATGTCGGTGACGACGTCCTCGTTCAGTCCGCGACGGGCAGTAGAGCCCGCCTCGTCGGAGTCCGCCCAGCCGAACGCGTACTTGCCAAGGGACTCGATGGTCTCTTCCTGGCTCATGGGCGCGGTGGTGGGAGTGCGCTGCTCGGCAGCGGCAGTCATGCGGGTTTCCCTCCATTCGGGATCCGTGCTGTGCGCCCAGGAGAGGGCGCCGTGCTTCCCGGCCGGGGTGTGGCCGGGTGACCCGCCGAAACGACGGGTACGTGTGTGGTGCACGCGTTGTCGCCGCGTGCGATGGTCGCCAGTCGCTGCACGTGAGTACCCAGAAGTTCCGCGAAAGCCTCGGTTTCGGCTTCACACAACTGAGGGAACTCGGCGGCGACGTGGGCGACCGGGCAATGGTGCTGGCAAAGCTGTTCGCCGACACCGACCTGACGGGTCGACGCAGCGTAACCCTCCCTGGTCAGCGCCGCAGCGAGGGCCTCGGCGCGAGCGGCGGGGTCCGCGTGCTTGGTGATGGCCTCCTGATGCGGGCCGACCAGCGAAGCGACACGAGCCTCGGCGAAGGCCTTCACAGCGTCCTCGCCGGCGTGTTCGGAGAGGAACCTGATGGCCGAGGACGCGAGGTCGTCGTAGGCGTGCCCAAAGCGGGCGCGGCCCGCTTCGGTGAGGAGAAAGTTCTTGGCGGGACGGCCTCGTCCGCGGGGGCCGCGACGGGGCGCGTCCCGGGTTTCGGCCTCGCCGTCGGCGAGCAGGGCGTCGAGATGACGGCGGACGGCGGCGGCGCTGATCCCCAGCTGCTCGGCCACCACGACGGCGGTCATCGGGCCCTGTTCCAGCAGCAAGCGGGCCACTTCGTGCCTGGTCCGGCCCTCGGGGCCGACCTGCGCGGGGACAGGCTGAACGTCGGCGTGCGACATGTCGCCACCGGCCTCGTTCCGCGTCCCCGTCTTTTTCACAACACAAGTGTGACGTATTTCCGGGGAGACGGCAAAGAGGGGTGCCTCACGGAGTGGCGTGGGTCACGTTGACCGTCGAAAGCACAGGGGTAACCACGTACCCGTCAAGTCTGTTCCCGCGATCGCTACCCTTCGTGCGTGGCAGTGGACGATCACCCGGTACGGCGGGACACGGACGGGGCAGCACCGGAGGACGCTTCGGCGGCGGGTTCGGTGTCGACGCTCACCCCCGGGCACCCGCGCGAACCGGAGCCGCTCGACGACAAGGAGTTGCGCGGGCTGAACGTGGTCCGCCGGTTCGGCGCGGTCGGTTCCCTGTTCCTCGCCCTCGGCTCGCTCGGCGCGGGCGCAGCACCGGTGATCAACCCGGTGCAGGAGATCCCGGTCCTGCGGCTGTTCACCCGGATCCCCACCGTTTCGCTCGCGATGGGCCTGGCCGGGATGGCGATCATCGTGCTGAGCTGGCTGCTGCTCGGCCGGTTCGCCCAGCCCGCGCGCCGCCGCCTCGCCACCCAGGGCCAGCTCGCCCGCACGATCGCGCTCTGGTGCGCGCCGCTGCTGTTCATCCCGCCGCTGTTCTCCCGCGACGTCTACAGCTACCTCGCGCAGAGCGAGATCGTGGCCCGCGGGATGGATCCGTACTCCCTCGGACCCGCCGAGGCGCTCGGCGTGTCCGATCCGCTGACCTCGGGCGTCTCCAACATGTGGCGCGAGACCCCGGCGCCCTACGGCCCGCTGCTGCTCCGCCTCGGCGGCTGGCTCGCGCCGCTGAGCAGCGGGAACATCGTCACCGGGGTGCTGTTGCAGCGCGGGCTCGCGCTGATCGGCGTCATCCTGATCATCTGGGCGCTGCCCCGGCTCGCCCGGCGGTTCGGCGTGCAGCCCGCCACCGCGCTGTGGCTCGGCGCGGCGAACCCGCTGCTGATCTTCCACTTCGTCGCGGGCGCCCACAACGACGCGCTGGCGATCGGCCTCATGGTGGCCGGGCTGGAGGTCGGCCTCAGCCGGATGCCGGTGCGGTTCAAGGGTGACGCTCCCCCGCCACTGGCCAGGGGCGAGCTGCTGTTCATCGGGCTCGGGGTGGCGATCATCACCCTCGGCGTCGCGGTGAAGCTGAACGCGATCCTGGCGTTGCCGTTCTTCACGGTGATGGTGGCCAGACGCTGGCACGGCAGGCTCAAGGACCTGCTCACCGCGGCGGTGCCGATGGCGCTGCTGTTCGGCGTCGTGCTGGTGGCGGTCTGTTACGGCACCGGACTCGGCTTCGGCTGGGTCGGCGCTCTCGGGACACCGGGACTGGTCCGCTCGTGGATTTCGCCGACGTCGGAACTCGCCGCGCTCGGCGGTGTCCTCGGCATCGCGCTCGGCCTCGGCAACCACACCAACGCGATGGTGCCGATCCTCGGCACGCTCGGCTATCTCGTCGCGGGCGCCGTGACGGTCAAGTTCCTGTGGGACAGCTTCAACTGGCGCTACCGGCCGATCATCGGCCTCGGTGTCTCGCTGGGCGCGGTGATGGTGCTGCACGTGGCGCTGCAGCCCTGGTACCTGCTGTGGGCGATCATCCCGCTCGCCGCGGCGGCGGGCACCTCGCGGTTCCGCATCGCCGCGACGATCGTCACCGCCGTCCTGCCGTTCCTGCTGCCCACGACGGGCAGCACCTTCGACGGCCGCGGGTACGTCCTGCCGTTCGCGTGGGCGGCCGCGGGTGTCCTCACGCTGCTGGGGCTGTTCATCGTCCACCGCATCTCGCCGCTGCTGCTGTCCAGACCGTCCCCGGAGCATTCGGTCCCGGCGTGACGCCGTATCGTGACCTGTCGTGAACACCCCCGCCGTCGAGATCACCGGGCTGGTGAAACGCTACGGATCCACCATCGCGGTCGATGAACTCGACCTGCGGATGGAACGTGGCACACTGCTCGCTCTGCTCGGCCCGAACGGGGCCGGCAAGACCACCACCGTCGAGATCTGCGAAGGCTTCCTGCGGGCTGACGACGGCGAAGTCCGCGTGCTGGGCCTGGATCCGTCGCGGGACGGCTCGGCGCTGCGACCCCGGATCGGCGTGATGCCCCAGGGCGGCGGCGCGTATCCCGGTGTCCGCGCCGACGAGATGCTCGGACTGGTCGCCGCCTGTGCCGCGAACCCGCTCGATCCGGCCTGGCTGCTGGACGTCCTCGGTCTTTCGGGAGCGCGCAAGACGCCGTTCAAACGGCTCTCCGGCGGGCAGCAGCAGCGGCTTTCCCTCGCCTGCGCGCTCGTCGGGCGCCCGGAACTGCTCTTCCTCGACGAGCCGACGGCGGGGATGGACCCGCAGGTCCGCCGCCTGGTCTGGGACCTGCTCGGCGCGCTGCGCGCCGACGGGGTCAGCGTGCTGCTCACCACGCATCTGATGGAGGAGGCCGAAACACTGGCCGACACCGTCGTCATCGTGGATCACGGCAAGGTCGTCGTCGAAGGCTCCCCGCAGTCGCTGACCGTCGACGCGGGCGAAGCCGCGCAGTTGCGTTTCAAGGCCCGGACGCGGCTCGACACCGGCCTGCTGACAGCGGCCCTGCCCGAAGGCCACCTCGTGCGCGAATCCGCGCCGGGGACGTACCTCGTCGAGGGCGCGATCGACCCGCAGGTGGTGTCGACCGTGACGGCGTGGTGCGCGCAGCAGGGTGTCATGCCCGAGGAACTGCAGGTCGGCAAGCGCACGCTGGAAGAGGTCTTCCTGGAACTGACCGGACGGGAACTGCGCGCATGACCACGACACCGGCACCGCGGTTCGCCCCGGGCACGTTCACCCCGGCCCCCGGCCGCGGTTCGCTCGGCAAGATGCTGCGCACGCACGCGAAGGTCGAAGCGAGCCTGACCCTGCGCCACGGCGAGCAGATCCTGCTGACCCTGCTCATCCCGCTCGCGCTGCTGATCGGCTTGTCACTGCTGGACATCCTGCCGTCGTCACAACTCGGCTCGGCGTCCAAAGTGGACTGGATCACGCCGAGGATCCTGGCACTGGCGGTGATGTCGTCCGCGTTCACCGGACAGGCCATCGCACTGGGCTTCGACCGCCGATACGGCGTCCTCAAACGACTTTCCGCCACCGCGCTGCCCCGCTGGCTGCTCGTCGCGGGCCGGGTGGCCGCCGCGCTGGTCGTCGTCGCGCTGCAGGCGGTGATCCTCGGTGCCGTCGCCGCGCTGCTGGGCTGGTCGCCGTCGCCGGGCGGAATCCTCGGCGCGATCCCGTTCCTGATCGTCGGCACCTTCGCGTTCGGCGCGCTCGGACTGCTGCTCGGCGGGGCGCTGCGCGCGGAGGCCGTACTGGCGCTGGCGAACATCGTCTGGTTCGTGCTGCTGCTCGCCGGCGGCATCCTGCTGGCGCCGTCGACGATGCCTTCGGGCGTCGCGACGATCGTCGAGCTACTGCCCTCGGGCGCGCTCGCGGAAGGCCTGCGCTCGGTACTGCTCGACGGTTCGTTCGGCTGGGGCCCGTTCGCGGTCCTCGTCGGCTGGGGCGTCGTCGCCGGCGCGCTGGCGAGCAAGACCACCAAGCTCACCTGAGGCTCTTCTGAGGCGACCGACACAGCGGGTACGGCCGGTGGAACGCTCTCAGGAACGTCGTTCTAGCATCGGACGGTGCCGTTCCAGAGCCTTGTAGCGCGTCTGCCGTATCCCTCGTTCGCGGTCCAGCGAGCGGTCGCGATCGCGGCGGTGATCGCCCAGGCCGGAATCGGCGTCACCGGTTCGGTCGTCCGCGTCACGGGTTCGGGCCTCGGCTGCCCGACCTGGCCGCAGTGCGTCGAAGGCAGCATCGTGCCGGTGGCGCACCCCGAATTCGACGCGCTCACCCAGTGGATCGAGTTCAGCAACCGGATGCTGACCGGTGTCGTCATCGCCGTCGCCGCGCTGTGCGTGATCACCGCGTGGCGCGTGCAGATCGAGCACCCGAGCCGCCGCCGTCTGGTGAAGCTGGCCTGGACGATGCCCGCGGGCGTGATGCTGCAGGCCGTCGTCGGCGGGATCACCGTGCTCGCCAAACTCGAATGGTGGACCGTCGCGCTCCACTTCCTCGCCTCCACTCCCCTGGTCTGGCTCGCGGTCCTGCTGCTGCGCGCGTTCAAGGAGGGTGACGAGCCCGCCCGCTGGCTGATCCCGGACGCGGGCCGCAAGACGCTGATCGCGCTGGCCGTGTCGATGTGGGCCGTCCTCGTGGCGGGTACCACCGTGACCGGCGCCGGCCCGCACGGCGGCGACCCCGGCACCCACCGGCTCCAGGCCCCGATCGAGACGCTCACCCAGGTCCACGGCGGACTGCTGGTGGTCTACCTGATCGTGCTGGCCGTCTTCGGGCTTCAGTTGATGCGTGGTGAGACGCCGAAGCAGCTGTGGCAGCGGTACACCATCGTGTGGGTGATCGCGCTCGCCCAGGGCGTCCTGGGCTCCGTGCAGTACGCCCTCGGTGTGCCGGAGGCGCTGGTCTCGTTCCACGTCCTCGGCTCGGCGCTGGTGATCATCTCGACGGCGGCACTGTGGTGCGGCTCCCGCGATCGCGGTCCGGCTCCGTTTGCGAACGCCCCCGAACGGGAACTCGCCACTTCAAACTGACCCTCCGGTAAACCGGACGTAACCCCCAGGCGGCGTGGGCGCCAGACGGTGCCCTTACGCTGCGCACGGTGCCCCACACGGGGGGACCACCGAGTCGAGGCACGAGGTGTCGCATGACCGCCAGCACGGAGCCGGACGCACCGGCCAGTCAGTCCAAGCCCCTGATCTCCCACCGGCGAGGCTCCGGGGAGATGCTGATACTCAAGACCTTCCTGCTGGTCCCGTTCGTCGCGCTGCTCGCCGCCGTGCCGATCGTCTGGGGCTGGGGCATGACCTGGGTCGATCTCGTGCTGGCGGCAGTGTTCTACACCGTCGGGACGCTCGGGGTGACCGTCGGCTACCACCGCTACTTCACCCACGGCGCCTTCAAGGCCGGGCGGCCGCTGCGGATCGCGCTCGCCATCGCCGGGAGTTTCGCGGTGCAGGGGTCGGTCATCTTCTGGGTGGCCAGCCACCGTCGCCACCACGCCTTCGCCGACCGCGAAGGCGACCCGCACTCCCCTTGGCTGTTCGGGACTTCGCCCACGGCGCTGCTGCGCGGGTTCTGGCACGCGCACATGGGCTGGATGTTCAGCCGCGAAGTGACCAACTACGAGCGTTTCGCGCCGGATCTGGTGGCCGACAAGGATCTTCGCGTGGTGAACCGCTACTTCTGGCTGTGGATCACGCTCAGCCTCGTGCTGCCCGCCGTACTCGGCGGACTGATCAGCTGGTCCTGGTGGGGTGTGGTGACCGGGTTCTTCTGGGCCGGGCTGGTCCGGATCGCGTTCCTGCACCACGTCACCTGGTCGGTGAACTCGATCTGCCACATGGTCGGCGAGCGCCCGTTCGCGAGCCGTGACAAGGCCGCGAACTTCTGGCCGCTGGCGATCCTGTCCATGGGCGAGTCGTGGCACAACTCCCACCACGCCGACCCGACCTGCGCGCGGCACGGTGTCCTGCGCGGACAGGTCGACGTGTCGGCGCGGGTGATCTGGCTGTTCGAGAAGTTCGGCTGGGCGCGGGACGTGCGGTGGCCGAAGCCCGAACGTCTGGCCGCGAAGCTCGTGAAACCCGCCTGACTCCCCGCGATTCGTCCTCTAGTTGCGGTACTTGCGCGTGCATCTACCGCAACTAGAGGACGACTTGCGTCAGGAGAGTTGCTGCCGCACGGCGGAAGCGAAGCGCCAAGCGGCGGCGGCGTCGGTCTGACGGAAGCCGAGCGAAGGCTCGACGAGCTCGAGTTCCAGCAGCAGCGGCCTGCCGTCCGGACCGGCGACGAGGTCGACGCGGGCGTACAGCAGTTCCGCGCGCAGGATTCCGAGCAGCGCCGCCGTCGCGTCGAGGGTGTCCTCGGCGAGTGCGCGGAACGCGGCGGGCGGCTGCGCGGCACCGAGCTTCTCCGTGACCCACAAACCGGATTCGTCGAGTTCCCGGCCCAGCATGGCGGCTTTCGAGAAGGCGTGCGAGTACACGCCGCCGAAGAACACCAGCGCGAGCTCGCCCTCGGTGTCCACACTGGACTGATACGGCTGCATCACCACGGTGTGGTCCGCGGCGTGAAGGCTCTTCAGATGGGACGCGGCGTTCTCGGCGCCTTCGGGCGAGAACTTCCCGACACCCCGGGATCCGGCACCGATCGCGGGCTTCAGCACGAAGTCGCCCTTGGGCCAGCGCGGGGCCTCGTCGCCCGGCGCGATCAGGGTCGTCGGCACGACCGCGACCCCGGCGTCGCCGAGTTCGGCCAGATAGGACTTGTCGGTGTTCCACCGCGCGACTTCGGCCGAATTGGACAGCGCGGGCACGGATTCGGCCCAGGACAGGAACTCGTCGCGGCGTTCGGCGTAGTCCCAGGTGGCGCGCAGGACGACGATGTCCGCGGCGCCGAAGTCGACGGTCGTGTCGTCCCAGGCGGCCCAGCGGGTCTTGAAACCGAGGTCGGCCAGCGCCTCGGGAACGGCGTGTTCGTCGCCGTCGCCCTCCGGCACCCCGGAACAAGAGGCGAAGATCGCGGAACCGGTCACTTCCCCGCCATCCGGCGTCGGTGCTCGGCACCGATCTTGGTGGCCTTCACGGTCTCGCTGTCCCACTCGGCGGGCTCGAGGTCCTCGACGGCCTCGACCAGCGCGTCGCCCGCCTCCGTGGAGGCGACGACGACGTCACCGAGCGCGCCGTCGGCGCCCACGAGCACGACACGGGCACCGATCCGCCCGATGTTCTCCACCACCGCGCGCGACGGCTTCCCGTGCCGCTTCACGAAGTCGCGGGCGGCCGCGACCTGGCGCGACGTGGGGGCGGCGGTCTCGATCTTCTCTTCGGTCTCAGCCACGGGCCGAGCTTAACCGCGAAAGGCCCGGGACGCGGAATAACCGTGGCGTCGGCCATAGTTGTCCCGGTCGGAACGACCTTGAACGAGGAGGATGTATGCCCACGGCAGTGCAGATCCGGCGAACCGGCGGTCCCGAAGTCCTTGAACTGTCCGAAGTCGAGGTCGGCGATCCCGGTGCGGGGGAACTGCTCGTGGACGTCGCCGCGGCGGGCGTCAACTACATCGACACCTATCACCGCGAGGGCATCTACCCGGTCGACACGCCGTTCATCCTGGGTATGGAAGGCGCCGGGACGGTGGCCGCGGTCGGCGCGGACGTCTCCGGTTTCGCCGTCGGCGACCGGGTCGCCTGGCAGGGCTCGCTGGGCAGCTACGCCCAGCGCCGTCTGCTCCCCGCCGCGGTCGCGGTGAAGATCCCGGACGGCGTGACCACGGAGACCGCCGCCGCGACGATGCTCCAGGGCGTCACCGCGCACGCGCTGATCGCCTCGACCTACGAGGTCAAGGCGGGCGACGACGTGCTGATCCACGCCGCCGCGGGCGGGATGGGCCTGCTGCTGGTCCAGCTGGCCAAGGCACGCGGCGCCCGGGTGATCGGCACCGTCTCCACCGATGAGAAGGCCGAACTCGCCAAGCAGGCCGGCGCGGACGACGTCATCCGCTACGACCAGGTCGACTTCGCCGCAGCGGCCCGCGAACTCACCGGCGGCAAGGGTGTCGCGGTGGTCTACGACGGCGTCGGCAAGTCCACTGTGGACGGCAGCCTGGCGAGCCTGAAGATCCGCGGCCTGCTCGCCCTCTACGGCGCGGCCAGCGGCCCGGTGCCGCCGATCGACCCGCAGCTGCTCAACCGCAGCGGCTCGGTGTACCTCACCCGGCCGACCTCGGCGCATTACGTGCTCACCCGCGAGGAACTGGAATGGCGGGTGAACGAACTGTTCGCCGCCGTCGGAGACGGCTCGCTGAACATCCGGATCGGCGGCCGCTACCCCCTGGCCGACGCCCGTCAGGCGCACGAAGACCTCCAGGGGCGGCGCACCACCGGCAAGCTGCTGCTGATCCCGTGACCGTGGTCTGGCCGGAGGAGGTCCGGCTCACCGGAGACGGTCTCGTCCTGCGGGACTGGATCGAAGACGACGTCGCGTTCATGCCGGGGCTGTTCGACAACCCCGCCGTCGCGCGGTTCACGCCGCTGCCGTCACCATTCGACGCGGTGGCGGCGAAGGCCCACTACGAGAAGAGTCTCGTCCGCCGCACGGAAGGGACGGGACGACGGCTCGCCATCACGATCGACGGCGGCGAGCCACTCGGCGAAGTCGTGCTGTTCCTGCAGGAAGCAGGCTACGTCGAGCTCGGCTACGCGGTCGGTCCGGCCCACCGCGGACAGGATCTCGCGGCGCGGTCTCTCCGGGTGTTGACCGCCTACGCGCTCGAACACGGAGTCGGGCCGCTCCGGCTGCAGATCGACGCCCAGAACGCGGCGAGCGAGACCGTCGCGCGCCGCGTCGGCTACGCCCTGACCGACTCGCCTCCCGAGACCAAGGTCGAGAAGGGGCTGGAGATCACCCTGCTCACCTGGGAGTACTCCGGGGGCTGAAGGGGACTTTCCCCGCATCGCATGCGGCGAAGGGGCCCTTCACCGCGTGAGATGCGGTGAAGGGCCCCTTCAGCTCAGCCCTTGTCGGTCGGGACGCTCACCGCGTCGGTGACGAACACCAGGGTCTCGTTCGGCGCGATGCCGCGGCCGCCCTCGCCGTAACCGAGGTCCGGCGGGATGATCAGCAGCCGCCGCCCGCCCTGCTTGATCCCTTCGAGCCCCTGGTCCCAGCCCTTGATGACCATGCCGGCGCCGAGTGTCAGATCGAACGGCTCACCGCGGTCGAAGGAGCTGTCCAGCTTCTGCTTGTTGGACCAGGTGATCAGCGAGTAGTTCATCTTCAGGTTGGCGCCCGACTTGGCGCCCTCACCCGTGCCGGGCTCGAGGTCCTTGGTGATGAGCTTCTTCGGCGGGTCGCAGTCGTCCGGGATGGTGATGGTCGGCGCCTCCCCGAACTTCCCGGTGGTCTTGACGTCCTCCGCCGTGCATTCCTTGCCCTTCGGGGCGGCCGGGGCCGACGACGACGCCGACGCGGGGGCCGCGCCGGAGGTCTGGGCCGAACCTGCGGTGTTCTGCTTCTCGCCACAGGCCGCCAGGGCGAGCACGCCCGCGCCGATGACCACGATCTTGCCGAATGTGCGCATGCGGCCGACCTTAGCCAAGACCCTCCAGCGCCGGAACAAGGTCACCGGTCTGCACTACGCCCATCCGACGGGTCGCCCTGGTCAGGGCCACATAAAGATCGTTGAGCCCGCGCGGTGACCCGGCGACGACCTCGTCCGGGGCGACCAGCACCACCGAATCGAACTCGAGGCCCTTGGCCCGCTCGACCGGCATCACCGACACCCGGTCACCCGTCTCGCCCAGTGCCTCGGAGAGCGAAGCGATCAGTGACGCCGGGCACAGCACGGCGACCGTCCCACCGTCCACAGCGGACAGTTCGGCGTCGACGATCCCCGGCAGCTCCGCGGCGAGATCCGCCGGCTTCACGGAACGCAGCCAAGGCTCGAAACCCGTCTCCCGCACCGAAACCGGCGCTTCCAGCTCCGGGTTGACGTCGGCGAGCACCCGGGACGCGACGGCCATGATCTCCGCCGGGGTCCGGTAGTTCACGGTCAGCTCTTCGAGCCGCCAGCGATCGGCGACGTACGGGGACAGCACCTCGCCCCACGTCCGCGCTCCCCCGGCCGCCCCGGTCTGGGCGACGTCGCCGACGAGCGTCATCGACCGGTTCGGCGACCGGCGCATGAGCAGCCGCCAGTCCATCGCGGTCAGTTCCTGCGCCTCGTCGACGATCACGTGCCCGAAGGTCCAGGTCCGGTCCTGCGCCGCCCGTTGCGCCGCGGTCATCTCGCTTCGGCGATGCTGGCGTTCGGCGAACAGCTCGGCGTCGAGGACGTCGCCCACCCGCAGCAGCTCCTCGTCGATGATCTCCTCGTCCTGTTCGAGGATGTCGAGCACGCCTTCCGCGTAGGCGCGGTCTTCCCGCTCGCGGCGAGCCCGCTCGGCCCGGACGTCCGTGTCGTCCTCACCGAGCAACTCGGCGAGTTCGTCGAGCAGCGGGACGTCGGCCGGGCTCCACTTCGCGTCCGTCGGGCTGTAGAGATGCTCACGATCGGTGTCCGACAAGGCTTTCCCGGACGCGCTCCGCAACCGTTCGCGGTCGGCGAACAGCTCGTCGAGCACGATCTCGGGGGTGAGTTTGGGCCACAGTCCGTTGATCGCGGCGGCCACGTTCTTGTCGGCGGAGACCTCGGCGCGGATGTCCTGGACGTCCCGCGCGTCGAGCAGGTCCTCCCCCAGTTTGCGGGCGGCCTGGCGGGTCAGCGCGTCGAGGAGGTCCGAGACGAAGATCCGCCGGGCGAGGTTGTGCGGGCGGCGCGACCGGCGGGCCCGCGTCCGCGCCTCGGTGCAGGTCTTGCGGTCGAGCATGAGGATCTCGCGCTCGAATTCGATCTCCAGCACCGGTTCCGGCACGCGCTGGCGATCGCGGACCGCGGCGGCGAGCACGTCGGCCATCACCGGGCGGCCCTTGATCTCGGCGGCCTCGCGGGTGACCGGTCCGGTGGCGTCCAGGCCCGGGTACAGCTGCCCGATCGTGGCCAGGAGCACTCCGGTCTCCCCCAGCGACGGCAGCACTTGCCCGATGTAGCGGAGGAACGTGCTGTTCGGCCCGACCACCAGCACGCCGCGCGTGGTGAGCTGCTGCCGGTGCGTGTAGAGCAGGTACGCCGCGCGGTGCAGCGCGACCGCGGTCTTGCCGGTGCCCGGACCGCCCTGGACGACCAGGACGCCGTTCGGCGACGCGCGGATGATGCGGTCCTGCTCGGCCTGGATGGTGGCGACGATGTCGCTCATCTCGCCGGTGCGACGCCGTTCGAGCGCGGCCAGCAGCGCGGCCTCCCCCGCGAGCCCGAGGTCCTGCCCCTGGTCGGCGGCGGAGAGATCGAGGATCTCGTCGTCGACGCCGACGACCTTCCGGCTCAGCGACCGGATGTGACGACGGCGGCGGACGCCTTCGGGCGAGGCGGCGGTGGCGAGGTAGAAGGGCCGCGCGACCGGCGCGCGCCAGTCGACGAGCAGCGGGCGGTAGTCGTCGTCCTCGTCGAACAGCCCGAGCCGCCCGATGTAGGTGGTCTCCTCCGCGTGCTCGGGCAGGAAGTCGAGACGGCCGAAGCACAGTCCCTGCTCGACGGAACCCAGCTGGGAGAGCCTGTCGGTGTACAGCGTCGTGGCGACATCGCGTTCGGTGCGCGCCTGCGGGGTGCCGCCGGTCTGGCGCAGCGTCTGGTCGAGCCTGCGCTGCGCGTCGACGCGTTCGGCGTCGAGTTTGCGGTAAAGGGTGGTGACGTACTCCTGCTCGAGCGCGACGTCCTGCTCGAGCGCGTCGAGTTCCCGGTCCGGGGACACGGACAAAAGCAGCCTGCTTTCGAGAGGTGGGACAGGGGCCGAAAGGTTTACAACGGCGCCCGCCATCATCTCATTCCCGCGTGCGCACGCGGACCAGGAGGAAGGCCGCCAGGGAAAGACCGGTGGCGACGCTCGCCCACACGAGGTTCTCGTGCAGCAGGACGGCGAAGGTGGCCGCGACGCCCGCGATGGACTGCGCGACGAAACCGCACAGCGCGACGGCGTAGGCACCGTGTCCCGGCACCTCGCTCACCGCGACGGCCATGCTGCTCGGGAAGAGCGCGGCCTGGCCGAAGGTGGTCCCGCAGTACAGGGCGACGAACGTCACGAGCGCGGCCGTGAGCGGGATCCCGGGGATCAGCCACAAGGCGATCGTCAACGCGCCCGCACCGGTCATGACCAGCGCGCCCGCCCGCATCAGCCAGGACGAGCCCTTGCTGCCCGCCAGCCGGTTCACCAGCAACGCGCCGCCGAAGTAGGCCAGCCCGAACAGGAGGCCCAGGCCGCCGTACTGGTCCGCGCTCAGGCCGAAGTGCCGCTGGAAGACGAACGGAGCGACCTCCTGGAGGAGCACGATCGTCGCGAAGCCGAGTCCGGCCGCGATCGTCGGCAGCAGGAACGCCGGAACGGTGAGGATCCGGAGATAGATCCGGATCACGCCGGTCGTCTCCCCGCCGCCCCGGGTGAGCGGGATCGTCAGGGTGCCGATGACGCAGATCACCCCCGCCGCGGTCAGCACGGCGAACCCGGCCTGCCACCCGCCCATCAGCCCGCCGAGGAACTGCCCGCCGCCGAGCGCGGTGACGAACGCGATGGACAGCACCGAAAGCCGTTTGGCGAGCGCGTCGCCGCCGCCGAGGTCCCGGACCGCGATACGGGCGATGATGGCCGCGCCGCCGGCGCCGATCCCTTGCAGGGACCGGAGAATCAGCAGCCAGGCGGGCGCGGTGTTGACGATCAGCACCGCGCTGGAGACGACGAACAGGCCCAGCGCCGCGAGCATCGCCGGACGCCGTCCGAGGCGGTCGGCCAGCCAGCCCCACAGCACCACCGGCGCCGCCGCGCCGATGACGAACAGCGACACCGAGAGCGCCGCGAAGCTGCGCGACACCGCGAAGTCGTGCTCGATCACCGGGAGGGAGGGCAGGTAGATCGTCGTCGCCATCTGGGCCGTGAAGACGACCAGGCAGGCGACCGCCATGGTCGCCCGCACGGCGCGAACCGTGGCCGGGCGTTCGGTTGTGGACGTCACCTTGCCGGACCGTACCGACGGGTAACCCAGCGCGTCGCGGCGTGCCACCCCTTGGGACACGCCCCCAACGCAATTCGTCCTCTAGTTGCGGTAGTTCGACGCTGAACTACCGCCACTAGAGGACGAATTGCGGGACGAGAGAGAGTTAGAAGGGCAGGCCGATGGCGGGGAGGCCGATCGCGGCGTCCACGGCCAGCGCGACGAACACGATCATCAGGTACGTGTTCGACCGGTGGAACAGCGACATCGGCTTGGTCTCCTCGCCGCGCCGCACCGCCGCGTTGAGGCTGTGCGCGTAGAAGAGGAACCAGCCGCCCGCCAGGATCGCGAACGTCGTGTAGATCCAGCTCGTCACCGGGACCAGCAGCAGCGTCCAGGCGACCATCACCCACGAGTAGATGACGATCTGCCGCGCCACGTGCTGCGGGGTGGCGACCACCGGCAGCATCGGAACGCCGGCGCGCTCGTAGTCGTCGCGGTACTTCATGCCCAGCGCCCAGGTGTGCGGCGGGGTCCAGAAGAAGATGACGCCGAACATCACGAACGCGGGCCACTCGACGGTGCCGGTGACGGCGGCCCAGCCGATGACGACCGGCATGCAGCCCGCCGCCCCGCCCCAGACCACGTTCTGTGACGTACGCCGCTTCAGCACCAGCGTGTAGACGAAGATGTAGAACAGGATCGTCGCGATCGCGAGGATCGCCGAGAGCAGGTTCACCGTGAAATAGAGCACCACGGCGGACAGCACGCCGAGTACGAGACCGAAGATCAGCGCGCCGCGGCGGGGCACCGATTCCTTCACCAGCGGACGGCGCTTGGTGCGGTTCATCACCTTGTCGATGTCCGCGTCGATGACGCAGTTCAAGGCGTTCGCACTGCCGGCGGCCATGGTGCCGCCCACGAGCGTCGCGAGTACCAGCCAAGGCGACGGGATTTCCCGGCCTGCCAGGAACATCGCGGGAATCGTGGTGACGAGGAGGAGCTCGATCACCCTGGGCTTCGCGAGGGCGGCGTACGCGCCGACGACCTGGCGGATTGTTCGCCGGCCACCGTGCGGTCGTTCACCGGTCGGATGTACGGCGCTGGTGCTGTCACTGCGTCCGTGCGCAGCGTTCACCAACGACATTTCACTCCCTGCGTCAGTTTTCGGGGCGGGGCCCACCAGGCTTCCGGGTGATGTGGCGGGCCCCGGATCCCTGCGTTCTGAACCCTTCCTCGATGTTAGACGTGCTGTTTCCAGAGGGTGATCGCGGGTCCTCGACCGGCCGAACCATTAGGCTGGCCGCGGTAGGTCGCGGCGTGCCTCTGCGAACGGCCCGGAGCAGGAATATCGTCCCTTCCGGATCGATTGAGATTAGTAGCGGTACACGTGGGTTACCCACGAGGGAAAGAGAAGCCACAACCTGATGACGGGGAGTTCGAGTTCAGTGTCCGAAACCGCCTCTACCAGCGAGAAGAACCCACTCCTCCGGCGCAACGTGCCCGCCGACTGGACCGACCTCGACACGCGGGCCGTCGACACCGTTCGGGTGCTCGCCGCGGACGCGGTCGAGAACTGCGGCAGCGGTCACCCCGGCACCGCGATGAGCCTCGCGCCGCTCGCCTACACGCTGTTCCAGCGGACGCTGCGTCATGACCCGGCGGACCCCGAGTGGCCCGCCCGCGACCGCTTCATCCTCTCCGCAGGACACTCGAGCCTGACCCTCTACATCCAGCTGTACCTCGCCGGATTCGGCCTGGAGCTGGAAGACCTGAAGCAGCTTCGCAAATGGGACTCGAAGACCCCGGGTCACCCGGAGTACCGCCACACCAAGGGCGTCGAGACCACCACCGGCCCGCTCGGCCAGGGTCTCGCCAACGGCGTCGGCATGGCGATGGCGGCCCGCCGCGAGCGCGGCCTGCTGGACCCGGAGCCCGCCGTCGGCGAAAGCATCTTCGACCACTACGTCTACGTGGTCGCCTCCGACGGTGACATCGAAGAGGGCGTCACCGCCGAGGCTTCGTCGATCGCCGGCCGCCAGGAGCTCGGCAACCTGATCGTCTTCTGGGACGACAACGAGATCTCGATCGAGGACGACACCAAGATCGCGCTGTCCGAGGACGTCGTGAAGCGCTACGAGGCCTACGGGTGGCACACCCAGGTCGTCGAGGGTGGCGAGGACGTCGTCGCGATCGAAGAGGCCATCAAGGCCGCGAAGGCGGAGACCGAGCGCCCGTCCTTCATCGCGCTGAAGACCGTCATCGGGTACCCGGCGCCGAAGAAGATGGGCACCGGCAAGGCTCACGGTGCCGCGCTGGGCGCCGAAGAGGTCGCCGCGGTCAAGGAGATCCTCGGCTTCGACCCGGAGCAGAACTTCCAGGTCGACGACGAGGTCATCGCGCACACCCGCCAGGCCGTCGACCGCGGCAAGACCGCGCGCGCCGAATGGCAGGAGAAGTTCGAGGCGTGGGGCGCCGCCAACCCGGAGCGCAAGAAGATCGCGGACCGGATGTCCACCCGCACGCTTCCCGAGGGCTTCGCCGACAACCTGCCGACGTGGGAGCCGGACGCCAAGGGCATCGCGACCCGCAAGGCCTCCGGTGAGGTGCTCAACGCGCTCGCTGAGCCGCTTCCCGAGCTGTGGGGCGGTTCCGCGGACCTCGCGGAGAGCAACAACACCACCATGAAGGGGGCCGACTCGTTCGGCCCGGAGAAGGCTTCCACCGACATGTGGAAGACCAGCCCGTACGGCCGGACGCTGCACTTCGGCATCCGCGAGCACGCGATGGGCTCGATCCTCAACGGCATCGCGCTGCACGGCGGCACCCGTCCCTACGGCGCGACGTTCCTGATCTTCTCCGACTACATGCGCCCGCCCGTGCGGCTGGCCGCGCTGATGAAGGCGCCGGTCACCTACGTGTGGACGCACGACTCGATCGGCCTGGGCGAGGACGGCCCCACCCACCAGCCGATCGAGCAGCTCTCCTCGCTGCGCGCGATCCCCGGCCTCAACGTCGTCCGCCCGGCGGACGCCAACGAGACCGCGTACGCGTGGAAGGCCGTCCTGGAGGACGTCCACCACCCGTCGGGCCTCGCGCTCACCCGGCAGAACGTGCCGGTCCTGGAGGGCACCAGCGCCGAAGGCGTCAAGCGGGGCGGCTATGTCCTCGCCGAAGCGTCCGACGGCAAGCCCCAGGTCGTGCTGATCGCGACCGGCTCCGAGGTCCAGCTGGCCGTCGAGGCCCGCAAGACCCTCGAAGCCGACGGCATCACGGCGAGCGTCGTCTCGATGCCGTGTGTCGAGTGGTTCGACGCGCAGGACCAGTCCTACAAGGACTCCGTGCTGCCGCCGTCGGTCAAGGCACGCGTCTCCGTCGAAGCCGGTATCGCCCTTTCGTGGCACCGCTTCACCGGTGACGCCGGGGAGAACGTCTCGATCGAGCACTTCGGTGCCTCGGCCGACGCCGGCACTCTGTTCCGCGAGTTCGGTTTCACCGCGGAAGCCGTCGTCGACGCCGCCCGTCGCTCGATCGCCAACACCAAGAACTGAAGGGGAGCCAAGCATGAGCAACGACAAGCTCGCGCAGCTGTCGGAGGCCGGGGTATCGATCTGGCTCGACGACCTGTCCCGTGAGCGCCTGAACACCGGCAACCTCGCCGGTCTCGTCCGCGACAAGCACGTCGTGGGCGTGACGACCAACCCGACGATCTTCGCGAACGCGATGTCGAAGGGCGAAGCGTACGACGAGCAGACCAAGGAGCTCGCCGCGCGCGGCGCCGACGTCGAGGCCACCATCCGCGAGCTGACCACCACCGACGTGCGCAACGCCGCGGACCTGTTCCGCGACGTCTACACCGCCACGAACGGGGTCGACGGCCGAGTGTCCATCGAGGTGGACCCGCGGCTGGCGAAGGAGACCGACAAGACGGTCGCCGAGGCGCAGGACCTGTGGAAGACCGTGGACCGGCCGAACGTGCTGATCAAGATCCCGGCGACCGAAGAAGGTCTCCCGGCGATCACCCGCACGCTGGCCGAAGGCATCAGCGTCAACGTCACGCTGATCTTCTCGGTCGAGCGCTACAAGAAGGTCATCGAGGCCTACTTCGCCGGGCTCGAGCAGGCCAAGGCCAACGGCCACGACCTCAAGGGCATTCACTCGGTCGCGTCGTTCTTCGTGTCCCGTGTGGACACCGAGATCGACAAGCGGCTCGACGCCATCGGCACCGACGAAGCCAAGGCGCTGCGCGGCGAGGCCGCCATCGCCAACGCGCGGCTCGCGTACGCGGCGTTCGAAGAGCTCTCCGCCACGGACCGCTGGAAGAAGCTCGCCGAGGCGGGCGCGAACGCGCAGCGTCCGCTGTGGGCCTCCACCGGCGTGAAGGACCCGGAGTACTCCGACACCCGCTACGTGGACCAGCTGGTCGTCAAGGACACGGTCAACACGATGCCGGAGAAGACCCTCGACGCGGCCGCGGACCACGCCGACGTCACCGGTGACACGGTGACCGGCAAGGGCGCCGACGCGCAGGCCGTCTTCGACAAGCTGAGCGCCGTCGGCATCGACATCACGGACGTGTTCCTCACCCTCGAGAACGAGGGTGTCGAGAAGTTCGAGAAGTCCTGGGTGGAACTTCTCGAGACCGTCACCGGGCAGCTGGAAAAGGCAAAGGACTGAACTGGACCATGGCAGGGGAAACGACCGGCGTCGAAATAGTCGACGCCGCCCTGGCCGGCGAAGCCGCTCCGTTCGCGGAGCGGCTCGTCGCCGATCAGGTCGCATCGAAATTGGCGTCCCAGGACGCCACACTGTGGGGTCCCGAAGCCGAGTCCGAAGCGTCGATCCGTCTCTCGTGGACGACGCTGCACAAGTCCTCGCGGCCGTTGATCGGCGAGATCGAGGCACTGCGGACCGACCTGCGCTCGGAGGGCGTCGACCGCGTCGTCCTCGCCGGCATGGGCGGTTCGTCGCTGGCACCTGAAGTGATCACCGCGACGGACGGCGTCGCGCTGACCGTGCTCGACACCACCGACCCGGGTCAGGTCGCCGACGCGCTCGCCGGTGACCTGGAGCGGACGGTCATCGTCGTGTCGTCGAAGTCCGGCGGCACCGTCGAGACCGACAGCCACCGGCGGATCTTCGCGAAGGCCTTCGCCGACGCGGGCATCGACGCGGCGCGGCGGATCGTGGTCGTCACCGACCCGGGCTCGCCGTTCGCGGAACTGTCCGAAAAGGAGGGTTACCGCAAGGTCTTCCTCGCCGACCCGAACGTCGGCGGCCGCTATTCGGCGCTGACCGCGTTCGGGCTCGTCCCGGCAGGGCTCGCCGGCGCGGACGTCGCCCGCCTGCTCGACCAGGCCGCTTCGGTGGCGGACACGCTGGCAGCCGACTCCGTGGACAACCCCGCGGTCAAGCTGGCGGCGGCGTGGGTCGCGGCGCACGAAAAGGGCGCCGAGAAAGTCGTCATCGCTGACACTGGATCCGGCATCAAGGGCTTCGCCGACTGGGCGGAGCAGCTGATCGCCGAGTCCACCGGCAAGCAGGGCACCGGTCTCCTGCCGGTCGCCGTCGAGGGCCCGGACTCCCCCGGGTTCGCCGACGCCAAGGACGACGCCACCCCGGTGGCCGTCGGTCAGGCCGAAGGCACCGCGAAGATCTCCGTGACCGGCTCGCTCGGCGCGCAGTTCCTGCTGTGGGAGTTCGCCACCGCGTTCGCCGGACGGCTGCTCGGGATCAACCCGTTCGACCAGCCCGACGTCGAGGCCGCCAAGAAGGCCGCGCGGTCGCTGCTCGACAACCCGGACAAGCTCAAGGGGGGCGAAGAGCCGTCCACTGTGGACGGCGCGGTCCAGGTGTTCGGCTCGGATGGAGTGACCACCGACGGGAAGCTCGCGGACATTCTGCGGGCTTTCTTCGACTCCGCACCGGAAACCGGCTACATCGCGGTGCAGGCGTACCTCGACCGTCTCGACGACGCGTCGACGTCGCTCCTGCGCGGCGAGATCGCCAAGCGGACCGGCCGCCAGACCACCTTCGGGTGGGGGCCGCGGTTCCTGCACTCCACCGGCCAGTATCACAAGGGCGGGCACCAGAACGGCGTCTTCCTGCAGATCACCGGCGCGGTCGAGCAGGATCTCGACGTTCCGGACCGGCCGTACACGCTCGGCGTCCTGCAGCACGCTCAGGCGCTGGGTGACGGCCAGGTGCTCGCGGAGCACGGTCGTCCGGTGCTGCGGCTGCACCTCACCGACCGGGCCGCCGGCCTGGCCGAACTGGTCCGCGCGGTACAGGAGGCAGGCGAGTGACCCGAGCCTGGAGCAACCCGCTGCGCGACCCGCGCGACAAGCGGCTGCCGAGGATCGCCGGGCCGTCCAGCCTGGTGATCTTCGGCGTGACCGGTGACCTCGCCCGCAAGAAGCTGATGCCGGCGATCTACGACCTCGCCCACCGCGGGCTGCTGCCCGCCGGGTTCTCGCTGGTCGGTTTCGCCCGCCGGGACTGGGAGCACCAGGACTTCGGCGAGCTCGTGCACGACTCGGTCAAGGAGCACGCGCGGACGCCGTTCAAGGAGTCGGTGTGGAACCGGCTCGCCGAAGGCATCCGTTTCGTGCAGGGCACCTTCGACGACGACGACGCCTTCGACAGGCTCGCGCAGACGGTCAAGGACCTCGACGCCGAACGTGGGACCGGTGGCAACACCGCGTTCTACCTGTCGATCCCGCCGAGCGCGTTCCCGGTGGTGACCAAGCAGCTCGCCCGCTCCGGCCTCGCCGACGCGAGCGACGACACCTGGCGCCGCGTGGTCATCGAGAAGCCGTTCGGCCGCGACCTCAAGAGCGCCAAGGAGCTCAACGAGATCGTGAACGACGTCTTCCCCGAGGAGTCGGTGTTCCGCATCGACCACTACCTCGGCAAGGAGACGGTGCAGAACCTGCTGGCGCTGCGGTTCGCGAACCAGCTGTTCGAGCCGATCTGGAACGCCAACTACGTCGACCACGTGCAGATCACCATGGCCGAGGACATCGGTCTCGGCGGCCGCGCGGGGTACTACGACGGCATCGGCGCCGCACGCGACGTCATCCAGAACCACCTGCTGCAGCTCCTCGCGCTGACCGCGATGGAGGAGCCGGTCTCGTTCGCGCCGCGCGCGCTGCGGTCCGAGAAGGTCAAGGTGCTTTCGGCGACGAAACCCTTGGGACCGCTGGAAGAGACCACCGCGCGCGGGCAGTACGCGGGCGGCTGGCAGGGCGGCTCGAAGGTGCCGGGCCTGCTGCAGGAAGACGGTTTCGCGAAGGACTCGACCACCGAGACCTACGCCGCGGTGACGCTGGAGGTGCAGAACCGCCGCTGGGCGGGCGTGCCGTTCTACCTGCGCACCGGCAAACGCCTGGGCCGCCGGGTCACCGAGATCGCCGTGGTGTTCAAGCGGGCGCCGCATCTGCCGTTCGACTCGACCTCGACCGAGGAACTGGGCCAGAACGCGCTGGTGATCCGGGTGCAGCCCGACGAGGGCATCACGCTGCGGTTTGGGTCGAAGGTGCCGGGGACCACGATGGAGGTCCGCGACGTCACCATGGACTTCGGCTACGGGCACGCGTTCACCGAGTCCTCGCCGGAGGCCTACGAGCGGCTCATCCTGGACGTGCTGCTCGGCGAGCCGTCGCTATTCCCGGTGAACGAAGAGGTCGAACTGTCCTGGGAGATCCTCGACCCGATCCTCGACCACTGGGCCAAGAAGGGCGCGCCCGAGGCGTACCCGCCTGGTTCGTGGGGACCGCCGTCCGCGGACGAAATGCTGGAACGTACCGGCCGGAACTGGAGGCGTCCGTGATCATCGACCTGCCGTCGACCACGACGTCGCAGCTGAACAAGAAACTCGTCGAGATCCGCGAACAAGGCGGGCAGGTGGCACTCGGCCGGGTGCTGACGCTGGTCATAGTGGCCGACGACGACGACCGGCTCGAAGAAGCGATCGAAGCCGCCAACGAGGCCAGCCGGGAGCACCCCTCGCGGGTGATCGTGGTGGCCAAGGGCGCGCGGACCGCGGCACCGCGGATCGACGGCCAGATCCGGGTCGGCGGCGACGCCGGCGCGAGCGAGGTCATCGTCCTGCGGCTCTACGGTCCGCTGGCCTCGCAGGGGCAGAGTGCGGTCGTGCCGCTGCTCCTGCCCGACGCGCCGATCGTCACCTGGTGGCCCGGCACCGGCCCGAAGGCGCCCGCCAAGGACCCGCTCGGTGAACTGGCCCAGCGCCGGATCACCGACTCCGCGGCGGAGAAGGCGCCGGTGCGGGCACTCACCACCCGGGCAAAGTCCTATGTGGAGGGTGACACCGACCTGGCGTGGACCCGGCTGACCAGCTGGCGCGCCCAGCTGGTGTCCGCTTTGGACCTTCCGCCGCATGAGAAGGTCACCGGGGCGACCGTGACCGGTGAGGCCGACTCCCCGTCGACCGAACTGCTCGCGGGCTGGCTGGCCGAGTACCTCAAGGTGCCGGTGAAGCGGGTCAAGAGCACCGGTGCCGCGGGCATCATCTCGGTGACGCTGGAGCGGCGTTCCGGCCCGGTGGAACTGCACCGGCCGGACGGGCGGGTCGGCACGCTGACCCAGCCGGGCCAGCCGACGCGCCGGATCGCCCTGCAGCGGCGGGACAACAAGGACTGCCTGATCGAGGAGCTGCGGCGGCTCGACCCGGACGAGGTCTACGAGGCTTCGCTGAACGGGCTCTCCAAGATCTCGTCGGGCACCACGGTCAAGGCCGCTCCGGCGAAGAAGGCGGCCCCGGCCGCTTCCAAGAAGAAGGCCCCTGTCGCCGCTTCGAAGAAGAGCGCCTCATGAGCAAGACCGAGGTCGTCGTCTACCAGAACCCGGACCTCCTGGCCGCCGCCACGGCGGCCAGGCTGGTCACCCGGATCGTCGACGTCCAGGCCGCCAAGGGCTCGGCTTCGGTGGTGCTCACCGGCGGCGGCACCGGGATCGCGATCCTACGGGAACTGCGTGACTCCAGCGCCCGTGACGCCATCGACTGGTCGCGTCTCGACCTCTACTGGGGCGACGAGCGTTTCGTCCCGGCGGACTCCGACGAGCGCAACGAGAAGCAGGCCCGCGAGGCCCTGCTCGACCATGTCCCGCTCGACCCGAAGCGGGTGCACGCCATGGCACCCTCCGACGGCGAGTTCGGCGACGACGTAGATGCCGCCGCCGCGGCCTACGCGGAGGTCCTGGCGGCCAACGACGCGGCCTTCGACATCATGCTGCTGGGCCTCGGCGGGGAGGGGCACACCGCCTCGATCTTCCCGGAAAGCCCCGCGGTGTACGAGAAGGAGCTTTCGGTCGTCGCGGTCCGCGACTGCCCGAAGCCGCCGCCGACCCGGATCTCGCTGACCCTGCCCGCGATCCGTCGCGCGCAGGACATCTGGCTGGTCACCGGCGGCGACGCCAAGGCGGACGCCGTCGCACAGGCGCTGGCCGGGGCGGGCGAGGTCCAGATCCCGGTGGCGGGAGCACGCGGCAGCCGTCGCACGCTCTGGCTGCTGGACCAGGGCTCCGCCTCGAAGCTGACGAAGGTCTATCAAACGCCTGCGGGCTGACCTTCTCTTTGCGCGTGAAGGCCCCCTTCCCTCGGCTCAGCCGAGGGAAGGGGGCCTTCACGCGTTTCCGGGGCCTCGTGACACTCCCATGGCGGAAGTCCGGGAGGGTCTCTCTTCACTACTCTGAAGGTCGAGCAGGACGCACGGAAGGGTCACCGTGCGACCACGAAACGTGACGAAGATCAAAAACCGGCACCACTGGCGTCAGAACCGGCGCCGGCATCCGTCGGAGTGATCAGCGGACCACCGAGCCCAGGTGGTCCGGTGTGGATCCGACCGACCGAACGTTCATGCACTTGTCCGCAGAACGGACAGTGACCGGACAGTCGCTAGCCCGACTGGGGGAAACTTACCGTCCTGGTACATCCACCCGTTAGCATCCGCACATTTGTTCGTTCCTGCGCGTCCCGATCGGGCGAAGAACACGTCTCTTCATTCAAGTCCACAAGACGAGTGAGGTCGCCAGCGATGAGCACAGAGGGTCTCTCGATGCCAGGTATCTCGGTGGGCGGCTCCGGAGCGGACGCCGCCGAGCGGATGCGCCGTGCCGCCGGGGTCATGTCGTTCGCCAAGATCAAACGTCCGGCGCTGGTCGCGCTGGGCGTCGACACACTCGCGATCTTCCTGGCCGCACTCGACGTGTGGCTGGTGATCCCCGAAAAGGCCCAGCCGTACTCCATCTACCTGTCCGGCGCCGCGTGCCTCGGCCTCGCCTTCCGCCGCAAGCTGCCGTTCCTCGCGGTGATCGTGACCGTCCCCGGCTTCCTGGCGGGATGGTCCCAGCTGGCCGCGATGATCGCGCTCGGCTTCCTCGCCACCCGGAAGCAGATGCACTGGCAGACCTGGACGGGGTTCGCGCTCGTCTTCACCTGCCGGTTCGTCCAGTGGCCGCTGGCCGACTTCGTCGAGCTCAGCTGGCGTGAACACGTCCTGGACGGGATCTACGGCGTCATCGTCGCCGGGATGCCGGTGGCCATCGGCCTGCTCATCGGAGCTCGGACCGAGATCTCGCAGAAGCTCTCCGAACTCGCCGCCAGCCGCGACCGCGAACGCCGCTTCCACGCCGACGCGGTCCGCGCGGAGGAACGGGCCCGCCTCGCGCGGGAGATGCACGACGTCGTCTCGCATCAGATCACGCTGATCGCGATGCAGGCCGGCGCGTTGCAGGCGCAGACCACCGACCCGCGCTCGCTCGAGACCGCGCTGGTCATCCGGAAACTCAGCACCAAGACCCTGGAAGAGCTGCGTTCACTCGTGAGCGTGCTCCGCTCGGGCTCCGAGGACGACGGGCCGCGGCCCGGGATCAACGAACTCGACCGGCTGATCCGCGGCTCGGACGTCCCGGTGCACCTCACCGTCGAGCGGATCCCCGAGCTCCTGCCGAGCCAGGTGTCGGCGGCCGCCTACCGGACGGTGCAGGAATGCCTGACCAACGTGCACAAACACGCACCGGGTGCCACCGCGACCATTCGGATCCAGGGCGAGCACGGTTCCCTCAAGGTCGAGATACGCAATGAGCGCGCCCGGACGTCCGGTGCGTCCCTGCCGTCGGGAGGGCATGGGCTGACCGGTCTGGCCGAACGCGCTCGACTGCTGGGTGGGAGTTTCGAGACCGCCGACACCGAGGACGGCGGGTTCCGGGTGCGTGCCCGGTATCCGCTCGACCGATGACCGGCCGGCCGGTGGAGGCGCGCTGAACCCGCGTCTCCGGCGGCGAGGCGCACCCACCTGGTGTTGACATGCCAAACGCCCGCGTCCTGGCGACGGATCGCGGACGCGGGCTTCAGCCCTGGAAGACCGGAGGCTAGATCTCCCGGCGCTGGCGCAACCGCTCCAGCGCCTCGGCGAGGATGGCCTCACCGTCGGCGTCGGAACGCCGTTCCTTCACGTAGGCGAGGTGGGTCTTGTAAGGCTCGGTCCGCGGCGCGGCAGGTGGGTTCTTCTCGTCCTGCCCACCCGGAAGCCCGCAGCGTGGGCAGTCCCACTCTTCGGGAATCTCGGCGTCCATCGAGAACGACGGCTGCGCCTCGTGCCTGTTGGCACACCAGTAGGAAATGCGGCGCCGCGGCGCCGACTCACCCCGTTCCGATTCGCCCGAAGGTCCGGCACCCACACGGGTGCCCCGAATCGCGTTACCGCCAACCATGAATCCTCACACCTATAGGGATCGGCGGCGCGCCCCCCATAGGCACGCCGAAACACCTGGATCGATCAGACCTTGAGCAGGAGCCCCAGGCCGATGATGCTGATCAGCCACACCGCGCCCAGCAGGAGCGTGATCCGGTCGAGGTTCTTCTCGGCCACGCTCGAGCCGGAAAGGCTCGACTGCATACCGCCACCGAACAGCGACGACAGACCGCCACCACGACCGCGGTGCAGCAACACGGCGACCACCAGGAAAAAGCTTGAGGCGATCAACAGGATTTGCAGGAACAGCTTCATGTCATCCTCTGCGCTCTTGGAGAATGCAGGAAAACGGTGCGTGCCGATAGTTCGTGACTACCAGAACACACCGTACTCCTGGACTCGTCCACTGCTGTGTGACGGACCGGATACACAGGTTACCCGGTTGGTGCCCCGATCAGGGCAGGGGCCCGCCCGCGGCGAGTGCGCAGAGTTTGGTGAACTCGTCACCATCCAGGCTGGCACCACCAACGAGGGCACCATCGATGTTCTCGCAGGCGACGAGGTCACTGATGTTGTTGGCCTTCGCCGAGCCGCCGTAGAGCACGCGGACCGAGGACGCGACCTCGGCACCGTACTTTTCGGCGAGGGTGGCGCGGATGGCTCCGCACACCTCCTCGGCGTCCTGCGGGGTCGCGACCTTGCCGGTCCCGATGGCCCAGACCGGCTCGTAGGCGACGACGACGTCCTTGACCTGCTCGTTCTTGAGCCCCTTGAGGCCCTCGACCAGCTGGTTCGTGGTGTGGGCGATGTGCTCGCCAGCCTCGCGGACCTCGAGCTTCTCCCCCACGCACAGGATCGGCGTGATGCCGTGCTTGAGCGCGGCCTTGACCTTCTTGTTGACCAGTTCGTCGGACTCGCCGTGGTACTCGCGCCGTTCCGAGTGCCCGACGGTGACGAAGCTGCAGCCCAGCTTCTTCAGCATCACGCCCGACACGTCACCGGTGTAGGCACCGGAGTCGTGCGGCGACAGGTCCTGGGCGCCGTAGGTGAGCGACAGCTTGTCGCCGTCGGTCAGCGTCTGGACGCTGCGGATGTCGGTGAACGGCGGCAGGACCGCGACGTCGACCTTCGCGTAGTACTTCTCCGGCAGGGCGAAGGCGATCTTCTGAACCAGCGCGATGGCTTCGAGGTGGTTCTGGTTCATCTTCCAGTTACCGGCGATGAGCGGTTTACGCGCCACTAGTCGTTCTCTCCCAGCACAGCGACTCCGGGCAGTTCCTTGCCCTCCAGGTACTCCAGCGACGCGCCGCCGCCGGTCGAGATGTGCGAGAAGCCGTCCTCGGGAAGGCCGAGCTGCCGCACGGCCGCGGCGGAGTCGCCACCGCCGACCACGGTGAAGGCGTCGCTCTTGACGAGCGCTTCGGCCACGGCACGGGTGCCGCCGGCGAAGGACTCGAACTCGAACACGCCCATCGGGCCGTTCCAGAACACGGTCGCGGCGTCGGCCAGCTTGCCCGCGAACAGCTCGCGCGACTTCGGGCCGATGTCGAGACCCATGCGGTCGGCCGGGATGGCCGACGCGTCGACGACGTCGAACTCGGCGTCGGCGGCGAAGCCCGTCGCGGCGAGGAAGTCCACCGGCAGGATCAGTTCGACGCCACGCTTCTCCGCCTCGGCGAGGAAACCGGCGACCTGCTCCAGCTGGTCTTCCTGCAACAGCGATTTGCCGACCTCGTGGCCCTGGGCCTTGAGGAAGGTGTACGCCATGCCGCCGCCGATGAGCAGCCTGTCGACCTTGGTCAGCAGGTTGGCGATCACCGCCAGCTTGTCCGACACCTTCGCGCCGCCGAGCACGACCACATAGGGCCGGGCGAGCACAGTGTCTTTACCGGCAAGCTTCTTGAGGACGTCGACCTCGGCCAGCACCAGACCGCCCGCGTACGCCGGAAGCGCCCGCGCGATCTCGTAGACCGAGGCCTGCTTGCGGTGCACGACACCGAAACCGTCGGAGACGAACGCGCCGCCCGGGACGAGCGCGGCCAGCTCGGCGGCCAGTTCCTGACGCTCCGCCTCGACCTTGCTGGTCTCGCGCGCGTCGAAACGCACGTTCTCCAGCAGGGCGACCTGACCGTCGGTCAGGCCCGCGACGGTGGCCTTGGCGGACTCGCCGACCAGGTCACCGGCCAGCGGGACGTCGACGCCGAGCAGCTCGGTGAGCTTCGCGGCGACGGGCGCGAGCGAGAACTTCGGGTCCGGCTCGCCCTTGGGACGGCCGAGGTGCGCCGTGACGACCACCTTCGCGCCCGCCTCGGCGAGGCGCTTGAGGGTCGGCAGGGCAGCGCGGACGCGGCCGTCGTCGGTGATCTTGTCCCCGTCGAGGGGGACGTTCAGGTCGGAACGTACGAGTACGAACCGGCCCGAAACGTCCCCGCTCAGCAGGTCTTCGAGGTTCTTCAGCGTCATCGGTCAGGAAAGCTTGTTGCCGACGAGCTTGACGAGGTCGGCGAGGCGGTTGGAGTAGCCCCACTCGTTGTCGTACCAGCCGATGACCTTGACCTGGTTGCCGATGACCTTGGTCAGCGGCGCGTCGTAGATGCAGGACGCCGGGTCGGTGACGATGTCGGCCGAAACGATCGGGTCCTCGTTGTAGCGCAGGATGCCGGCCAGGGGGCCCTCGGCGGCGGCCTTGTACGCGGCGTTGATCTCCTCGAGGGTCGCGCTCTTGGTCAGCGTGACGGTGAGGTCGGTGGCCGAGCCCGTCGGGATCGGGACGCGCAGCGCGTAGCCGTCCAGCTTGCCCTGCAGCTCCGGCAGGACCAGGCCGATGGCCTTGGCGGCACCGGTCGAGGTCGGGACGATGTTCAGCGCGGCGGCGCGGGCGCGGCGCAGGTCCTTGTGCGGCGCGTCCTGCAGGTTCTGGTCCTGCGTGTACGCGTGGATGGTGGTCATCAGGCCCTGCTCGATGCCGAACGAGTCCTGCAGGACCTTGGCCAGCGGGCCGAGGCAGTTCGTGGTGCAGGAGGCGTTCGAGATGATGTTCTGCGAGCCGTCGTACTTGTCGTCGTTGACGCCCAGCACCACGGTCAGGTCCTCGCCCTTGGCGGGCGCGGAGATGATGACCTTCTTCGCGCCGCCGGCGAGGTGCGCCTTCGCGGCGTCGGCGTTGGTGAAGAAGCCGGTCGACTCGACGACGACGTCCACGCCCAGGTCGCCCCAGGGCAGGTTGGCCGGGTCGCGCTCGGCGAGGGCCTTGATCGTCTTGCCGTCCACGACGATGCCCTCGTCGCTGACGCTGACCTCGCCCGGGAAGCGGCCGAGGATGGAGTCGTACTTGAGCAGGTGGGCCATCGTGGCGACGTCGCCGAGGTCGTTGAAAGCGACAACCTCGATGTCGTGACCGGCGGCCTGCACGGCCCGGAAGAAGTTGCGGCCGATGCGGCCGAAGCCGTTGACACCTACGCGAACCGTCACTGCTGCCACTCCCTAGAGACTCGTCCGGGATCGCCCCGGTAAGACGTCCTTTACTCGGGCGCAACCCTAGCGTGCGTGCTCGGGCGACCCTCTTTGCCCTGACGAGACTTCCACCACTCGGTGGGTCAGGTCAAGAATCGATTAAGTGCATCGCCACCAGGACGTCTTGGGAAAACTCTCAGCTTCGTTGTGCTAGCCGTCGCTCCAGCGGGGTGCGCATCCGTGGCGTGACTCGCACCTCTCCGAACCACCCGGCCAGGTGGTTCGCCTCCGCCTCGACGGCCCGTTCGACGTCCGAGCCGACGTCCTCCAGGAAGTGGTGGACGACCTCGCCGTCCGGACGCTGGGCCCAGCCGCCGACGATCCGGCCGTCGGCCCAGACGGTGGGCCCGATGTTGCCCGTGCCGTCGAACAGCGGGGCGCGGTGCGGCCCGAGGTACCAGTCCCGCTCGATCCACCCCATCGACGTCGGGTCGAGCGACGGGAGCAGCGCGACCCACGGTCCGGGCTCCGCGACCGGCTCCAGATCGTCGGCGAGCACCACGCCGGGGACACCGTCGAGGTCGACCTCGATCGGCTGAACGGCCGCGAGTGCCTTCTTCGTCTGGCCGGCCGTCCAGCCCGTCCACCATCGCAGGTCCGCGATCGGTGCCGGGCCGTAGGCGTGAAGCCACTTGCGGGCGAGTTCGGCCCTGGCCTCGTCGGCGTCCCGCTCGGCGATGCCCTGCGGCAGCCAGTCCGCCATCGGGGACCAGTAGTGCTGGCTGCTGATCCAGCTCCCGCGCGGGCGCCCGCGCACGATGCGGCCGTCGACCGCGAGCTGGAACAGGACCCGGCTGGTGACGTTGGCGATCGCCTCGTACGGCTTTCCCTTCGCCATGACGAGTTGCTGCCTCAGCCGGGGCTCGTCCTCGGCGAGCTGTTGTGCCGTCGCGGTACCGCGGGCCTTCAGCGCGCGCTCGGTCGCGTCCTCGACCTCGGCCAGCCAGCGCTCCGGATCGGGCACGTTCTCGGGATGCCCCTGCCTGCCGAGGTGCTGTTCGAGCAGGCGGCGCTGCTTCTTGGCGATGTCCGCCGAGCACGCCGCCTGGACCAGGGCCACGTTCTCCCGTCCGACCACGAAGACCGTGCGGCGCATGCCGAGCATCCGCACCAGCGGGCGCTCTTCGTAGAGCGCGTTCTCCAGTTCCGCGACGCCGTCGCCCCTGACCCGCGCCCACGCCGAGAGGTGGACCGTCGCCGGGTCCGTGGCGTGCAACGCGACGACCGCGTCCGCTGCGGCCCGCACCGACGGGGCGGGCGTGGCGAGGCGATGGCGCACGGCGAGGCGGGCGCGGCGCTGGCGGACGTCGATCTTGAGGGTCACGGACCGGTTCTACCACCGGGCCCCGACAGGACTCCGGGACGCGTGGGTTCCGGTCTACCCGCCGAGTGGGGAAGATTCCGGACGTTCAACGTCCCAAATCCTCCCCGCTCGCCCGCATCACCATCCAGAACAAGCGCTACACGCTCACCAAGATGACATCCGAATCCAGCGGGGAGGCAAATACGGGTCCACCAGAACCGAAACGCCACTCACGACCAGCGGCACCCTCAGACCCGTTCGAGCTCGAAGACCGGGATGACCCGGCTCGTCTTGTTCTGGTACTCGGCGAACTGCGGCATGAGGGCGGACTGCCGGGCGTAGACGTCTTCGCGCTCTGAGCCGGTGAGCACCCGCGCCCGGACCGGGAAGGTCTCGGTGCCGAGCTCGACCTTGGTGTCCGGGTGGGCGACCAGGTTGTGGAACCACGCCGGGTTGTCGTCAGCGCCGCCCTTGCTGGCGAAGATATAGATCCGGTCGTCCTCCAGGAGCGGGACGAGCGGCGCGATCCGCTGGGTGTCGGACTTCGCGCCGGTGTGGTGGACGAGGACCAGCGGGAAGCCCTCGAACATGCCACCCGCCTTGCCGCCGGTCTCGCGGAACTCGGCGATCACGCCGCGGTTGATCTCGTCGAAGTCGAAGTCGATCGTTTCTGCCATGAAGCCGATCGTATGACGCAGCGGGTGACCGTATCGATGCCTGAAATGACCATGAACTTGTCCGTCTGTCGCACTATCCTCGGCACCATGGACCTTTTGGCCGAAATTCTCGCCGTCGGCGGCGTCCGGGGCGCCGCCGGGGCCCGGATCGAGGCGTCCGGGCCGTGGGGAATCCTCTGGCACCGCATCGCCGGCGCGGCCTTCTACGCCGTCACCTGCGGTACGGCCTGGCTGGACCTGCCGGGCCACCCGCCGAGACAGCTCATGCCCGGCGACGTCGTCCTGCTTCCGAACGGGCCGGAACACACCCTGCGCAGCGCCCCCGACGCCCCGATCATTCCCCAGCTGTGCACGGCGGCGGAGCGAGCTCGAAAGTGCGGCGGAGTACTGCGTCTCGGCTCCGGGGACGTGCAGACCCACATCCTCGGCGCGTCGTACGACTACGACCCGGCGGTGTCCATCCAGGTGCTCGCCACCCTGCCGGAACTGGTGCACATCCGCGCGGACCACGGCGGTGGCGGCCTCGACGACACCGTCCGCCTGCTCTCGCGCGAACTGGCCCGTCCGCAGATCGCCACCGAGTTCGTCCTCAACCGGCTCGTCGACATCCTGCTCGTCCAGTTGCTCCGCGTATGGCGAACGGAGAAACCGGCTGAGACGCGGGGAACCTGGCTCGGTGTCCTCGGCGATCCGCTGATCAGCGTGGCCTTGGTCAAGATCCACGAGGACCCGGCGAAACCGTGGACCACCGACGTCCTCGCGGCGGAGCTGTCGACTTCGCGCAGCACGCTGACCCGCCGGTTCCGCGAAACGACCGGCCGCACTCCCGGCGACTACCTCACCCAGTGGCGGATGGACCTGGCCGCGGTCCGGCTCCGCGACACCGGCGACACGGTGGACGCCATCGCCCACTCGGTCGGCTACACGTCGGTGTACGCGTTCAGCCGGGCTTTCCGGCGCGCACGCCACCAAGCCCCTGGGCAGTACCGCGCCTCGGCCCGAGAGGCGCTCAAGCCGGCCGAGTAACGGGAACGACGTCGAGAAGTTCTTTCATGCCTTCGAAATCCTGTGGATTCGTGGTGTAGAGCGGCATCCGGTGCGCGATGGCCACGCTGGCGATCATCAGATCGGCCACCCGCCGCCGGGGTGTCCTGCCCATCGCGAGCACGGACGCCGACACCCGGCCGAAGATCCGGGCCGCCTCGGTACCGAACGGCAGCGGATCGAATTCCGATTCCACCCGTTGCAGCAGATCCGTGCGCCGGGCCCGTTCGGCCGGGTCGGTGGCGTAATGCGGACCCGCCGAAAGCTCGGCGAGCGTGATCGTGCTGATCGACATCAGATCCGGCAGCTGGGCGTGATCGATCGCCCGCCGGAGGATGAGGATGTTCGTGTCGAGCAGGCCGTGAACCTCAGCGGCCATAGGGATCGTCCGCCTCACCTTCGAAAGCGTCGTCGAGGTCCGCGCGGAACCTGTCCGGGTCGATGAGCGGGGCATTGGCCGAGCCGGTGGCGAACTGCTCACGGGAAACGGCGTGCCGGCGACAGAGCGGAACCAGCTGGGCGATGGGCGAGCCGCTGCGGGTCACGGTGAAGGTTTCACCGTGCTCGACCGCGTCCATGATCTCGCCGGACCGGTTCCGGAGATCACGCTGGGAGATCTCGTGCTGAACGCTCATGAATCAATTCTAACACCCTGTGCCCCGCGGTGCCACCCAGTGCCACCGCCCGGTCAGGCTGTCTCTTCCTCCGCTTCCGGCTCCTCGGCAGGCCGAGTGAACAACCGCGTCGCCGAAAGCCGCGCGACACCGTCCGGATCCCCGAGTTCGTCGGTGGCGTTGCGGATGGTCGCGTCGACGGACAGGTACTTCCGCCCCGCCCGCAGGTCCGCGTCGTTGCGCAGCCGCACGATCAGCGGGAACTCGCTCAGCGCGCCGGCGTCGAACAGGCCGGTCGTGTAGATCAGCTGGACACCCAGCGCCTCGGCCACCGCCCGCTGCAATTCGAGCAGGTACCCGGCCGAGGCACGGCCGATCGGGTTGTCGAGGAACAGCACACCGGAGTGCCGGTTGCGGGCCTTGCCGCGGTTGTTGGCCCGTAGCGCCGCCAAGGTGCAGTACAGGATGATCGCCGCGGTCAGCTGCTGCCCGCCGGAGAACACGTCCCGAATCTCGGAAACGCGCTGGCGTTCGGTCCGCAGCACGGAGTCCGGTTTCAGCATGTCGACCCGGAAGCCCTTGGGAGCGGCGGCCTGCACGCCGCGCAGCACGAGCGAAAGCCCGTCCCGCTTGACGTCCCGGCCGTCGGAGGTCTTCCCCACCGCGGCCTCGTCGACGACCTCGCCCAGTTTCTCGGCGAGCACGTTCTCTTCGAGTTCGGTGAAGCGGATCCGCAGGAACTCCTGGCCCGACCAATCGCCGAGACCGTCCGGCAGCCGCGAAACCCGTTGTGCCGCGCGAAGAGTGCGCAGCGCGCCATCGACCATGCCCTGCAGGCGGGTGATGATGCCGCCGCGGTGCCGGTCGATCTGCGCGAGATCGTCGGTGAGCGTGCGCAACCGCGGGCGCAACGCCTCCGCCCATTCCGCGGCGTGCGCGGGCAGCTGGTCGCGGCGGACCGAGATCACCTGCTGCCGCACCGGCGTGCTGAGCTTCTCGAACCGCTTGTCCGTGGCGTACTGCGCCAGCTGGTCCGCCGCGGCCCGCACCCGGCGGTCACCCGCGTCGGCCGCGTCCTGCGCCTCGGTGAGCGCGGCGTTGAGCCGGGAGTGTTTGGTGCGAGCCGATTCGACGTCGCCGTCGAACGCCGCCGCGTCGTCCTCTTTGGACAGGAGATGGGCCATCGACTCGGCCAGCAGACCGAAACCGGACGCGGACGTCTTCGCGGACTCCAACGTCGCTTCGGCCGCGGCACGGCGTTCCTGCAGTTCCTCCCATTTCCGCGCGGCGGCGGACACCTCGAGGCTGGCGTCGTCGATCAGCGCCAGACCGTGCTCGATGTCCTTCGGCCGCGCGTCGGAAGAGATCGCGGCGAGCGCGGACGGCTGTTCCGGGAGCTGGCTCAGTTCCGCCTTGCGGGTCGCGACGAGGCCGACGATCTCGGTGCGTTCGTCCTCCAGCACCGCGACCGCGCGGTTCGCCCGCGCCTGCGCGGCGGCGCGCGCCGAAGCGTCGGAACCGTCGGGCGTCTCCAGCAAGGTCAGGGCCCGCTCGCGGACGGCGTCGTCCAGTGCCTCGACGGCCGCCCGCGCGGACGCCTCGACACTCTCAGCCTGGTCGAGTTCGGCCCGGAGATCGCTGCCGACCTCGACCTTCGAGTAAGCCTCGGACGCGGACGCGAAGGTGCGCCGCAACGCGTCCACCGGCTCGGCGGGCGTGGGGTCGTCCTCGGTGACGTCGCTCGATCCCGGCACCTCGGCCAGTTCCGACTTCGCGGTCGTCGCCGTGCGGCGGTGCCCGTCGGCGGTGCGTTGTTCCTCACCGGCCTGCTCGCGCAGCCGGGAGGCCTTCGCCGCGGCTTCGGACGCCGTCGACTCGGCCCGCTCGGCGGTCTCCGAAGCCCGCTCGACGTCGTCCGTCCACTCGGGAATCTTCGCGACGCGCGTGGCGAGCGCCTCCAGACCGCGAGCCCGCTCCCCCGCCCCGGCCGACGCCGTGCGCAGCTCGGGAACGCGCTCCCGCAACCCGGTCGCCTTCTCACCGAGGCGCTGGAACTCCTTTTCCGCCTGGTCCAACGCGGTCCGCGCGGTCTCGTGCGCGGTGCGCGCGTTCTGCGACTGCTCGGCCAGCGTCGCGATGCTGCCGGGCGGGTAGTCCTCGCGCCAGGTCTTGAGTTTCCAGGACAGCGCGCTGTCGTCGGCCAGCGACGTCGCCAGCGCTTCCAGGCGGCGCTGCCGTTCCGCGTGGCGGAGCGCGATGGCCTCGCGCTCGGCGTCGGCGGCTTCCTCGTCGTACATCGCCGGGTTGGGCGGGACGAGGAATTCGATGCCCGCCTCGCCCGGCAGACGGTCGGTCGTGGTGGCCCCGGTGGTGGCGACCGGAATGATCGTGGTGGGCAGCAAGCGCCGCTCCGCCAGCACCTTCTCGGCGAGCCGGACCTGATCCGGTTCGTTGAGCAGGATCCCCGAGACCAGCTGGGGCGCGCGGGCCAGCACGGCCGCCCGCCGCTTCTTGTCCAAAGTGGACAGGTACCGCCAGCCGGACCACGCGTTCATCCCGGCGGCTTCCAGCGCGTCCAACGCGGCCTGGACCTCTTCGGTGGCGGGCAGGAGACCGCCGGAGCCGAGCGCGTTCAGCGCGCGCTCGTCGACGGATTCCTCCATCCGCAACGCGGTCTGTTCCTTCTCCGCGGTCGAACCCGCCTCGCGAAGCCGCTCCAGCAGCACCGGCAGATCCGTCTCCAGCGCGACGTCGTCCGCGCCGAGGAGTTCGGTCAGCCGGGGTTCGACGGCGAGCGCGTCGGTGCGCCGGTTGGCCCGGTCCAGTTCCTCGGCGGCGCGTTCCAGCCGGTCCTTCGTGGACCCGGCGAGCCGGTGCGCGTCGTTGACGGTGGCCTGCGCGGACCGCAGATCCTCGGCCACGCGCTCGAGTTCCTGTTCCCGGCGAACGAGTTCGGCGGAGGTCGTCTCGGCCTCGGTCCGGGCCGCGCGCGCCGCTTCGGCGACGTCGGCACCGGCCTTGAGCACACCGGCGCGGACGGTTTCCGCGATCTCCTCACGGATCTCCGCGATCCTTGCGCCCAGTCCACGGGCTTCCGCGCGGCGCGAAGCGGCGAGGTTGGCCGATTCGTCACGTTCGGATTGGGCTTTTTCCGCTTCGGCGCGGAGGGCACCGACATGCGCTTCGGCCTTCGCGGCCTGCTCGGTCGCGTTCTTGGCCAGCGCCAGCAGTCCCCTGGCGAGCGCGGCCGCGGCGGTGTTGCGCGCCTGCAGCGCGGGTTGCGCCTTCTGCTCGCGATTCCCCACCAGTTCGCGGAAATCGCGCGCCTTGCGGGCGGCGTTGAGGTGGTTGAGCACGGTGGCGCATTCACGCCAGGCCTCGGCCGCGGTCTTGGCCTCGGCCAGTTCGCCGTCGACCCGCTTCTTGCTCTCCTGGGCCTCGTCCAGTCGCAGTTTCCCGACCAGGCGCCGGAGTTCGGTGACGCCGGCGGTGAGACGGCGGTGGTCGCCCTCGGCCAGTTTCTCCGCGGACTTCACCTCGTCGACGTGCTGATCGAGCCCGCTCAGCCGCTCGTTCTCCAGTTTGTCGCGAGCGGCGACCTGACCGGCCAGCGTGCGCATCTCGGCGCGGGCCGCGTCGGCGAGCTTCCGCGACGCGGCGGCGACGCCTTCCTCCTCGGCCAGCGGTGCGAGCAGTTCGAGCGCTCCGGCGACGAAGTCCCGCTCCGACAGCAGATCCCCGCGCTGCGCGAGGTTGTGCGCGTAGGTCGCGACGACCTCGGCGAGGTCCTTCGGCTCGTCCTCCGAAAGCACCGCGCGCAGCAGGAACTCGACGAACGCCTCGTCGGTGCTGAACGCGAAGGCGTCCGCCGCCTCGCCCTCACCGGCGTTCATCGCGCGCTGGTACCGGAAAAGCTCGGTGTCGAGGCCGAGGCCGTCCAGCCGGGACGTCCACTCGTGGTGGCGCCGGGTCCAGAACAGCTCCAGTTCCGGCTCGCCGCCGTGCACCTTGTCGAGCTGGTCGTGGAAGCCGGACATCGTCAGCAGCCTGCCGTCCGAGGTCAGCGGCAGCGAGTCCAGATCGAGCGAAGGCGTCGGTCGGAAGCAGTACCAGGAGTCGACGAGGTTCTCCGAATCCGCCGACACCACGTGCCCGCGCCATTCCGACACCTTGCCGGTGATCACCCTGTGGCCGGTCTCGACCTGTAGCCACTCCAAGGCCACGTGCGAGACGTCCTTGGCCGCGACGAACTTCTCCAGCACCTTGGTGTTCGTCGTGCCGACGACCTGGCGGCGGCCGGGCAGCATGACCGAGAAGATCAGCTTGATCAGGACGGACTTGCCGCCGCCGTTCTCCAGGAACAGCACGCTCGCCGGCGACGGGCGCCGCGGCGGCCCCTCCCCCGCCAGATGGATCCCGGCGCTGAACAGCGCGTCCTGCTTGGGCGCGGTGATGGCCGCGCCGACGCCGCTGAAGTCCAGCACGACGTCCTGGTACCGCGCGCCCGACGGGCCCACCGAGTGCAGGCGAACCCGCGAAAGCTCGTACATCTTCTCCCCTTTAGAGCGTGTCCGACGCGGCCGCGCGCAACGTCCCGCCGCCGTTGGCGACCGAGACGACGTTCAGCGCGAGCAGATCGTCGAAGGCCGCGTCGGCGGCGAGTTCGCGCACCTGCACCTGGTAGCGCGGTGTCGTGCGGTAGGTCCCGCCCTGTTCCCCGCTGACCTGGACGAGAAAACCCTGATCGGCGAGGAAGCGCAGAGCGCGCGCGACCATGCCGCGGGTGGTGTCCGACGCCAGCCTGCCGTCCTTGGTCGCCGCGGCCGCGGGGCGCCGGGCGTAGGCACGCCAGGCCTGTTCGAGTTCGGGCGCGTCGGCCAGCGGGTCGTTGTTCGACTCGGCTTCGGCCGCGCGCTCGTCGAGGATCCGGCACGCCTCGCGCACCATCGCGTCCACCTGCTCGACACTGACGCGGCCGATGTAGGTGTCGTTGGCGAGGTCGTCCGGGCGCGGGTAGCCGAGCGCGGCGGTGGCCAGGTGGATGAGCCCGTGCAGGACCTTTTCGGTCTCACGGCGTTCGCGGATCTTGCTCTGCCGTGCGTAGCTGTCCATCTTGATCTCGAAGACGGACTCGTCGGTCGCCGCCAGCACGGCGCCGGCCTGGAGATTGACCTCCAGCACCATCAACCCGAGCCCGGCCGCGACGGCATGCGTGAGCTGTTTGAACGCCCTGTCCTCGCCGTAGCGCCGGACGAGATCGCCGTAGACGACGTCCCGTGACGGCAACTGCTTCGGGCGCATGCCGAACGAGACGAGCCGGGCCGCGTTTTCGACGTCCCCTGTAGAAAACCCCGTCGTCACGCGACCTCCTCCTCTTCCTGGTCTTCACGATCGACCCTGGCCGACGAAAGCAGCAGATCCGCTCCGCCGAACTCGGGGTCTTCGAGCAAAGTGCCGTCGTCGACGGCCAGCAACACCTGGCGCTCCCCCAGCCGGAGCGCGGCGCCGACCTCGGGACTGTAGGCGTGCACCGCCCGCAACGCGACCAGGGCGGGCAGCCTCGGATCGATCAGGCGGGCCTCTTCGAGCAGTCCGGACAGTCTTCGCGGCACCTCGGGCAGGTCGAGCAGGTCGTCGGCGAGGCGCCACTGCTCGTCGCCGAACTTGTCGGTGACGTCGGCGGGCATCAGCTCGGGTTCGGGGATCTCGCCGACGAGCTGGTCGCGTTCCGGTGCCGGCCGCAGCAGCAGCGACACCAGCGAGGACAGCGACGGCACGGTCGGCGGGGAGATCCCGGCCCCGGCGTGGAAGAACGACTCGGCGGGCGCGACGGCGTCGGCGATCGGCAGGCCCAGTGTCGGCATCAGGAGCTGGCCGAACAGGTCGATCGTCGCGCGCTGCGGCGGCCCGGAGAACTGCTGGCGGTCCTGTTCGGCGCGGAACACCGCCCCGGCGTCGGCGAGCCTCGACTGCAACCGGGTGTGGCGGCGGATGCAGTCGCTCACGATGTCGACGAGTTCGGCGGCGCGGCGTTTGCGGTCGAGGTCCTCGGTCTCGTCACGGGACGCGGTGATGTTCTTGAGGATCGCGTTCTCGGCGCGGAAGCGGGACTCGATATGGGACAACGCCTGGTCGAGCAGGTCCGGGACCTCACGCTCCCAGTCGACCGCGCGCACGTCGCGCCGGGTGGCGTCGAGCTTGGCGCGCAGCGTCTCGCCGTACTGGACGGTGCGGTAGCGGGCCTGTTCGGCGGCGAGCTTCGCGTCGGCGAGGCGACCGCGGTTGATCAGGTTCTCGAGTTTGACCTCGGCCGCGATCTGCGCGGATTCGACATCGGTGTCCAGCGCGCCGACGAGCACGTTGATCGCCTCGTCGGTGGCGCGCAGGTAGACCTCGCCGTCGGGCGCGGCCAGCTCGACGAGCAGTTTGAAGTCGAACTGCCGCCGCTGGTAGCCGCCGCCCGGGCCGATGGAGCCGTAGACCCGGCGGAACCCGCGATCGGTGGTGCCGATGTTGATCAGGTTGTCGAGCACCCAGCGCGCGACCTTGGCGTGCTCGTCCGGCGTCCGGCCCGGCGCCTGGAGCGCGACGAACGGCAGGAGCCGCACGATCACCTGTTCGTGGTCGGCGCCGGTGTCGAAGTCCATCGACACGGTGACCTGGTCGATCGTGTGCAGCGCGATCTCGGCCATCTGGTAGATCGTGGCGTCCGCCCAGTCCAGCTTCGCCTTGCGCGCGTCGAGGTCGTGCAAGGGCGCGGTGCAGGCCAGCGCCTTGAGGCGGCGGGTCAGCCCCTCGTCGGCCAGCCCCATCCCGGTCAGCTCGTCGTCTCGCACAGCAGGCCAGGTTAGTCGCCGCCCCCGGCACCCCGCTCGGGTGACCGGGGTGCCCGTCGCTCCGGGCGGCGGTAGCGTCTGGTTCATGCGTGAAATGAGCCGGGACGAATGGTGGGACTTCGCGAGCAAGGACACCCGCACGGGCATGCTCGGCCTGGTCCGCGCCAACGGGGCGCCGATCGTGACGCCGGTGTGGTTCCTGCTCAACGAGGGGCCCGACGGGGACGAACTGATCTTCACCACCGGCACGGACACCCTCAAGGGGAAGGCGCTGCGGCGCGACCCTCGGCTCTCGCTGGCCGTCGACGACCAGAAGCCGCCGTACTCTTATGTGCAGTTCACCGCCGAGGCGGTCTTGCACCACGACTACGACGAGATGCTCGAATGGGCGACCAGGCTCGGTGGCCGGTACATGGGCCAGGACCAGGCCGAGGCCTACGGCAAGCGCAACGCGGTGCCCGAAGAGTCCTTGGTGCGGGCCAGAATCGTGAAGGTGATCGCGCGGGCGGACATCGCAGGCTGACGCCCCTTCTCTTCTCCGCGTTTAGTCCTCTGGATGCGGTAGTTGCGTCACACAAGTACCGCATCCAGAGGACTAAACGCTTTCAAAGGGTGTCGCCGTCCCGCTGACCGCGACGCCGGGCATCACGTTCCGTGAGTGTCTTCGTCGACTATTGACACGAAGCACCCGCTGGTGTGTGATCTGAACCATAGATAGGAAAGTTTCCTAACTAAAACTCCCACTCCCCCACCGGGTCCGCCCGGTCCGCCGTTGCACCCTCCCGACCCCGACTTCACGCATGGAGGCTCCAGTGGCACCCCGACCACCGTGGCGCGCGCTTCTCACGTGTGCCGCCGCGACGGCGATGACCTTCGCCGTCCTGCCGGCTCTGCCCGCCGGCGCGGCACCGACCGAGCACGAATCCGAACTCGCGACCATCTCCCAGGGCGCCGTCGAAGCGAACCACGCTGGCTATTCCGGCACCGGGTTCGTGAACTTCGACAACGTCGCAGGCAGCTATGTCGAGTACACGGTGAACGCCGCGCAGGCCGGAACCCAGACGCTGACTTTCCGCTATGCCAACGGAACCACGGTCGACAGGCCGGTCTCGCTGAGTGTCAACGGCACCGCTTCCGGGACGCTTTCCTTCCCCGGCACCGGCGCGTGGACCACCTGGAAGACCGTCACGAAGGACGTCGCGCTGGCCGCCGGGGCCAACAAGATCCGCACTACCTCGACGACCGCGAACGGCGGGCCCAACGCGGACAAGCTCACCGCGAGCGGAGTGCTCGACGCGGAAGCGCCGACCCCGCCGAAGAACCTGGCCGCCAAGGACGTCAAGGCCCGCAGCGCCACCTTCACCTGGGAAGCCGCGACCGACAACGTCGGCGTGGTCCGCTACGACGTCATGCGCGGCGGCAACGTCCTCAAGACCGTCGACGGGAACACGCTCACCACGACCGTCGACAACCTGCAGCCGAACACGGCCTACGACATCTCGGTCGGCGCCTTCGACGCGGCCGGGAACCCTTCGCAGCAAAGCAATGTCGTGCAGTTCACGACACCGTCCAGCGGGGACACCACACCGCCGACCGTGCCGGGAAACCTGCGCTCGACGTCGGTGACCGCGAACAGTGTCTCCTTGGCGTGGAACGCTTCCACCGACAACAGCGGCACGATCGCGGGCTACGACGTCTACCAGGGCACGACGAAGGTCGCGACGACACCTTCTCTGGAGGCCACGATCACCGGGCTGACGGCGAACACGTCGTACACGTTCACGGTGAAGGCGCGTGACCTCGACGGCAACGCCTCCGCCGCGAGCAACGCGCTGACCGCCAAGACGAGCGGCAACGCGGGCGGCGGGATTCCCGAGTACGACAAGGACATCACGAAGGCCGACCTCGCCTGGTCCGTCGACTTCCTGCCGGACGGCACGGCGCTGGCGACCGAACGGGACCGGTTCGAGATCCTGCGGATCACGCCGTCGGGCCAGAAGACCACGGTGGGCAAGGTTCCCGGCGCTGTCGGCACCAACGGCGAGGGCGGGCTGCTCGGCATCGCGATCTCGCCGAACTACGCCATCGATCACGCGATCTACCTGTACCACACGGCTTCCGGCGACAACCGGATCGTGAAGATGACCTACGACAACGGGACGCTGTCCTCGACGTCGACGCCGGTGCTCACCGGGATCGCGAAGAACCGTTACCACAACGGCGGACGGATCCGTTTCGGCCCGGACGGCAAGCTCTACGTCACCGCGGGCGACGGGCAGAACAAGGACACCGCGCAGAACAAGGGCTCGCTCAACGGGAAGATCCTGCGGGTCAACCCCGACGGTTCGGCGCCAAGCGACAACCCGTTCTTCTCCACCGGCGGCAACGCCCGGTACGTCTGGAGCTTCGGGCACCGCAACCCGCAGGGCCTCGCCTGGGATTCCCGCGGTCAGCTGTGGGCCTCGGAATTCGGTGACGGCAAGCTGGACGAGCTCAACCTGATCCAGAAGGGCGGCAACTTCGGCTGGCCCCAGTGCGAAGGCACCGACGGCTCCTGCGGAGGCACTGTCGCGCCGAAGAAGACCTGGCCGACCAGTTCCGGCGGGCCGAGCGGGATCGAGATCGTCAACGACTGGGTCTACGTCGCCGCTGTCACCAGCGAGCAGCTCTTCGCCACCCAGATCAACGCGGCGGGCAACGGCGTCGGCTCGGTGCAGTCGCTGTTCTCCGGCCGCTGGGGCAGGCTCCGCTCGGTCACCAAGACCCCGGACGGTGGCTTGTGGGTCACCTCGACCAACGCGGACAAGAACGGCGGCACGCCGAGCGGAATCGACAACGTGGTGGTGCGGTTGAAGTTCCCGGGCAGTGGACAGCCGGGAGCGTTCAAGCTGGCCAGTTCCGCGTTCGCCGACAACGCGTCCATCCCGGCCAAGTACACCTGCGCCGGTGACGGCACCGCGGGGCAGGACACCTCGCCGCCGCTGGCGTGGGGTGCCGGGACCACCGGCGCCAAGGGATACGCCGTCGTTTTCGCCGACGTGGCCAACAACGGCAACAAACTGCACTGGGCGATCTGGGACGTCCCGGCGTCGGCCGCGTCGCTCCCGGAAGGACTGGGCTCGGGCTTCACCGTGCCGAACCAGAACGGCGCCAAGCAGAAGGCCATGGGCAGCGGGGCGAACGCGCAGAAGTACTTCGGCCCCTGCCCCGGCGGCTCCAGCCATCCCTACACGTTCACGCTCTACGCGCTGAACACGGCGACGGTGCCGGGCCTCACCTCGTCCTCGACGATGGCGCAGATCGAGACGGCGATCAAGAACGCCTCGACGGCCAACGTCAAACTGCGCGGCAATTCCAACGCCGCGTCCTGAATCGCGGGCGGGGTGTCCGGAGCGGCGCCGGACACCCCGCCCGTATCCATCAACGCCGGGGATCGCCACCTCGTCCGGGATTTCCCGGCGGGGTGGCGTTTTCGTGGGAAACAACCTCGTTGACGCGGCGTCAGCGGACCGGCAGGATCATGGTCAAGCAGGCTGTCCTGGTCGGGGCCCAGTGGAGACACCTGCGGCGAACTGGGGAGAAGAATGCGTAACCTGAAGCGATTCCTCGTGTCCATGACCGTCCTCGCCGGATTCTCGGCGCTGTTCAGCGCGCCCGCCGCCCAGGCGGACGAGCGCGTCGACCTCGGTCAGCTGTCGCTGCGTCCCGCGAACGTCCGCGGTGCCGGTTTCAGCGCGCAGCAGCAGGCGTACCTGCTCGGCCCGGCTTCCGACGAGAGCCGCTGCCTGGACGCGGATCTGGGCACCATCAACGGCAACGGCACCAAGGTCCAGCTCTGGACCTGCATCATCAACCCGGACAACACCATTCCGGCCAACCAGGCGTGGTACATCGCCCAGAACCCCGAGGGGCGCTACCGCTTTCAGAACGTCCACAACGGACGCTACCTGGACGCCGACCTCGGCTCGATCAACCGCAACGGCACCAAGATCCAGCTCTGGGACTACGTGGCGGGCGGATCGAACCAGTGGTTCACCGTCACCGAGAACCCCGAGGGCTTCCTGCGCCTGCAGAACGTGCGCAGCGGCCGTTACCTCGACTCCGACCTCGGCACCGCGGGCCGTGACGGCGGCGTCGTGCAGTTGTGGGACTACGTCGCGGGCGCCAAGAACCAGTGGTGGTTCTGATCTGTTCACCGAACCCGTGAGTTCCTGATGTCCGGGTCCTTCACCGGCCGCTAGGCTTCGGCCGGTGAAGGACTGGACGTTCTGCCCTCGCTGCGGCGAGCGGACGCGGCTCGCCGGGCACGGCGAGGAGAACCACGTCGAATGCCCCGCCTGCGGCTTCACCAGATACGACAACCCGCTGCCGACCACGGTCGGCCTTATCCTCGACGGCGACCGGATCCTGTTGCTGCGCCGGGAACATGAGCCCGAGAGGGGCAGCTGGGACACTGTCGGAGGCTTCCTCTCCGGCGCCGAGAGCGCCGAACAGAACCTGGTCCGCGAAGGACTCGAAGAGATCGGCTGCGAACTCGTGAACCTCCGGTTCGCCGGGTCGTACCCGTCGGTCTACGGCGACACCGGATGGCGGACCATCGGGCTCGCCTTCACCTGCGAACTCCCGCCGGACGCGGAAATCGTGTTGTCGGAGGAGAACTCCGAGTACGCCTGGTTCCCGCTGACCGACCGCCCGCAGCTCGCCTTCGCCGACTGCGAGGCCGCGGTGTCGGCGCTCACCAGCCGAACAGATTCCGCATGATCCGCGAACACCGCTCGGTCATCGCCGCGGCGTCCTGATCCGGCTGCTCGATCCACCAGCTGATCAGCGAATCGACCACCCCGGTCCACACCTGGGCGATCGCCTCGATGTCACGATCGTCGTCCAGCCCGCGCGAGCGCATCAGCTGGGCCGCGCCGATCAGGGCGAATCCGTCGAGCCGGTAGCGGTAGTCGACCGCGACCCCGGCGATCTCCCCGGTCGAGGGCACCGTCGGGTCGCGGAGCAGCTTCCACGCGTAGCGGTCGTTGTCGAACGTCTCGAAGATGGCCGAGAGCACCGCGAGCGGCATCCGCTCCGGTGGCTCCCCCTCCGCCGCCATCGTCTCGGCGACCCCTTCGGTCAGCCTGTCCCCAGCCCGGTGCAGGCAGGCGAGATACAGCCCGTCCTTCGAGCCGAAGTACTGGTACAGCAAGGGTTTCGTGACACCGACCCGCCGGGCGATCTCCACCATCGACGCCCCGGCGTACCCGTTCTTGCCGAACTCCTCCGTACCGGCGCGCACGATCTGCGTCTCCCGCTCTTCGCGGGGCATGCCCTTCGTGCCGACGGCCCTTGCTTCTGTCACGGCGCTTATCTTACCCTGAGGTAAATGACCCTAGGGTAAGTTACCTGAGGGTCAGATCTCGGCGGTGAGACTGAAAGAGGGTGCGGTGCGGTGGCGGATTTTCTGGCCCATCTGAGTGACCCGGTGCTGATGGCGACACCGGTGTTCCTGCTGTTCGTCGCGATCGAGATCCTCGCGCTGCACGTGCTGGGCCACGACGACAACGTCATCGGCTACAGCGTCAAAGACACCCGGACCAGCATGTCCATGGGCGCGGTGGCGGTCGTGATCAACGGCGTCTTCCGCATCGCGATGCTGTTCGTGTTCGCCGCGCTCTACGAACTGGCGCCGGTGAAGTTCAGCCCGCACGACTGGTGGACCTGGGTCTTGATGCTGCTGGGCCAGGAGATCGTCTTCTACGCCTACCACCGGGCGAGCCACCGCGTCCGGATCATGTGGGCGGGCCACCAGGTGCACCATTCGAGTGAGCACTACAACTTCTCGACGGCGCTGCGGCAGAAGTGGACCCCGTACTTCCAGCTGCCGTTCTGGTCGATCCTGGCCCTCGCCGGCATCCCGCCCTGGATGATCCTCACCGGCCTGTCGATCGACCTCGTCTACCAGTTCTTCGTGCACACCGAGAAGATCCGGAAGCTGCCGCGCTGGTTCGAGTACGTGTTCAACACTCCTTCACACCATCGTGTGCACCACGGCAGCGACAAGGAGTACCTGGACGCGAACTACGGCGGCATCCTGATCATCTGGGACCGGATGTTCGGCAGCTTCGTCCCCGAGGGCAGGCGGCCGACCTACGGGCTGACCAAGAACGTCGAGTCCCACAACCTGCTCAAGGTCGGCTTCCACGAGTACGGCTCGATCCTGCGTGACGTCCGCGCGGCCGGATCGTGGCGGGACAAACTCGGTTACGTGTTCGGGCCGCCGGGCTGGCAGCCCGCGGAGGCCAGGGCGATGAGCGGCCAAATGTATTGACCTAGGACAGCGCCACGGAAAGGACTGCGCCAGATAGAACGACGCCTCGTATGGTTTCGCCCCGTTGTCGACGGTGTACCCGCTGTCCAGGACACCGTCGGCGCCGGGGAACAGCGGTGTGAGGTCCGGGCGCGCGGCGACGAGGTCGTCCCGGTCGGCCAGGCTGCTTCGTACGCGACGACGGAACCGAGCGAAGCTTCGCGAACGGCCGCAGCCGGACCAGCGCGTTCAGCACCGGACGCGCGGCGGCGCGCACACCTTGGTACTCCTCGGAGGTTCCGCCCAGTCGCGCCACAGGGTGTCGGCCAGCGCGGGGTCGCCGGCGAGCCGGACGCCGCCCGCGAGACTCGGCAGCCATTCCGCCTCGAGAGTGTCCGCCGACTTCTGCTCCTGGGCGATGCCGTGCACCAGAACGATCCGAGCCATGCGACCAGTATCGCCGAAGTGCTTGCCGGTGCACCGCCGATGCGACAAGGTGATCTCCGTGGGAGAGCGGAGGTCGTTGGTCGTCGCGTCGCAATGCGATTCGCTGAACCTTCTTTCCTTCCTCCCCGATGTCGGACGCGAGGTCTCGGCGGCGTTGCGGGATCCCGGGATCGGCGGCTGTGTCCCCGCGCTCGCGGACGGCCGCGGCCTGCTCGTCGACCCGACGATGGTCGAACTCGACGACGCACTGGTCGAGGCGTTCGAACGCGCGTCGGAGGACGAGGCGACGCTTTTCCTGTCGCTCGTCGGGCACGGCGAATACGCCGACGACGACTTCTACTTCCTCACCAAGGAAACCAGCCTGCCGGTGGACAGCCGGAAGTCGTTCCTGTTCGCCCAGCGGATCAAGGAACTACTCGGCCGCTACTCCACGCTCGACGGCCTGGTCATCCTGCTCGACACGTGTCACGCGGGCATCGGCGCGCTCCAGGCGGGCAGGCGATGGCTGCGGATCGTCGGCGAAGCGGGCAGGCGGTTCGACCTGCTCACCGCGTCCGACGATCGCGTGGCGGCCAACGGCTGCTTCAGCCGCTCGCTGGTCACCGTGCTGCGCTCGGGGCACACGAGTTTCGGCGAGCACGTCCGCTGCGCGGATCTCAAGCGGGTCATCACCGGCCTGTGCCCGGCGCAGACCGCCGTCCACCTCGGCTTCGACGGCACCCGCGAGGTGATCGGCGCCGATCAGGGACTGTGGCTCGCGCTCAACTCCTCCCCCGCGTGGCGCCGTTCGCCGCTGGCGGGCAATCCCGCGGCTCCCGACATCGAACGGCTGACCGCGGACTACCGGCAGAATCCGAAACTCGGGGAGACCGTCGGGCATCTGCTCACCGGCGCCCGCCTGGTCACGATCACCGGGGAGGCCGGTGCCGGGAAGTCGGCCACGCTGGCCGCGCTCGCCCGGCCGTCCGTGGCCGGATCCTATGTGCCGCCGGACTTCCTGCACGCCGTGCTGTTCGCCGCCCGCAGGCAGACCGCGGAACAGATCGCGAGGGAACTGGCCCGCCAGCTCCAGCACACCGTCCCGTGGTTCGCCGAGTCCCGTGAGATGTTCCTGAGCACCCTCGACGACAACACACGGAGCGGCGCAAGCGCTTTCGATCTGGCGATCCTCGGTCCCCTGAAGACGATCACTCCACAGTGGACCGACAGCCCGGTGCGGATCGCGGTGGACGGCCTGGACGATCTCGACCCCGACGTCGCCTCGCGTCTGGCCGGCCTCCTGCGGAGACTGTCCACCGATCCGGAGTTGCCGTGGGTCAAGACGGTGGTGGCGACGCGGACCCCGGAGGACCTTCCGGCCGCGACCGTGGTGCGCCTGACCCCCTTACCTGTCCCGCATCCGGTGATCCGGCCGTCGGACCGGCCCGAACCGAGACCGGCGCGCGAGGTCCCGGCCCAGCGGGTAAGCGACTCGCCGACTTCGCCGAGACTTACCCCCGCGACACTGATCGTCGATGTCCCCGGTAAGGCCCCTGTCCACCACGAACTCTCCTACGGATTCACGACACTCGGCCGCAGCCGCCGCGCCACCCTGCACCTCGGCGATTCGCGTGTTTCACGGATGCACTGCGAAATCCGCTGGGACGGCATGACCGCGTGGCTGACCGACCTCGATTCCGCCAACGGCACTTTCGTCAACAAACGGCGGGTCCTGAACGCCGAGCTGGCGCACCGCGACGTGGTCCGGCTCGGCGACTCGACGGTCACCTTCATCAGCGTCGGCCAGGAGGAGCAGTGGCCGGAGGCCGATGAGGACACCGGCTCGCTGCCCTCACCCCGGCCCGAGCGGGCGGTCCTGCTGGACCTGCTGTGCCTCGCGGCCGACCGCGGCCCGATCCCGATCTCGGTCCTGACCAAGGCGAGCGCCGCGAGCGGCGGCCCGGGCAGGGCGGTGCACGTTCGCGACGTCCTCGCCGGTCTCGGCACCGAGGTCCGCCGCACGCAGGCCGGTCTGCCGGCCGAGACCGTCCTGTGGACTGGTCCCCCGCCCGACGTGACACCCCGTCTGCATGCCCGGCTGGCGGGCGCGACCGCGGACGTGGAACCGGCCGCGAGGGACGAGGAGCCGACGGTGGAACAGGCGTATGCGGCCACCAACGAAGCCGAGTTCCTGTGGCTCGCGGGTCTGCACGAGGACGCGCTCGCCTCGCTGGAGCGCCGGGCGTCCGGGATCCCGGTGGAGAACCGGGAAAACTGGGCGGCGTGGGCTCGTCGGGCGGAACGGGAACTCGGGGAGACGCACCGGATCACCTTGCGGTGCAAGGCACGGCACGCGACCTGGACGGGCAAGGCGGGTGACCTGGCCGGGGCGCTCGCGCGGTTCGAGGTGCTGCTGCCGGTCGCCGTCGAAGCAGGTCAGATCACCGAAGCGCTCTCGGAGTGGGAATTGCTCCTCGACGACTCGGTCGAGGTCCGGGGCGAACGGCATCCGGAAACGGAGAAGCTCCGGGAACAGCTCGCTCACTGGCGCCCACGAGAGCCTTGAGCCTCGCGTTTAGTCCTCTGGTTGCGATGATTGCGTGTGCATCTATCGCAACTAGAGGACTAAATGCGAGGGGTGGGTCAGGCTTCGTCTTCTTCCAGCATGTCCGGGGTCACGGCGGATTCGGTGTCCGGGATGCCCTGTTCCTTCGCCTTCTTGTCGGCCATCGCAAGCAAGCGGCGTATGCGGCCGGCGACGGCGTCCTTGGTCATCTGCGGGTCGGACAGCTGGCCCAGCTCTTCGAGCGAAGCCTGCCGGTTCGACAGCCGCAGTTTGCCCGCGGCGAGCAGGTGATCAGGGGCGGACTCGCCGAGGATGTCCAGCGCCCGCTCGACCCTGGCCGCCGCCGCGACGGCCGCGCGGGCCGAGCGCCGGAGGTTCGCGTCGTCGAAGTTCGCGAGCCGGTTCGCGGTGGCGCGCACTTCGCGGCGCATCCGCCGCTCTTCCCACGCGAGCACGCTCGTGTGGGCGCCGAGGCGGGTCAGCAGGGCACCGATGGCGTCACCGTCGCGCACGACGACGCGGTCCGCGCCGCGGACCTCGCGCGACTTGGCCTGGATGCCCATCCGCCGGGCGGCGCCGACGAGCGCCAGCGCGGCCTCGGGGCCGGGGCAGGTGACTTCGAGTGACGACGAGCGGCCGGGTTCGGTGAGCGAACCGTGCGCCAGGAAGGCGCCACGCCAGGCGGCCTCCGCGTCGGCGACGCCACCGGACACGACGGCGGCGGGCAGTCCGCGCACCGGACGGCCGCGCTGGTCGATCAGGCCGGTTTGCCGGGCGAGGCCCTCACCGTCCTTGACCACCCGGACGACGTACCGCGTGCCCTTGCGCAACCCGCTGGAAGAGATGACGTGGACGTCGGACTGGTGTCCGTACAGTTCGTGGATCTCCTTGCGCAGCCGCCTCGCCACCGATCCGGTGTCGAGTTCGGCCTCCACCACGACGCGGCCGGCCACGATGTGCAGCCCGCCCGCGAATCGCAGCATCGACGCGACCTCCGCGCGGCGCGGGCCGATCTTGGTGATCTCAAGCCGGCTCAGCTCGTCCTTCACGGCGGCGGTCATCGCCATCGCTGCCCCTCCATACCTTCAGCTCCTCCCCCGGTGAGACCGAGAGCGTCCCGCATACAGCCCGCGAGCGCATCAGGATCATGCCGCCCCGTCACGACCGGGTCAGCCACCGCCCCCAGCAACGCCCGCGCGCCGAGTTTCCCGGCCGCGTCCCGCAACCGGGCTGGTGAGGGCACCGAGTCCCGGTCCGCGATGACCGCGTCCACCCGCAATCGCGGGGCGTGTTCGAACAGTACGTCCAAATGCTTCTCCGGAGAGAATCCCGCCGTCTCCCCCGGTTGGGGGATCAGATTGAGGATGACCACCTTCGTGGCGTCCGTCCGGAGCAGCGCGTCGTGCAGATCCGGCACCAGCAGATGCGGCAGCACACTGGTGAACCACGACCCCGGGCCGAGGAAGACCACGTCCGCGCCGAGCACGGCTTCGATCGCCTCCGGGCAGCCGCGCGGCGGCCGGTCGGCCTGTCCTGCCGGGTGCAGGCTGATCCGGTGCACCTGACCGGGCGTGGTCGCCACCGCCACCTGACCGCGGATCCTCCGGATCGCCTCCGGGTTCTCGACGTCGAGACCCGAAACCTCACCTTGGATTTCCAGCGGTTCGGGTGACATCGGCAGGACGCGGCCGGAGATGCCCATCAGCCTGCTCGCCTCGTCGAGCGCCGCGACCGGATCTCCGAGCACCTCGAACAAGCCGGCCAGCAACAGGTTCCCGACGGCGTGCCCGGCGAGCGCGCCGTCACCGCCGAAGCGATGCTGGAACACCTCCGCCCACAGGGTTCCGCCGTCTTCGGCGGCGAACGCGGCGAAGGCCTGTCTCAGGTCGCCCGGCGGCAGCAGCCCCAGTTCCCGGCGCAGCCTGCCCGACGAGCCCCCGTCGTCCGCGACGGTGACCACGGCGGTGACCTGCGAGGTCACCCGGCGCAACGCGGTGAGGGTGGCGTGCAGGCCGTGCCCGCCACCCAGTGCGACCGCTCGCGGTTCACTCGCGGCCAAGGTCGCGGTGCACCACCTTCACGGCCATACCGTCCTCATTGGACAGACGCTGGGCGAGTTCCTCGGAAATGGCGACACTGCGGTGCTTTCCGCCGGTGCAGCCGACGGCCAGCGTCAGGTAGCGCTTGCCCTCGCGCTTGTAGCCCGCGCCGATCAGGCGCAGCAGCTGGTGGTAGCGGTCGAGGAACTCGTCCGCGCCTTCCTGGCTGAGCACGTAGTTGCGGACTTCGCCTTCGAGACCGGTGTGGTCGCGCAGTTCCGGGATCCAGAACGGGTTCGGCAGGAACCGGACGTCCATCACCAGGTCCGCGTCCATCGGCAGGCCGTACTTGTAGCCGAAGGACAGCACGGTGACGCGAGTCTGCGTGCTGGCCTCGGAACCGAAGGCGTCCTCGATCTTGGCGCGCAGGTCGTGCACCGAAAGCGACGACGTGTCGAGCACGAGGTCGGCCTCTTCGCGCAGCGGCTCCAGCAGCGTGCGCTCGGCGGTGATGCCGTCGGCGAGCCTGCCGTCACCCTGCATCGGGTGCCCGCGGCGGACGGCCTCGAACCGGCGCACCAGCACCGCGTCGGTGGCCTGCAGGAACAACACGCGCGGCTTGTACCCGCGGGCGTCGAGGTCCTTGATGACCGACGCCAGGTCGTCGGTGAACGCGCGCGAGCGCACGTCCATCACCACGGCGACCTTGGTGATCGCGCCCCGCGCCTGCGCGCCGAGCTCGACCATGGTGGCGATCAGCTCGGGCGGCAGGTTGTCCACCACGAACCAGCCCAGGTCCTCCAGGCATTTCGCGGCGGTACTGCGGCCCGCCCCGGACAGCCCTGAGACGACCGCGACCTCCATTCCGGAACCGCGGCCTTCTTCTTGCGCACTCACGATGGTCCTTTCCCCGATCACGTACTACCAGACTCCCCCGCCGTCTGCGCCGCTGCTCCCGATGCGTCCTCAGCGGGAAAACGTGCTTCGGACGGCCCTGCCAGCGCCGCGACGACCGCTTCGGCGGTGCGCCTGCCGAAGCCGGGCACCGCCTCGATCTCCTCGAGTCTTGCTTCGCGGAGTTTCTTCACCGAGCCGAAATGCTTGATCAGCGCGGTACGACGAGCTTGCCCCAGTCCCGGCACACCGTCCAATGCGGACACCTGCATCCGCTTGGACCGCTTCTCCCGGTGGTAACGGATGGCGAAACGGTGTGCCTCGTCGCGCAACCGCTGAAGCAGATACAGCGCGTCCGAGGTGCGCGGCAGGATCACCGGATCGGGATCGCCCGGCAGCCACACTTCTTCCAGCCGCTTCGCGAGGCCGACGACGGCGACATCGGTGACGCCCAATTCGGAGAGGACGTCCGCAGCCGCGGTGGCCTGCGGGCCCGCGCCGTCGACGACGAGCAGGTTCGGCGCGTAGGCGAACTTGCGCGGCTTACCGGTCTCCGGGTCGATGCCCGGACGATCCGGGTCGACCGCTTCGGCGTTTTCCTTCAGATAACGGGAAAAACGGCGTCGGACGACCTCGGCGATCGACGCGACGTCGCCTTCCTCCGCGGCCTCGCGCAGGGCGAAGCGACGGTACTCGGACTTGCGCGGGATGCCGTCCTCGAACACCACGAGCGACGCGACCACGTCACTGCCTTGGATATGGCTGATGTCGACGCATTCGATACGCAGCGGCGCGGTTTCCAGCGCCAGGTAGTCCTGCAGTTCCGCGAGCGCGGCCGACCGCGCGGTGAGGTCACCGGCGCGGCGCAGTTTGTGCTGGGTGAAGGCCTCGCCGGCGTTGCGCGTCACCGTCTCCGCGAGCGCGCGTTTGTCGCCGCGTTGCGGCACCCGCAGGCTCACCCGCGAACCGCGCAGCCCGGAAAGCCACTCGCCGAGCGCTTCCGCGTCGGCGGGCAGTTCGGGGACGAGCACCTCGCGCGGCACCGGCGATCCGAGTTCGGGGTCGTCCGCGCGTTCGGCCTCTTCGCCGTAGAACTGTGTGAGGAAGTGGTCGACGAGGTCCTTGACGTCCATTTCCTCGGCCTTGTCGATCACCCAGCCGCGCTGGCCGCGCACCCGGCCGCCGCGCACGTGGAAGACCTGGACCGCGGCCTCGAGTTCGTCGTGGGCGAAGGCGACGACGTCGGCGTCCGTGCCGTCGCCGAGCACCACCGCCTGCTTCTCCATCGCCCGGCGGAGCGCGCCGAGATCGTCGCGCAGCCGGGCGGCGCGCTCGAACTCGAGCTCTTCGGACGCGGCCGCCATTTCCTGTTCCAGGCGGCGGATCAGCGCGTCGGTGCGGCCGGCGAGGAAGTCGCAGAAGTCCTCGACGATGCCGCGGTGCTCGTCGGCGGAGACCTTGCCGACGCAGGGCGCGGAGCATTTGCCGATGTAGCCGAGCAGACAGGGCCTGCCGATCTGGCCGTGCCGTTTGAAGACCCCGGCCGAGCAGGTGCGCGCCGGGAAGACACGGAGCAGCAGGTCGAGCGTTTCGCGGATGGCCCAGGCGTGCGCGTACGGCCCGAAGTACCGCACGCCCTTCTTGCGCGCGCCGCGATAGACGTGCAGGCGCGGGTACTCCTCGTTCATCGTGACGGCGAGCATCGGATAGCTCTTGTCGTCGCGATAACGGACGTTGAACCGCGGGTCGAACTCCTTGATCCAGTTGTACTCGAGCTGGAGTGCCTCGACCTCGGTGCCGACCACGGTCCACTCGACGCTCGCCGCCGTCGTCACCATCTGGCGCGTGCGCGGGTGCAAGCCCGTGATGTCGGCGAAGTAGGAGTTCAGCCTGCTGCGGAGGCTTTTCGCCTTGCCGACGTAGATGACCCTCTTCGTGGCGTCACGAAATTTGTACACGCCAGGGGCGTCCGGGATGCTCCCCGGCGAGGGACGGTAGGTGGTCGGGTCAGCCACGTCGTCAAGCCTATGGGGCAGCACCGACAGTCTTACGGGCCCCCGCCCTTTAGACCGGCTCCGGTCAACCCTTCGAGTGGCCGTTCCCACGATCCGGTAAGTCTTTCGCCACCCATACCGACCTAAGTCGGGTATTCGGCCGGTCCAGACGTTCGTTGGTTCCTAGCGGGTGAACAGGGTGATTACTTTCCGTCCCAGTTCCACTTCACTCGGTTCTTCGTCAGATGACGCTCGAAAGGACTCCTGCACCGTGAGCCGTCTTCGTACGCTGGGCGCCGCCACCCTCGCCGCCGCAGCCCTCACCATGACCGCGGGCGCGGTCGCCTCCGCGGGCACCCCCACCGGTGTCCAGCCCAACATCGTGGGCGGTGGCACCGCCCCCACCGTGAGCTGGGGCGCCCAGGTCTACGTCAACACCCCGGGCCGTCAGTGGGACGGGTTCAACTGCTCCGGCAGTGTCATCGCCCAGCGCTGGGTGCTGACCGCCAAGCACTGCCTCGACTCCGACGGCAGCGGCATGCGCGTCCGCGTCGGCAGCAACGCCCTGCAGGGCGGCCGCGTGATCGCCGTCGACCGCAAGGTGTCCTCGCCCGCGGGTTCCGACATCTCGCTGCTGCACCTGGCCTCGGACGCCGGTGTCACGCCGATCACCCTGGCCAGCTCGAACCCGTCGGTCGGCAGCACGAACCAGCTCTACGGCTGGGGCCGTGAGACCCCGACCGGCCCGCCCGCCTCGGCGCTGAAGGTGGCCAACGTCCGCGTCAGCGGCAGCTCGTCCGACGCCTACGGCGGCCCGGCCATCCAGAGCGTCGGCATCAACGGTTCGGCGTGGAAGGGCGACTCGGGCGGCCCCCAGGTCTCCAACGGCGTCCAGGTCGGCGTCGCTTCGACCGTGCAGAACCAGAGCGGCTCGAACACCCGCGGCACCAACAACTACGGCAGCGTCGCTTCGGCCCGCTCCTGGATCCGTACGACCGCCGGGGTCTGACCTCACACCCCGGTGGGGCCCCTCCGAGACGCGACCCGTCTCGGAGGGGCCCTTTCGCGTGGACGTGTCGGTGGCGTGTGGGACGCTCGCGGGCATGCGGATCGCGACCTGGAACGTGAACTCGATCGGGCCCCGGCTGCCGAGGGTGCTGGAGTGGCTCGGCTCGGTACAACCGGACGTCCTGTGCCTGCAGGAACTCAAGAGCGGCACGGACGCCTTCCCGTTCGACGCAGTGCGGGAGGCGGGCTACGAGACGGCCGCGTACGGCATCGGACGCTGGAACGGCGTCGCCATCGTGTCCCGCGTCGGGCTTGAGGACGTCACACGCGGGCTGACCGGCGAGCCCACCTTCGAGGACAAGACCGACGCGCGCGCCATCGGCGCCACCTGCGGCGGCGTGCGGCTGTGGTCGGTGTACGTGCCCAACGGGCGTGACCTCGAAAACCCGCACTACAACTACAAACTCGCCTGGCTCTCGGCGCTGGAGGCGACGGTGCGCGAGGAGCAGTCGCGCGGGCTGCCGTTCGCGGTGCTCGGCGACTTCAACATCGCGCCTGCTGACGAGGACGTCTGGGACATCTCGGTGTTCGCCGAATCGACGCACGTGACCGAACCGGAGCGGAAGGCGCTCGCGGCCCTGCGGGACCTCGGGCTGTCCGACGTGTTCCCGCGGCCGTTGAAGTACGACCACCCGTTCACGTACTGGGACTACCGGGCCGGGAACTTCCCGAACAACAAGGGAATGCGGATCGACCTCGTTTACGCCGACAGCCGGATCGCGGGCGGGGTGACGGATTCCTATGTGGACCGTGACGCGCGGAAGGGGAAAGGTCCCTCGGATCACGCGCCGGTCGTGGTGGATTTCGAGCTTTGAGCGGGTCGGTGCGGGGTGCCGTCCGGTCCCGGATGTCATGAAAGGGGCTTTCAGGACGAAAAACGTCCTGAAAGCCCCTTTCATGACACTTGAGTGAGCTGTGAGGCGTCAGCCGTTCCAAGCCGCCTTGTGCAGCCGCCGCAGCGCCCGCACCGCGGCCACCGCGCGGTCCCGGTCCACCGCCTGCACGGCCATGACCGAGTAGTACTCGTCGTCCGGAAGTTCCAGCCGCGCCCACGAAGCGCCATCGGGGAAGCTCACCGAAAGCACTTCGCTCCACGCGAACTTCTTGGTCATCAGCACGTTCCGGACCTCGATGCCGTCGGCGTCGGCCTTCACCCGCGCGGTCGCGAACAGCATCGTGCCCAGCGCGAGCAGGACGCCGATGCCGATCATCGCCGCCTGGTCGGACGGCTGGAAGATCACGCCGGTGTCCGAGCCGCGCAGCAGGACCGCGACGACCACGAACGTCGCCAGCAGGATCACCGCCAGCACCGAGCACATCACCATGGCGCGACGGGGCCGCACCACCACGACCTCGGACTCTGTCATCACATCCGCCTCGACGCTCACACGAAGCCCCGCTCGGTCCACGGCTGGCGCAGGTTCCGCAAGGCGTGCGCGGCGTCCAGTGCGGCGACGGTCGCTTCGTAGCCCTTGTCCTCGACGGAGCCGGGCAGACCGGACCGGTCGAGGGCCTGCTGTTCGGTGTCGCAGGTGAGCACGCCGTTGCCGACCGGGGTGCTCTCGTCGAGCGCCACCCTGGTCAGGCCCGCGGTGACCGCGTCGCAGACGTACTCGAAGTGCGGCGTCCCGCCCCGGACGACCACGCCCAGCGCGACGACCGCGTCGTGGGTGCGGGCCAGTGCCTGCGCGGCGACGGGAAGTTCGACGGCGCCCGCGACGCGGACGACGGTCGGCTCTTCCTCCAGGTCGGCCGCCTTGGCCGCCTCGAGGGCGCGGTCCAGCAGGGCACTCGTGATTTTCGTGTGCCAGCGCGTGGCCACGATCCCGAGCCGGATGTTCTTACAGTCGGACAGGTCGAGTTCGACGTCCGGACGGCCTTCGCCGCTCACCGCGTGCCACCTCCGTTGCCCTGGTCGACCTCGGCGCCGACCTGGTCATAGTGCTCCAGCTGGGACAGGTCGTGCCCCATCCGGTCCCGCTTGGTCTTGAGGTAGCGCAGGTTCTCCGGGTTCGGCGAGATCGGCAGCGACACCCGGCCGCTGACCCGCAGGCCGTAACCCTCGAGCCCGACGCGCTTGGCCGGGTTGTTCGTCAGCAGCCGCATCGAGCGGACGCCGAGGTCGCACAGGATCTGCGCGCCGGTGCCGTAGTCACGCGCGTCGGCGGGGACGCCGAGCTGCAGGTTCGCGTCGACGGTGTCGGCGCCGGCGTCCTGCAGCTGGTAGGCCTGCAGTTTGTGCAGCAGCCCGATGCCGCGGCCCTCGTGACCGCGGATGTAGAGCACGACGCCGCGGCCTTCCTTGGCGACGGCCTCCAAAGCCGCTTCCAGCTGCGGGCCGCAGTCGCAGCGCAACGAGCCGAAGACGTCGCCGGTGAGGCATTCGGAGTGCACGCGGACCAGGATGTCCTCGCCGTCGGCGATCTCGCCGTAGACGAACGCGATGTGCTCGATTCCGTCGAGAAGGCTGTCGTAACCGACCGCGCGGAACGTGCCCGCCGCCAGCGGGATCCGCGCCTCGGCGACCCGCTCGACCTGCTTCTCGGTCCGCCGCCGGTACGCGATCAGGTCGGCGATGGTGATCATCTTGAGGTCGTGGTCCGCGGCGAAGACCTCGAGTTCGTCGCGGCGGGCCATGTCGCCCTCGTCCTTCTGCGACACGATCTCGCAGAGCACGCCGGACGGCGAAAGCCCGGCGAGGCGGGCCAGGTCGACGGAGGCTTCGGTGTGCCCGGGCCGCCGCAGGACGCCGCCCTGCTTGGCCCGCAGCGGGACCACGTGACCGGGACGCCGGAAGTCCGACGCCGTGGACGCCGGGTCGGCGAGCAGGCGGACGGTGTGCGAGCGGTCGGCCGCGGAGATGCCGGTGGTGATGCCCTCGGCGGCGTCGACCGTGACGCTGTACGCGGTACCGCGCTGGTCCTGGTTCGTGTGGTACATCGGCGGCAGGTCGAGCCTGTCCGCCTCGGCCTCGGTCAGCGCCACGCAGACGTACCCCGAGGTGTAGCGCACCATGAAGGCCATCAGTTCCGGCGTGGCCTTCTCCGCGGCGAAGATCAGGTCGCCTTCGTTCTCGCGGTCCTCGTCGTCCACCACGACGACCGGACGGCCCGCCTTGATGTCGGCGATCGCCGCCTCGATGGCATCGGCGTTCACGGCCACCCCGCCTCCACAGGGGGTCAGATCAGCCGACCCCGGAATCGCACTCGTCTCGGTCACGCCCGCTCCTCCGTACCGCCATTGTCCCCCTGCGTGCGCAGGTGCGGCATGGCCAGCTTTTCGACGTACTTGGCGACCACGTCGACCTCGAGATTCACCAGGTCGCCCGGCTGATTCCGGCCGAGGGTGGTCAGTTCGAGCGTGGTCGGGATCAGGGCGACGGAGAACTCCTCGTCGGTCACCGCGGCGACCGTGAGGGAGATGCCGTCGACCGCGATCGATCCCTTCTCGACCACGTACCTGGCCAGTCTGCCCGGCAGGGCGAACGAGGTGAGTCCCTGCTCGTCCCGCTTGAGGAAGACGCCGGTGCCGTCCACATGGCCCTGCATGATGTGCCCGCCGAGCCTGCCGCCCGCCGGCGTCGCGCGTTCCAGGTTGACGACGTCGCCGACGTTCACCTTCGCGAGGCTGGAGCGCTGCAGGGTCTCGTGCACGACATCGACGGTAAACTCACCGCCCGCCACCGCGACCACGGTGAGGCACACGCCACTCACCGCGATGGAGTCGCCGTGACCGGCGTCGCTGGTCACCAGCGGCCCCCGTACGGTCAGCCGCGCGGCGTTCGGGACCTGCTCGACTGCGGTGACCTCGCCGAGCTCCTCGACAATGCCGGTGAACACTCCTGCTGCCCTCCTCCTGCGTCGCACCGTCGCTGAAAACGGTGCTCCCCCCATCCAACACCCACGCGGGCCGATTCCTTCTCCTGACCCGATGGCGGATCAAGAGGCGGGATCAGCCGCGGACGCGGGCCGCCTGCTCGCGCAGCGCCGCGACAGCCTTACCAGGGTCTTCGGCGCCGTAGACGGCGGAACCGGCGACGAAGCAGTCCACACCGGCCTCGGCGGCCTGCTCGATCGTGTCGGCGTTGATCCCGCCGTCGATCTCGACGATGAGCTTGAGGTGACCGGTGTCGACCAGGCTCCGCGCGGTGCGCACCTTGTCGAGGACGCCCTCGATGAACGACTGCCCGCCGAAGCCGGGCTCGACCGACATCACCAGCAGCGTGTCGTAGTGCTTGAGGGTGTCGAGGTGGTCTTCGATGGGGGTGTTCGGCTTGATCGACAGACCGGCCTTCGCCCCGGCGGCGCGGAGGTTCTTCGCCAGCGCGATCGGGTCGTGCGCGGCCTCGACGTGCACGGTGACGTTGTAGGCGCCCGCCTCGGCGTACCCGATGGCCCACTTGTCGGGGTTCTCGATCATCAGGTGGCAGTCGATCGGGACGTCGGTGGCCTTGATCAGCGACTGCACGACGGGCAGGCCGAGGGTCAGGTTCGGGACGAAATGCGCGTCCATGACGTCGACGTGGACCCAGTCCGCGCGGGTGTCCCCCTCCCCCGCGACGGCGCGGATCTCGTCGCCGAGCCGGGCGAAGTCCGCGGAGAGGATGCTGGGTGCGATCAAAGGTCGGTGAGCCACGCGCCCGAGTGTAGGAGGACGCCGCTAACGCCCGCTAACCGGCTGTGACCGCCGTCCCGGTCTTGAGGATGACGTGAAATGGCCCCGCAGTGGGAGGTGCGCGCACGCGGCGCCGAATAGCGTTCCCGTCATGGTCAACCCCTTGAAACCCCTGGTGCGGATCGGCAGCTATCGGAGCGTGCCGTTCGGGCTCCTCGGCATGGCGATCACGGCGATCCCGTTCCCGATCGCGATCATCCCCGCCGTCCTCCTCCCTGGCGACACGACGGCGAAGATGGTCTTCGGCATGCTCGCGATGGGCCTGCTGGTCGGGCTCGCCGGGCTGCCGGGACCGATGCGGCGGGTCGGCATCTGGTTCTCCAACCAGATGCTGGGCACCCGGATCGCCTCACCCCTGCCGAACACGAAGGTCGCCTGGGCGGAGCGCTGGCGCTCGGCGGGCTGGCTGCTCGTGCACACCGTGCTCGGCTGGGTGCTGTTCGGTCTCGGCTGCTTCCTGTTCCTGGGTGTCGTCCTGGCCCTGGTGTGGGCGGGAGGCGGCGGCAGTCCCATCGCGATCTTCGGCGAGCAGGTGACGATCGAGCCCGGCGTCGCAGGCGCGTGGACCCTGCCGATCGGGTTCTTCACGCTCGTGGTGATCGCGTACGTCCTCGCCGGTTTCACCAAGCTCTTCCAGTACAGCGCGGTCGCCCTGCTGGGGCCGTCGGCCGCCGAACGCGTCGCCGCGGCCGAGGTCCGGGCGAACCACTTCGAGCAGCGCAACCGGCTGGCCCGCGAGCTGCACGACTCCATCGGCCACACGCTGACGACGTCGACCATCCAGGCCGCCGCGGCCGCCGAACTGGTCGATTCCGAACCGCAACTGGTGCGCAAGGCCTTGGGCACCATCGAGGAGTCGTCACGGGCGGCGCTCGAAGACCTCGACCACGTGCTCGGTCTGCTGCGGGACGACCGGTCGTCCCGCGAGCCCGAACGACGGCTCATCGAGGCCGCGACGCTGGCCGAGCGGGCGCGATCCGGCGGAGCGGTGATCGACTACGAGCTGACCGGCCCCGCCGCCGAACTGCCCGCGACGCTTTCGCGGGAGGCGTACCGGATCGTCCAAGAAGGACTGACGAACGCGTTGCGCCACGCGCATCCCGGCCCGGTGACCGTGCGGGTCGCGGTCCTCGCCGACGCGCTGCGGATCGAGATCGTGAACCCGCTCATGGAGATGGCCGCCGCGTCGGATCGTGGTGGCAACGGTTTGCCGGGCCTGACCGAACGCGTCGAGGCGCTGCGTGGTGAGCTCATCGCGGGGCCCGCCATCGACGGGGAACCGCTGTGGCGGCTGGTGACCACCATCCCGCTACGGTCGCACTCATGACACTGCGGGTCCTGATCGTCGACGACGAACCGTTGCTGCGCGCCGGATTGCGCTCGCTGCTGGACAATCAGCCCGATCTGACCGTGGTCGGCGAAGCGGGCGACGGCGGCGAGGTGGTCGACCTGGTGCGGCGGACGCATCCGGAGGTGATCCTGATGGACGTCCGCATGCCCGGCGTCGACGGGATCGAGGCGACCCGGCGGGTGCTGGCCGAAGTACCCGAACCGCCGAAGGTCCTCGTGATCACGACGTTCGACAACGACGACTACATCTACGACGCGCTGCTGGCGGGCGCGAGCGGGTTCCTGCTGAAGCGGGCGCGCAAGGAGGAGTTCGCGCACGCCATCCGGACCATCGCCGCCGGGGAGACACTGCTGTTCCCCGACGCGATCCGGCGGCTGGTCACCGCCCGCCCGGCGGCGTCGGGCCTCGCGCCCCGTCCGTCTTCGCTGACGAAACGGGAGACCGAGGTGCTGCGCCTCATCGCCACCGGGATGTCCAATGTGGACATAGCGGCCGATCTGGTCATCAGTCTCGAAACCGTCAAAACCCACGTGGGCAACATCTTCGGCAAACTGGGCGCGGCCAACCGCAGCCAGGCGGTGGTTTTCGCTTACGAGACAGGCGTCGTCGCACCGGGTCACAGCCTGCGCTAGCGGACGGCCGCTGTTCTTCCCGTGTTCACCCGGAAATCCCCGGCCGCACACATGCGCGGTGACTAATGGGACTGCCCTGATCCTCAGTAATCCCAAGGAGATTTTCGATGGCTTCGCTGTTCACAGGACGGCGCAAATGGCTCGCCGGCGGGGCGCTGGGCGTCACGCTGATCGCGCTGGCGCCCGCCGCGCTCGCCGCCGGCGACGACGCCCGCCTCGCGGCCGCACAGGGCGACCGCACCCAGGACGTGCGCGCCGCGATCAAGGGCGGCAGCGCCCGCAACGTCATCCTGTTCATCGGCGACGGCATGGGCCAGTCCGAGATCACCTCGGCGCGCAACTACGAACGCGGCGCGGCCGGGCGGCTCGCGATGGACGAACTGCCGCTCACCGGTGACTACACGACGTACGCGGTCGAGAAGAACAACCCCTCGAAGCCCGACTACGTGACCGACTCGGCCGCCTCCGGCACCGGGTGGGCCACCGGCGTGAAGACCTACAACGGCGCGATTTCCGTGGACCCGTACGGCAACGCCGTTCCGTCGATCCTCGAGATCGCCAAGCGTTCGGGGCTGCGCACCGGCGACGTCACCACGGCCGAGGTCCAGGACGCCACCCCCGCGGTGCTCGGCTCGCACGTGGTCAACCGCGACTGCAAGGGCCCCGACGAGACCAGCAAGAAGTGCGCGGCCAACGCCAAGGAGAACGGCGGCGCCGGGTCCATCGCCGAGCAGCTGGTCCAGACCAAGCCGGACGTGCTGCTCGGTGGCGGCGCGAAGTACTTCGACCAGCAGGTCAAGGCCGGGAAGTTCGCCGGGAAGACCGTGCTGGACCAGGCGAAGTCCTCGGGCTACCAGGTGGTGAACACCGCGGCCGACCTCGCCGCGGCCAAGCCCGGCAAGCCGCTGCTCGGCCTGTTCGCCTCCGGCAACCTGCCGGTCAACTGGACCGGCCCGGCCGCGAAGCAGGGCGGCACCCCGCCGTCCCGCTGCACCCCGAACCCGGCGCTGCCGAAGACGCAGCCGAAGCTGGCCGACCAGACCCGCAAGGCGATCTCGCTGCTCGACGACCGCCGCAAGGACAAGGGTTTCTTCCTCCAGGTCGAGGGCGCGAGCATCGACAAGCAGGACCACGCCGCCGACCCGTGCGGCCAGATCGGTGAGACGATCGACTTCGACCAGGCCGTCGCGGCCGGGCTCGCCTACGCCCGCAGCAACCCCGACACCCTGGTGATCGTCACCGGCGACCACGGCCACACCAGCCAGATCATCGGCAACGGCACGGTCAGCCCCGGTCAGACCGCGACCCTCGTCACCAACGAGGGCGCGAACATGACGATCAACTACGGCACCGGGATGCCGGGCTCGTCGCAGGACCACACCGGCACGCAGATCCGCGTCGCGGGCTACGGACCGCAGGCGGCGAACATCGTCGGCCTGACCAACCAGACCGACCTCTTCGGCACCTTGAAGCGCGCTCTGCGCCTCCGCTGACGAGGTGGGGCAGGCCCCCGTTGAGGGGTGGGGGCCTGCCCCATGGCCGCCCGATCGCGGCCTCCCTAACTTTGCATCATGCGGAAAACCTTGCCAGGTAAGAAGATCGTCGCCATCGGCTCGCTGATCGCGCTGCTGGCCACCACCACCGCCGCACCGGCGCTCGCCGTGACCAAGCCGCACGACGAAGTCGACAAGGCGCTGAAGACGCTGGTGCAGGACGGGGTCCCCGGCGCGCAGGCGACCGTGACGAGCGCGTCCGGGCGGACGTGGTCGGAGCGCGAAGGCGTCGGAAACGTCGAAACCCGGGCACCGTTCCCCCGTGGAGCGAAGTTCCGGGCGGCCAGTGTCACCAAGACGTTCGTCGCCGTCGTGGTGCTGCAGCTGGTGGCCGAAGGAAAGGTCCGGCTGGACACCCCGATCGACCGGTATCTGCCCGGTCTCGTGCGCGGGAACGGCAACGACGGCACCAAGATCACCGTCCGGCAGCTGCTCCAGCACACCAGCGGGCTCTACAACTACGTGCGCGACCTCGACATCGACGAATGGCGTCATCGCGGCGCCGAACCCGAAGAGCTGGTGGCGATCGGCCTCGCGCATCCGCCGGACTTCCAGCCGGGCGCGAAGTGGTCCTACTCCAACACGAACTACGTCATCGCCGGGATGCTCATCGAGAAGCTCACCGGCCGCTCCGTCTCCACCGAGATCCGGAGCCGGATCGCCGGACCGCTCGGCCTACGTGACACCTACCTGCCGCTGCGGGGTGACGAGCGCCTGCCGCTGCCGCACGCCAGGGGATACGCGCCGGGTCTTGTCGACTTCACCGAACTGGACCCGTCCGCGGCCGGGGCCTCCGGTGGGCTCGTCTCGACCGGCGAGGACCTGAACCGCTTCTACGGCGCGGTCGCCGACGGCCGTCTCCTTCCCCGGGCGCAGCAGGCGGAGATGCGGCGGACCGTGCCCGCGAACCTGGGCATCCCCGGCGCCGCGTACGGGCTCGGGATCGCGTCGGTCCCGCTGTCCTGTGGCGGTACTTTCTGGGGCCACGGCGGGAATCTCCGCGGCTTCGCGAACATCTCGGGGGCGGTTCCGCACGGGAAGCGGGTGAACGTCGTCGCCAACACGGACCCGCTGCCGGACGGGGCGTCGGCGCATCTCGCGGCCGCCGTCGACACGGGGTTTTGCGCTCGCTAAGGGAGCAGATCCAGGACGGAAGTCCAGGACGCGTCCGGCGTGAGCCTCGCGGTGGCGACACCGGCGGAGGCGAGCGTGTCGAGATGGCGTCGCCACGCCGGATGGTGCACCCGGGTCTCCTGGATCTGATACCCCAGGACGATCGTGATCCCCGGCGTGCCGAGGACGTCGCCGAGCAGCGTCAGCGCCTGGTTGTCGGCGATGCCGAGCGCAAGTTTCGCCACGGAGTTCGCGGACGCGGGCGCGAACAGGAACACCGAGGGATCCGGATGCGGCCGGGGTTCGCCCGGCAGCCGGGAGGTGCTGCGGACCGGCAGATCGGTGACCTTCTCCAGGTCACCGATCCCGCCGGTCTTCTCCAGCCAGCGGGCGGCGGTGGGGGTCAGCGTGATCGCGAGCTCCCAGCCGCGGTCCGCGGCCGGTTCCGCGAGCTGCGCGGCGAACCGGGTGTCCAGTCCGCCGCACGAGCTCGCGACCAGGCCGAGGACCCTGGTCACCCGGCGGTTTCCGGCTTCCGCAGGACGGCGCAGAACATCGCGTCGGTGCCGTGGCGGTGCGGCCACAGCTGGACGTACGGGCCGTTGCCGAGCTGCGGGACATCCGGGAAGAACGGCCGCGCGTCCACGATCTCGGCGCCGGCGCGGCGCGCGGTCTCCCCCACGACGCCTTCGGTCTCGGCCAGATGCGGCGAGCAGACGACGTAGGTGACGATGCCGCCGGGGCGGACCAGGTCCAGCGCCGCGGTGATCAGCTGGCCCTGCAGTTTCGTCAGGTCCGAGATGTCGCTGGGCTGGCGGCGCCAGCGCGCCTCCGGGCGACGGCGCAGCGAGCCGAGCCCGCTGCACGGCGCGTCGACCAGCACGCGGTCGTAGCCCGGTTCGAGGTCGGTCTCGCGGCCGTCGGCGACGTGGATGGTCACCGGAAGCCCCTGGACGGCGTTCTCGATCAGCTTCGCGCGGTGCGGCGCCTTCTCGACGGCGTCCACGGTCGCGCCGCTGATCGACGCGAGCGCGCCCAGCAGCGCGGCCTTGCCGCCCGGCCCGGCGCACAGGTCCAGCCAGCGCTCGTCGGAACCGGTGAGCGGGACCTTGGTGACGGCGACGGCGCACAGCTGGCTGCCCTCGTCCTGGACCGCGGCCAGCTTTTCCTTGATCGGCTCGACATCGCCGGGGTCACCGGAGCCCGCGGGCATCCGGACGCCGTAGGGCGAGTACGGGGCGACGTCGCCGCCGGTGATGGCGGCCAGCTCGTCGGCGCTGATCTCGCCGGGGCGGGCGACCAGGTGCACGTCGGGGCGCTCGTCGTCGGCCTCCAGGGCCGCCTTCAGCTCGGCTCCCTTGTCCCCCAGCGCTTCCGCGAAGGAACGGGCGACCCAGCGCGGGTGCGCGGTCCGCAGCGCGTAGGCACCGATCGAATCGACGGCCTCGTCCGGGGCCAGCTCGTCGAGCCAGGTCTCTTCGTCCTTTTCGGACACCGAGCGCAGCACGGCGTTGACGAAACCCGCGATCCAGGAACCGACTTCGGCGCGAACGAGGTCCACAGTGGACCCGACGGCGGCGTGCTCGGGAATGCGGGTGCGCAACAGCTGGTACGCGCCGAGTCGCAGGCCGTCCAGCACCACGGCGTCCACCTTGGCCAGCGGGCGGTCGACGAGGCATGCCTCGATGACCGCGTCCAGCATGCCGACCGCGCGGCAGGTCCCGTAGGTCAGTTCGGTGGCCAGCGCCGCGTCCCGGCCGGAGATCCGGCGGTTGCGCAGCAGTTGCGGCAGCACCAAGTTCGCGTACGCGTCGTCTTCACGGACCGCGCGCAGGACGTCGAAGGCGACCTGGCGGGCCGGGTCGATCTGTGGCGGGCGGCTGGGCCCTTCCTTACGCGGGCCCGGACGGCCACGCTCCGGCCTCGACGGCCGGCGTTCCCTACGCTCGTTCACTGCAGGCGCTCTCCTTGTTCGATCCTCGTACCGCGCGCCCAGTCGGTGGCCGCCATCCGCTTCTTCCCCTGCGCTTGCACCTCGCCCAGCCGCACCGGTTTCGACGCCGTGCCGACCAGGACCCGCTTGCGCTCCACGACCATTTCGCCGGGCGGGGGCCCCGGCTCGTCGACGACCGTCACCGGGCCGAGCTTCAGCCGCTCGCCCCGGAACTCCGCCCACGCGCCCGGTTCCGGGCTGACCGCGCGGATCTGCCTGTCCACGGCCGTGCCCGGGTCGGCGAACGAGACGCGCGCGTCCTCGACGGTCACCTTGGGCGCATAGCTCACGCCGTCCCCGGTCTGCTCGACCGCGCGCAGCGTGCCATCGGCGATTCCGTCCATCGTGGACACGAGCAGCTTCGCCCCGGTTTCCGACAGCCTGCCGAGGAGTTCCCCGGCGGTGTCGGTGGCGGCGATCCGCTCGGTGATCACCCCGTAGACAGGGCCCGCGTCGAGTTCCTTGACGATCCGGAACGTCGAGGCGCCGGTGATCTCGTCACCGGCGCGGATCGCGGCCTGGACCGGCGCGGCGCCGCGCCACGCGGGCAGCAGCGAGAAGTGCAGGTTGACCCAGCCGTGCTCCGGGATGTCCAGCGCGGCCTGGGGCAACAGCGCCCCGTACGCGACGACGGGGCACGCGTCGGGGGCGATCTCCGCGAGCCGGGCGAGGAACGCGGGGTCGCTCGCCTTCGGCGGGGTCAGCACCTCGATCCCGTGCTCGTCGGCCAGCGCGCCGATCGGGGACCGGACGACGCGGCGGCCACGGCCCGCCTGGGCGTCCGGGCGGGTCACGACGGCGACGACCTCGTGCCGCTCGGACGCGAGGAGCGCCCGCAGCGACGGGACGGCGGGTTCTGGGGTACCGGCGAAGACGAGGCGCATCAACGCACCTCCACCGGGGGGACGGGTACCTCTGACTGGGCGAACATCGCCGCTCAGTCTAGAAGGGCCTTACTCACCCGGCGCGCTCGCTCTCCCCCTGCCCCACCGCGGATGTCATGAAAGGGGCTTTCAGGACGGATTCTGTCTTGAAAGCCCCTTTCATGACACGGCCTGGACCTGTCACCGAAGGCCGAGTTGAAGGGGCCTTTCCCCACGTCTTAAGCGGCGAAGGGCGCTTTCCCCGCATCGCATGCGGGGAAAGTCCCCTTCAGCCCCGCCCTGTCCGACCTACCCGCGTGGCCAGGGCAGGACGACGGCCGCCGAGCCGCCACCCCGCCGGGTCGGTTCGGCGGCGGCGAGCCACCGCCCGTCCCGCAGCCGTTCGACCCCGGTCGCGGCCCCGATCTCCGCGGGCGCCGTCGAGAAGCCCTGCTGCTTGCCCTTCAGGATCGCGAGCACGTCGGCCTGGTCGAGGAACGACTGCTCGACCTGCGCGGCCGCCGAGTTCCGCTGCGACGCGCGCGGCTCGGCGATCGCGTCGACCAGCTTCAGGCCGCGGTCGATCCGGCCGGTGAGGATCTGCAGCACGGTGGTGATGATCGACGCCCCACCGGGTGAACCGACCGCGAGCAGCGGCTTGCCGTGGTCGAGCACGATGGTCGGCGCCATCGAAGACCGCGGCCGCTTGGCCGGGCCCGGCAGGTTCGGGTCGGGCACGCCCGGCGTCACCGGGGTGAAGGAGAAGTCGGTCAGTTCGTTGTTGAGCAGGAACCCGCGGCCCGGCACGACGATGCCGCTGCCGCCCTCCTGCTCGATGGTCAGCGTGTAGGCGACGACGTTGCCCCACCGGTCGGCGACCGTGAGGTGCGTGGTGTTCTCGCCCTCGTACGGCGTCGGCGCGGAGTTCGTCCCCGCGACACACGGCACCGGCTTGCGCGGGTCGGCCGGCGCGACCGGGCTCGTCCCGGCCTTCGCGGGGTCGATCAGGCAGGCGCGGCTGTCGGCGAACTTCTGGCTGATCAGTTCCTTCGCCGGGACGTCGACGAAGGCCGGGTCGCCGATCCACCGGTTGCGGTCGGCGAAGGCGTAGCGGGTCGACTCGAGGAAGTAGTGCAGGTAGTCGGCCTTCTCCAGCTTGCTCAGCTTCTTGTTCTCGAGGATGTTCAGCGCCTCGCCGACGGTCAGCCCGCCGGACGACGGCGCGGGCATGCCGTAGACGTCGAGGCCCCGGTACTCGGTCTTGGTCGGTTTCCGCTCGACGACGCGGTACTTGGCGAGGTCGGCCGCGGTCAGGTCACCGGGCCGCACGTTCAGCGCCGAGGCCGGGTCGACCGGCGGCTTCCGCACGGTGTTGACGACGTCCGCGCCGATCGGCCCGCGATAGAGCGCGTCGGTGCCCTTCGCGGCGAGTTGCGCGTACGTGCCGGCGAGGTCCGGGTTCTTGAACGTCGTGCCGACCGCGGGCGGCGCTCCGCCAGGCAGGTACAGCGACCGAGTGGACGGGAACGCCGAGAAGCGGGCGGCGTTGTTGGAGATCTGGGTGGTGAAGGTCTGGTCGACGGTGAAACCCTTGCGGGCCAGTTCTTCGGCGGGTTTGACCGCCTTCGCCAGCGACTTCGTCCCCCATTTGCGCAGGGCTTCCTGCCAGGTGGCGGGCGTGCCGGGCACCCCGACGCTCAACCCGCTGGTGACGGCCTCGGCGAACGGGATCGCCTTGCCGTTCTCGACGAAGAGGTTCTCGTTCGCCGACGACGGCGCGGTCTCACGGCCGTCGAGGGTGTGGACCTTGCCGCTGCGCGCGTCGTAGTAGACGAAGAAGCCGCCACCGCCGACACCGGCGGAGAACGGGTCGGTGACCCCCAGCGCGGCGGCGGTCGCGACGGCCGCGTCGACGGCGTTGCCGCCCTCGCGCAGGATCTTCGTGCCGATCGCGGTCGCGTCGACGTCGATACTCGAGACGGCTCCCAGGTAGCCGACGGCGACCGGCGATTTCGGCGGCGTCGGTGGACCCGCCGAGGCGATACCCGGTGCGGCGACACCGACCAGGGCGGCGATCGCGGTGACTGCGGTGATGCGTACCGGAGTGCTTCTGTGCGCGGCCATGGCGCGAGTCTGCCTCGCCTGTCCACCCCGGACAAGACCCGTCCAGACCTGCGAACGTCGGTAGTGCGGCCCTGCCCGGATGAGCAGAATGCGGTCCATGAAGACTCCCGGCAAGCGATGGAGCGCGCTCCTGCCGCTGCTCGTCGCTCTCCCCGTCCTCGCGGTCCCCTGCGTCGCGCAAGCCGAAAGCGCGCGTGGCTGCTTCGACGACTCGGCGGCGATCACCGTCGAGGAGAAGCGGCTGACCGCGACGATGCCCTCGGGCGGCCCCGCGGTAGGCCCGGAACTCGTCCGGCTCGCCGGATTCGACAAGCTCGTCTCCGAGTTCACGACGCGCCTCTGCGCGACGAAGACCGCTTCGCGCGCGGAGAAGCTCGCGGAGACCGCCGGTGACGGGCTCTGGCGGACCGCCGTCGACCGCGCGCAGGGCCGCCGTCCCGATCTCGGCGGCATCGACAAGGCCGACGACCGGCCCCTGTACTGGGCGCGCCTGCAGATGAGCAAGGCGCTGCGCCAGTGGACGCCGCGCTTCCCGCTGGCGGGCCCCGCCCGGGCGGACCTGCTGAAGACGTTCGACGTCGGCGCCCGCGGCCTCGACGACTCCCGCTTCCCCGCCGGTCCGAAGCTGCGCCGGGTGCTGGTGAGCGGATTCGACCCGTTCACCCTCAACGGCGCGGGCGTCCGCATCGCGAACCCGTCGGGCGCGGCCGCGCTGCACCTGGACGGCAAGGTGATCCCGACGCCGACCGGTCCCGCGCTGGTGCAGGCCGTGTCGTTCCCGGTGGTGTGGAGCTACTTCGACGCCGGGATCGTCGAGGCGGCGTACGGCAAGGCCTTCAAGGACCGCTTCCGCCGTCCGGAACTGATCATGACGATCAGCCAGGGCCGTCCCGGCCGGTTCGACATCGAGCGCTGGGCCGGTGCCTGGCGCGGTGGTTCGCCGGACAACCTCGACGAGCCCGTCCGCGGCCCTGTCCCGCCCGCCGCGGGCTGGCCGCAGCCGGACGCCCAGTTCATCGAAACCACGCTGCCGTACGAAAAGATGCTCGCCGCGCCCGCCGGGGCGTACCAGGTCTTGTACAACCAGGCGTTCTGCGTTTGGCCGGACAGCGGCCGGCCGGGAACCGGAACGGCGGTTTGCCGGACGGACGCGCCGAAACCCGGTGAGATCGCGGCTTCCGGCGGCGGCGGAAATTATTTGAGCAATGAATCGATGTATCGCAGCAACCGGTTGCGGACGGGACTCGGCCTGACCGGGATCGCCGGCGGACACCTGCACACGCCCGTGCTCGGCACCCCGACCGATCCGGCGGCCCTGACCGACGCCGATTTCGAGGCGCGGCGGGCGGCGATCTCGTCGCAGATCGTCTCCCTGCTCACGGCCGCCCTCGGCGGCTCCGCCTCGAAGCCCGCTACGCCCGCTCCGGGTGCTTCGCCCCGCGCCGACGTCCTCGCGACCCCCGGCACGACCCTCTAACCCCATGCAATTCGTCCTCTAGTTGCGGTAGTTCAGCGTCGAACTACCGCAACTAGAGGACGAAACGCGGGCGGATGGAGAGCTAGATGAGCTCGAGCGGGTCGAGCTGGATCCGGATGGGTTCCGGGGCCTTGCGCGCGTCCCGTCGCGCGGCGGCGGCGTGGACGGCGGCGGCGAGCGCCTTCCCGTCCGGACGCGCGACGCGGACCAGGGCCCGCTCACGTTCGGCGTTCCCGTCCTCGTCGACTTCGCCGAGCGGCACCGGGCCCAGCACTTCGCCCGTCTCCGGCAGGGGGAGGTCGTCGAGCAGCCCGGCGACCGCGTCCGGGGTGCCTTCGATACTCGCCATCCGCATCGCGGGCGGGAAGCCGAGTTCGCGCCGCTCGGCCAGTTCCAGGCTCGCGTGCCAGCCCGGGTCCCAGCGCACCAGCGCCTGCACGACCGAGAGACCCGCTTCCACGCCGACGAACACGCGACCGCCTTCGGTCCCCGGCCGCACCAAGGCCGCGGCCGCCATCCAGCGGCGCAGGGTCTCCTCCCCCGCGCGCAGATCCTGCCGCCCCAGCAACGCCCAGCCGTCCAGCAGCAGCGCCGCGCCGTAACCGCCTTCCGCGACCGGCTCGGCCCCGGGCGTGCACACGATCAGCGCCGGTTTTCCGGGCACCGAAGCCAAAACCTCGGTCGCGCCCGAGGTCCGCACCGGGAATCCGGAGAACGCGCGGCCCAGTTCCTCCGCGGTGCGCTTGGAGCCGACGACGACCGCCCGCAGGCGGACGGAACCGCAAGCGGCGCAATGGAAGTTCGTCTCGGGGACACCGCACCACCGGCAGGCGGGCGGCCTCGGCGCGCCGTCGATCAGCCCGCCCGGCAAGGAAAGCGGGCCCGCGCAGCGACGGCAGTGCGCGGACGTCCGGCAGTTGCCGCAGGCGAGCCCCGGAACGTACCCGCGGCGCGGAACCTGGACCAGGACGGGGAATCCGCCCGCCAACGACTGCCGCGCCGCCTCGAAAGCGACCGACGGGAGCCGTGCCGCCTTCGCCGCTTCGTCCCGGGCGACGTCGAAGTCCTCGCCGACCGGCGTGACCCGCGGCGCGGCCGCCCTCAGTTCGGGACGAGCCGCCAAGAGCGGCTGCGCCCAGCCCGACTCCACCAGGAACTGCGCCTCCGCGGTACGCGCGAAACCGGCGACGAGCATGGACCCCTTCGCGGCGTGCGCGCGGTCCATCAGCACGTCGCGGACGTGCGGATACGGCGCGTGCTGGTCGAGGTGGACGTCGTCACCGTCGTCCCACACCACGAACAGGCCGGGATCGGCGACCGGCGCGAACATCGCCGCGCGGGTGCCGACGACGACGCGCACCGCGCCGCGCAGCACCGCGAGCCAGCGGCGGTACCGCTCGGCGGGGCCCAGCCCGGCGATCAGCGCGACCACGGAATCGGCTCCCATCAGCTGGGAACAGGCGTCGTGCAGCCGTGTGAGGTCACGGTGGTCGGGGACGACCATCACGACACCGCGTCCGGCCGCGGCGGCCACCGCGGCGGCTTCGGCGAGCCGTCGCGGCCAGTCCTCCCCTGGCAATGCCTGCCAGACGGCGTTGGCCGGACGCCGTTCCGCGACGGCCTCCAGGAACGCCGGACCGCTCTGGTACTTCTCCCAGGCGGTGGTTTCGGGCGCCTCCGGCGTCGGCGCGGGCTCGGCGGGCGGCTCGCCCTCGACTTTCGCATGCCTCGACGGGATAGCCAGCCGCAGGACGTCGCTGAGCGTGCCGCCGTACCGGTCCGCGACCGACCGGCAGAGCGTGTGCAACGCCGGGGGCAGAACGGCCTCGCTGGACGTCACCCTGTCGATGTACGCCAGCTTGCCGGTGAACTCCGTCGTGTCCGCGCGCTCGACGAGATACCCGTCGACGAGCTGGCCCGCGAACCGGACGCGCACCCGGCAGCCGGGCACGGCGGTTTCGTGCAGCTTCTCGGGGATCCGGTAGTCGAAGGTCCGGTCGAGATGCGTGAGCGGGATGTCCACGACGATCCGCGCGACCGGGTTCTCGGGCGCGGGGTTCTGCGCTCCGCGGCGGCTGGCGGCTTTCGCGCGGGACGGTTTGGCCTTCCGCGCCGGCTCGGCCTTCGGAGGCTCCGGAAGGTCCCACAGGGGGGTCGGTTCGGAACTGCTGCTCACCCGGTGATCTCTACCAGACTCGCTCGCCGCGCCCTGTCACCGCGTGCAATGAAAGTCCCCTTCATTGCAAAATTCGCAGTGAAGGGGACTTTCATAGCACTACTGAACCGAAGCGATCAGGCGCCCGCGGCCGACTTCAGGTCCGCGGCCCGCGCCGTGCTCTCCCACGGGAGACCCAGCTCGGGACGGCCGAAGTGGCCGTACGCGGCCGTCGGCGCGTAGATCGGGCGAAGCAGGTCGAGGTCGCGGATGATCGCGGCCGGACGAAGGTCGAAGACCTCCGTGATGGCGCTCTGGATCTTCGACGGGTCGACCGTCTCGGTGCCGAACGTCTCGACGAAGAGGCCCACCGGGGCGGCCTTGCCGATCGCGTACGCGACCTGGACCTCGGCGCGCGTGGCGAGACCGGCGGCGATGACGTTCTTCGCCACCCAGCGCATCGCGTACGCGGCCGAGCGGTCGACCTTGGACGGGTCCTTGCCGGAGAACGCGCCGCCACCGTGACGGGCCATGCCGCCGTAGGTGTCGACGATGATCTTGCGGCCGGTCAGGCCCGCGTCACCCATCGGGCCGCCGATGACGAACCGGCCGGTCGGGTTGACCAGCAGCCGCACGTTGGAGGTGTCGAGACCGAGGTCGGCGAGTTCCGGGGCGACCACGTGCTCGCGGACGTCGACGCCGAGCATCTGCTCCAGGTCGATGCCGTCCGCGTGCTGGGTGGACACGACCACCGTGTCGAGCCGCACCGGCTGGTCGCCGGCGTACTCGATGGTGACCTGGGTCTTGCCGTCCGGGCGCAGGTACGGGAGCACGCCGTCCTTGCGGACCCGGGTCAGCCGCTGCGAGAGCCGGTGCGCCAGCGCGATCGGCAGCGGCATCAGCTCGGGGGTGTCCGAGCAGGCGTAACCGAACATCAGGCCCTGGTCGCCGGCGCCCTGGCGGTTGATCTCGTCCTCGTCGGACTCGACGCGGGACTCGTACGCGGTGTCGACGCCCTGCGCGATGTCGGGCGACTGCGAGCCGATCGCGACGTTGACGCCGCACGAGTTGCCGTCGAAGCCCTTGGCCGAAGAGTCGTAGCCGATCTTCAGGATCACGTCGCGGACGATGGTCGGGATGTCCGCGTAGGCCTCGGTGGTCACCTCTCCGGCGACGTGCACCTGCCCGGTGGTGATGAGCGTTTCGACCGCCACCCGGCTGCGCGGGTCCTTGGCCAGCAAGCCGTCCAAGATCGAATCGCTGATGGCATCACAGATTTTGTCGGGATGACCCTCAGTCACCGATTCCGATGTGAACAGTCTGCTCGTGGACGCGGTCACGGTGGCCGTCACTCCCTCACCTAGACGTCTGGTGCCCACAAAGTTAGGCACCCCCAGCTTGATGCTCAAGCCTACTGACTATCGGTGAAAGGCCTCTCAACGCTTCATCAAGGTCACAACAGCGTCCCACAATGTGGACGCCAGCTCGGCCTTGGCACCGAGCGGGATCGGGATCTCGGTCCCGTCCGCCCCGAGCAGCCAGCCCGAATTGTCCTCGGTCCCGAACGCCTTTCCCTCGCCGACGGCGTTCACCACCAGCAGGTCCGCGCCCTTGCGCTTCAGTTTGACCCGGGCGTGGTCGAGGACGCCGCCCTTGTCGTCGCCGGTTTCCGCGGCGAATCCCACGACCAGCTGGCCGTCGATCCGGTTGCGCACCAGCTCGGCCAGGATGTCCGCGTTCCGGGCCAGCTCGACGACCGGGTCCGGCGAGTCGTCGGACTTCTTGATCTTGTGTTCGGCCCGGTTCGACGGCCGGAAGTCGGCGACGGCGGCGGCCATCACGACGACGTCGGCGGACGCGGCCTCGGCGTGCATCGCCTGGCGCAGTTCCTCGGCGGTGGACACGTGGACGACCTTCGCGCCCGCCGGATCCGGCAGCGCGATGGTGTGCGCGGTGACCAGGGTGACCTCGGCGCCGCGCTGGGCGGCGACGCGGGCCAGCGCGTAGCCCTGTTTGCCCGACGAGCGGTTGCCCAGATAGCGGACCGGGTCGAGCGGCTCGCGGGTGCCGCCAGCGGAAATCGCCACGCGCACGCCTTCGAGGTCGCGCGGGAGGGCGTCCGGCACGGCGAGCAGGAGCCGGGCGAGGTCGACGATCTCGGCCGGGTCGGCGAGCCGTCCCTTGCCGGTGTCCTTGCCGGTGAGCCTGCCCGCGGCGGGTTCGGCGACGACCAGGCCGCGCGAGCGCAGCAGCGCCACGTTGTCGCGGGTGGCCGGGTGCTCCCACATCTCGGTGTGCATCGCCGGGAAGAAGGCGACCGGGCACCGGGCGGTGAGCAGGGTGTTCGTCAGCAGGTCGTCCGCGATGCCGTGCGCGGCCTTGGCGAGCAGGTTCGCCGTGGCGGGCACGACGATCACCAGATCGGCTTCCTTGCCGACGCGGACGTGCTGGACCTCGGGCACTTCGGTGAAGACGCCGGTGTGCACCGGGTTCCCGGACAGTGCCTCGAAGGTGGCCGCGCCGACGAAGTTCAGCGCGGCTTCGGTGGGGACCACGCGGACGTCGTGACCGGATTCGGTCAGTCCGCGCAGGACCTCACAGGCCTTGTAGGCGGCGATCCCGCCGCCCACGCCCAGAACGACCTTGGGTTTACTCACCCTCGGTGTGCTCGAGCAGGCCGCCGTGGATCTCGCGCAGGGCGATGGACAGCGGCTTCTCGCGCGGGCCCGGCTCGACCAGCGGGCCGACGTACTCCAGCAGGCCCTCGCCCAGCTGGGCGTAGTAGTCGTTGATCTGGCGAGCGCGCTTGGCCGAGTAGATCACCAGCGCGTACTTCGAGCTGACCTTCTCGAGGAGGTCGTCGATGGGCGGGTTGGTGATGCCTTCGAGCTCTTCGTGCAGCGTGGCCTGAGTCGTCACTCGTGGTGCTCCGAATCTTCGGGTTTAGATGTCGCCGGTTATCAAGTTTAGCAACTGCTCGGCGGCGTCTCGCACGTCGGCGTTGACGACGCGCTCGTCGAACTCCCCGGCGGCGGCGAGTTCGCGCTCGGCCTCGGCCAGCCTGGCCTTCACCGCGGCCTCGTTCTCGGTGCCGCGGCCGGTCAGCCTGCCGACCAGTTCGTCCCACGACGGCGGCATCAGCATCACCAGCCGCGCCTCCGGCATCGCCTTGCGGACCTGCCGCGCGCCCTGGAGTTCGATCTCCAGCACGGCGTTGCGCCCGGCGGCCAAAGCCCGCTCGACGGGCTCACGCGGGGTGCCGTAGCAGTTGCCGGTGAACTCGGCGTGCTCCAGCAGTTCGCCCGCGGCGACCATGCGGTCGAACTCGGCGCGGTCGATGAAGTGGTAGTGCTCGCCGTCCACCTCACCCGGCCTCGGCTTCCTTGTGGTCACCGAGACGCTGAAATAGATCTCCGGATCCAGCTTGCGCAGCTCCCCCGCCACGCTCGACTTCCCGACCCCCGAAGGCCCTGATACGACCGTGAGCCGGTGCCGGGAAGAAACTCCCGCCACCGGCTCACCGCCGCGGTCAGCGCCCGGGATCACCGGGTGGTCCTGACCGGTGCCGCTCACTCGCCGCTGAATTCGGCCAGCAGCGCCTTGCGCTGCCGGTCGCCGAGGCCGCGAAGACGACGGCTGGGTGCGATCTCCAGTCGTTCCATGGTCTGCTGGGCACGGACCTTGCCGACGCCCGGAAGAGCCTCGAGCAGAGCCGAGACCTTCATCTTGCCGAGGACTTCGTTCTCCTCGGCCTGCTTCAACACGTCGACCAGAGTGGTACCGCCCCGCTTCAGCCGCTCCTTCAGCTCAGCACGGATGCGGCGGGCGGCGGCGGCCTTCTCCAGCGCCGCAGCGCGCTGTTCCTCTGTCAGCTGGGGAAGTGCCACGTTTTCCTCCGGTAGTTCTCAAATCTGGGTGGGTGTGGCGACGGTACCCACCCGTTACCTCGGCCCACAATGCGGGGGTGGCTGGTCATGACGGATTCCCGGGCCTGCTATTGGCCGTTTTCCAGGGAACCGAGGGAATCCCGTGTCCTCCGAACGGCCGCACGCAACGCTTCGGGATCCGGCCCGTGCTTGAGGACGTCGCGGGACGACGCGGGGAGCACACCCGGCAGTCCGGGGCCGAAAAGTGCCCGCAGATCGGCCGGAGTGGCCCCCTGAGCCCCGAAACCGGGTGCCAGCACGGGACCGTTCAACTCGCTCAGATCGAGCTCTCCCGGCGCGATGGTGGCGCCGACGACGACACCGATGTCACCCAACGGCCCGACACCGGCGTTGTGCGCGGCCGCCGTGTCGACGATGTCCTGCGCGACGGTCTTTCCGTTGGGCAGCAAGGCGTTCTGCAGTCCCTGCGCCTCCGGGTTGGAGGTCCGCGCGAGGACGAACAGCCCCTTGCCTTGCGCCTGCGCAACGTCGATCGCGGGGGCCAGCGAGCCGAAGCCGAGGTATGGGGAAACCGTTATGGCGTCGGCCTCGAGTTCCGCCCCGGACGGCAGGAAGGCCGCCGTGTACGCCGCCATCGTGGAACCGATGTCGCCGCGCTTGACGTCCAGCAGGACGAGCGCGCCCGCTTCCCGGCAGCTCTTCATCGTCTTGGCCAGAACAGCGACCCCAGGAGGCCCGTAGGCCTCGAAAAAGGCCGACTGGGGCTTGATCACCGCGACCTCGGGCGCGATCGTCTCAGCGGCCGTGAGGGCGAACTTCTCCAGACCGCCCGCGTCCGCGGGAAGACCCCACGCCTGGAGCAACCCGGGATGGGGGTCGATCCCGGCGCAGAGCGGCCCCTTCTCCGCGACCGCCCGCGCCAGCCTCGCCCCGAACCGCTCGCTCATGCCTTGGCCTTCAGTGCCGCCTGAAGGCTCTGCAGCGAGCGGACGCCGATGTCGCCCTTGATGACGGCCTCTATCCCGTGCACGGCCGCCGCGGCGCCCTGCACCGTGGTGATGCAGGGGATGTCCCGCGACACCGCCGCGGTACGGATTTCGTAGCCGTCGATGCGCGGACCACTGTTCCCGTAAGGAGTGTTGATCACCATCTGCACTTCGCCGCTGAGGATGACGTCCACGACGTTCTGCTCGCCTTCGGCGGAACCTTCGTAGTGCTTGCGCACGACGGTGCAGGCGATTCCGTTGCGCCGCAACACTTCCGCCGTACCCGAGGTGGCGAGGATCTCGAACCCGAGGTCCGCCAGCCGCTTCACCGGGAACACCAGCGAGCGCTTGTCGCGGTTGGCGACGGAGACGAACACCTTGCCCGACGTCGGCAGCGAACCGTAGGCCCCGGCCTGGGACTTGGCGAACGCCTTGCCGAAGGAGACGTCGACGCCCATGACCTCGCCGGTGGACTTCATCTCCGGGCCGAGCAGCGAGTCGACACCGTGGCCCTCGGGGGTGCGGAAGCGGTGGAACGGCAGGACCGCCTCCTTGACCGCGACCGGCGAATCGGCGGGCATGTGGCCCCCGTCACCCTCGGCCGGGAGGACGCCGGACTCGCGCAGGTCCTTGATCGACGAGCCGGTCATGATCAGCGCCGCGGCCTTGGCCAGCGGCACCGCGGTCGCCTTCGACACGAACGGCACCGTCCGCGAGGCGCGCGGGTTGGCCTCCAGGACGTACAGGACGTCGTCCTTGAGCGCGTACTGGACGTTCAGGAGCCCACGGACGCCGACGCCGCGCGCGATGGCCTCGGTCGAGCGGCGCACCGTCTCGATGTCGGTCCGGCCCAGCGTGATCGGCGGCAGCGCGCAGGAGGAGTCGCCGGAGTGGATCCCGGCCTCCTCGATGTGCTCCATGACGCCGCCGAGGAAGAGGTCGTCGCCGTCGAACAGCGCGTCGACGTCGATCTCGATGGCGTCGTCGAGGAAGCGGTCCACCAGCACCGGGTGCTCGGGGGTGACCTCGGTGGCGCGGTGGATGTAGCCGGCGAGCGACTCCTCGTCGTAGACGATCTCCATGCCGCGCCCGCCCAGGACGTAGGACGGCCGCACCAGGACCGGGTAGCCGATCTTGTCGGCGATCCGCTTGGCGCCCTCGAACGAGGTCGCCGTGCCGTACTTCGGCGCGGGCAGCCCGGCGTCGGTGAGGACCTCGCCGAACGCGCCGCGGTCCTCGGCGAGGTGGATCGCGTCCGGGGAGGTGCCGATCACGGGCACGCCGGCGTCGGCGAGGCGCTTCGCGAGCGAAAGCGGCGTCTGGCCGCCCAGCTGCACGATGACCCCGGCGACGGTGCCCGACTCCTGCTCGGCGTTGACCACTTCCAGGACGTCCTCGAACGACAGCGGCTCGAAGTAGAGCCTGTCCGAGGTGTCGTAGTCGGTGGAGACGGTCTCGGGGTTGCAGTTGACCATGACCGCTTCGAAACCGGCCTCGCGCAGGGCGATCGCGGCGTGCACGCACGAGTAGTCGAACTCGATGCCCTGCCCGATGCGGTTGGGCCCGGAACCGAGGATCAGGACCTTCGGCTTCTCGGTCTGCGCGGTGATCTCCGACTGCGCCGCGGGATCGGTCTCGTAGGCCGAGTAGTGGTACGGCGTCTTGGCCGCGAACTCGGCCGCGCAGGTGTCGACGGTCTTGTACACCGGCCGCACGCCGAGACGGCGGCGCAGCGCGCGGACGCCGTCCTCGCCCGCCAGTTCCGGCCGCAGCGAGGCGATCTGGCGGTCGGAAAGGCCGGTGCGCTTGGCGCGGCGCAGCAGCGGCTCGTCGAGCACCTGGGCGTCACGGACCTCGGAACCGACCTCGCCGATGAGGGCGATCTGGTCGATGAACCACGGGTCGATGCCCGAAGCCTCGTGGATCTGCTCGACGGTGCCGCCGAACCGCAGCGCCCGCTCGACCTCGTAGATCCGGCCGTCGTGCGGCGTGCGCAGAGCGTCCAAAATGGACTCCAGCGTCGCGCCTTCGGGATCGGGGCGGGTCCAGAAACCGGTGGCCTTGGTGTCGATGGACCGCAGGGCCTTGCCGAGCGCCTCGGGGAAGCTGCGGCCGAACGACATCGCCTCGCCGACGCTCTTCATCGTCGTGGTCAGCGTGGGGTCCGCGCCGGGGAACTTCTCGAAGGCGAACCGCGGCACCTTCACCACGACGTAGTCCAGCGTCGGCTCGAAGGCCGCCGGGGTCTCGCCGGTGATGTCGTTGCGGATCTCGTCGAGGGTATAGCCGATGGCGAGCTTCGCGGCGATCTTGGCGATCGGGAAGCCGGTCGCCTTCGACGCCAGCGCGCTCGACCGGGAGACCCGCGGGTTCATCTCGATGACGACCATGCGGCCGTCGGCCGGGTTGATCGCGAACTGGATGTTGCAGCCGCCGGTGTCGACGCCGACCGCGCGCAGCACGTCGATGCCGACGTCGCGCATGTGCTGGTACTCGCGGTCGGTCAGGGTCATCGCGGGCGCGACGGTGACCGAGTCGCCGGTGTGCACGCCCATCGCGTCGATGTTCTCGATCGAGCAGACGACCACCACGTTGTCGTGCCGGTCGCGCATGAGCTCGAGTTCGAACTCCTTCCAGCCGAGGACGCTCTCCTCGATGAGCACCTCGGTGACCGGCGACTCGTCGAGGCCGGTGGAAGCGAGCCGCTCCAGCTCCTCGTCGGTGTGCGCCATGCCCGAGCCGAGCCCGCCCATGGTGAACGACGGCCGGATGACGACCGGGAGGCCGACCTCGGCGACGGTCGCGCGGACCTCGTCCATCGTGGTGCAGACGCGGCTGCGCGGGGTCTCGGCGCCGATGTCGGCGACGATGTTCTTGAACTTCTGCCGGTCCTCGCCGCGCTGGATGGCGTCGATGTCGGCGCCGATCAGCTCGACGCCGTACTTCTCCAGGACACCGCGGTCGTGCAGGGCGACAGCGCAGTTCAGCGCCGTCTGCCCGCCCAGCGTCGCGAGGATCGCGTCGGGGCGCTCCTCGGCGATGACCTTCTCGACGAAGTCCGGCGTGACCGGCTCGATGTAGGTCGCGTCGGCGAACTCGGGGTCGGTCATGATGGTCGCCGGGTTCGAGTTCACCAGCGAGACGCGCAGTCCCTCTTCGCGGAGTACGCGGCATGCCTGGGTGCCGGAGTAGTCGAACTCCGCCGCCTGGCCGATCACGATCGGCCCGGAGCCGATCACCAGCACGTGCTGGATGTCTGTCCTCTTCGGCATTACTTGGCCTTCTCCATCAAAGCGACGAACTCATCGAACAGGGGGGCCGCGTCGTGCGGGCCGGCGGCGGCCTCGGGGTGGTACTGCACCGAGAACGCGGGGACGTCGAACGCGCGGACACCTTCGACGGTGTCGTCGTTCGGGCAGTAGTGCGAGATCTGCGCGGCGCCGAACGGCGTCTCGAACCGCTGGCCCGGCTCGCCTTCGAGGGCGAAACCGTGGTTCTGCGCGGTGATCGCGACCCGTTTCGTCGCCACGTCGATCACCGGGATGTTGATCCCGCGGTGGCCGTAGCGCATCTTGTAGGTGCCCAGCCCCAGCGCGCGGCCGAGGATCTGGTTGCCGAAGCAGATGCCGAACAGCGGGATTTCCCGCTGCAGCACCGCTTTCGTCAGCTCGGTCGCGTGCGCGGTGGTCGCCGGGTCGCCCGGGCCGTTGGACAGGAACACGCCGTCCGCCTCGACCGCGAGCAGTTCGTCCACAGTGGACGACGAGGGCAGCACGTGCACCTCGATGCCGCGCGCGGCCATCATGCGCGGGGTGTTGGACTTGATGCCCAGGTCCAGCGCGGCCACGCGGAACTTCCGCTCGCCCTGCGCCTCGACCACGTACGCCTGCTTGGTGCTGACCTCGCCGGCGAGGTCGGCGCCCTTCATCTGCGGGCTGCCCTGCACCTCGGCGAGCATCTGCTCGTCGCTGCCCAGCGCGTCACCCGAGAAGACGCCGGACCGCATGGCGCCCTGCTCGCGCAGGTGCCTGGTCAGCGTGCGGGTGTCCACTTCGGAGATCCCGACGACGCCCTGGCGCTCCAGTTCCTCGTCCAGCGTGCGCTTCGAGCGCCAGTTGGACGGGGTGCGCGCGGGGTCGCGGACGACGTAGCCGGAAACCCAGATGCGCGAGGACTCGTCGTCCTCGTCGTTCCAGCCGGTGTTGCCGATCTGCGGCGCGGTCTGGACCACGATCTGCCGGTGGTAGGAGGGGTCGGTCAGCGTCTCCTGGTAGCCGGTCATGCCGGTGCAGAACACCGCCTCGCCCAAGCTCCGCCCACGGGCGCCGTACGCGGAGCCGCGGAACACGCGGCCGTCCTCCAGGACCAGCGCGGCGGGGGTCCTGGAACCGTTCGTGGTGCTCATCAGGCACCTCCCTTGATGTCGTTGCGAGTGTCTTGCAAAGCTTCGATCCACTGTGGATAGTCGTCGACGTCGTCGCCGCGGAATCCGGTGTCCAGTTCGACGTCACCGGCGAGCCAGGTGACGACGAGCAGCGAGTCGATGCCCATCACCTTCCCGGCCATCCCCTTGTCCTTGCGGACGCCGGTGACGGAGGCACGCGGGATCCAGAAGTCCGGGGCGCCGCCGCGTTCGATGGCGATGCCATCGGCGTGCAGGCGCCAGACCGCGCCGGTGCGCAGGCCCGCGCCGCGGGTGACGACCCGCTCTTGCCAGTGCCCCGCCGTCGTCGTGCTGATGTAGACGCCGGTCGACTCGATCAGCGCGTCGCCGGGCTCCGCCGGGATCTCGGCGAACGGCGGCACCTGGACGCTCTGCGCGCGGGACTTCCGCCGCCAGCCGCGCCACATCAGGAGGACGCAGACGAGGAAGAAGGCGAAGACCGCCAGGGTCAGCAGGATCCGGTCGCTCATGGGGTGATCTTCCCTTCCCGCGCGGTGATCCGCCCGCGCAGCAACGTCGCCGTCACCACGCCGGGGAGCCGCATTCCTTCGTACGGGGTGTTCGCCGCGATGCTCGCGAACTCGGCGCCCCGCACGGTCCATTCGGTGTCCGGGTCCACCAGTGTCAGGTTGGCCGGTTCGCCGACCTCGATCGGACGGCCGTGGTCGGACAGGTTCCCGATCTCGGCGGGCCGCTCGCTCATCACGCGCGCGACGCCCCGCCAGTCCAGCAGGCCGGTGCGGACCATGGTCTCGACCACGATCGACAGCGCGGTCTGGAGACCGAGCATGCCGGGGCGCGCGGAGTTCCACTCGCAGTCCTTGTCCTGGACCGCGTGCGGCGCGTGGTCGGTGGCGACGCAGTCGATGACGCCCTCGGCCAGCGCGGCGCGCAACTTCTCGGCGTCGGACCCGGTGCGCAGCGGCGGGTTGACCTTGTTGACCGGGTCGTAGGTGGCGAGCCGCTCGTCGGTCAGCAGGAGGTGGTGCGGGGTGACCTCGGCGGAGACCTTGGTACCGCGCTCCTTGGCCCACTTCAGGATGTCGGCCGTGCCCGAGGTCGAGACGTGGCAAACGTGCAGCCGCGCGTTCGCGTGCCGCGCGAGCAGGCAGTCGCGGGCGACGATCGACTCCTCCGCCGAAGCGGGCCAGCCGGTGTAGCCCAGGCGCGCGGAGTTCTCGCCTTCGTGCGCTTGCGCGCCGACGGTCAGCCGGGGCTCCTCGGCGTGCTGCGCGATGACGACGCCGAGCGCCGTCGAGTACTCCAGCGCGCGGCGCATCAGCAGCGGGTCCGCGACGCAGAGGCCGTCGTCGGAGAAGACCTTCACCCGGGCCTCGGACTTCGCCATGGTGCCCAGTTCGGCGAGCTTCTCGCCCTTGAGGCCCACAGTGACCGCGCCGACCGGGTGCACGTCGACCAGCCCGGCCTCCTGGCCGCGCCGCCACACGTGGTCGACGATCACCGCGTTGTCGGCCACCGGGTCGGTGTTGGCCATGGCGAACACGGCGGTGTAGCCGCCGAGCGCGGCCGCGGCCGAACCGGTCGCGATGGTCTCGGTGTCCTCGCGGCCGGGTTCACGCAGGTGGGTGTGCAGGTCGACGAAACCGGGGAGCAGCACCTGGCCGCCCGCGTCGATCACTTCGGCGTCTGAGGTGTCTTCGGGGACGTCGAGCGCACCGATGTCGGTGATCACGCCGCCCTCGACGAGTACGTCGACCGGGTCGCCCTCGCCGTAGGGTCGGGCGCCCTTGATCAGGACGGTGGTCACGCGGCGGCTCCTTCGCTGGCGAGCAGGTGGTAGAGGACCGCCATGCGTACGTGGACGCCGTTGCGGACCTGTTCGGTGATGGCCGAGGCCGGGGAGTCGGCGACCGCCGAGGCGATCTCCATTCCGCGCAGCATCGGGCCGGGGTGCAGGACGACGGCGTGCTCGGGCAGCAGCTTCATCCGCCGTTCGTTGAGGCCGTACGCGATCGAGTACTCGCGCGCCGAGGGGAAGAAGCCCCCGTGCATGCGCTCGGCCTGCACTCGCAGCATCATGACCGCGTCGACCGCGGGCAGTTCGGCGTCGAGTTCGTGCGACACCGTGACCGGGAGGCTTTCCACCCCGGCGGGCAGCAGCGTCGGCGGCGCGACGAGCACCACTTCGGCGCCCAGCGAGGACAGCAGGTGGATGTTCGACCGCGCGACCCGGCTGTGCAGGACGTCGCCGACGATCGCGATCCGGCGGCCCTCCAGCGAGCCGAGCCGCTCCCGCAAGGTCGCCGCGTCGAGCAGCGCCTGCGTCGGATGCTCGTGGGTGCCGTCCCCCGCGTTGACGACCGCCGTCCCCGCTTCGGCGAGCCAGCCCGAAAGCCGCTGTGCCGCACCGGATGCGGGGTGCCGGATGATCACGCAGTCGGCGCCCGCCGCGGCCAGCGTCAGCGCGGTGTCCCGCAGCGATTCGCCCTTGTTGACCGAGGAACTGGACGCGGAGACGTTGATCACGTCGGCGCTCATCCACTTCCCCGCGATCTCGAACGAGACGCGGGTGCGGGTCGAGTTCTCGTAGAACAACGTGATGACGGTGCGGCCGCGCAACGTCGGCAGTTTCCGGACCTCGCGGCCCAGCAGGGTGTGCTTGAGCTCTTCGGCGGTGTCCAGCACGGCTGTCGCGAGCGCCGGGTCGAGCCCGTCGGTGGCGAGCAGGTGCTTCACGATCGGTCTCCTTCTGGTGAAGCGCTCTCATTCAACGACCGGAGCAGAACCGAGTCCCGTCCGTCCACTTCGGACAGCAGGACCTCGATCCCCTCGGCACGCGAGGTGGGCACGTTCTTGCCCACGTAGTCGGCGCGGATCGGCAGTTCGCGATGGCCGCGGTCGACCAGCACGGCCAGCTGGACCGCGCGCGGGCGGCCGTGGTCGCGCAGGGCGTCGAGGGCGGCGCGGATGGTGCGGCCGGAGAACAGCACGTCGTCGACCAGGATCACCACCGCGTCGTCGATACCGGTCGGCGGCAGCTGCGAATGTTCGAGCGCGCGGGGCGGGCGGCGGCGGAGATCATCACGGTAGAGCGTGATGTCCAGCGCGCCGGTCGGCGGACGGATGCCGGAGAACTCGGCGATCTTGTCCGCGAGCCGCAGAGCGAGCGGGGTACCCCGGGTGGGGATGCCCAGCAACACGGGCGGAGTCGAGTCACCGGCACCGAGAGCGGTCTTCTCGATGACCTGGTGGGCCATTCGGGCGATCGTGCGCGCGACATCCCCGGACGAGAGCAGCTCGCGCTCTCCCGCCGGTTCCGCCGCGCCACGGGGACGTGACGACAAGGCGGACCTCCTTCCCCGCCTCTCTGGACGGGTCCTTAAAGGACGTCGACTTCCTGCGTGGCGAGGAAATCGGATCGACACTAGCAGGAGCGGGACCTCAGTCTTATGGGTGGCGCGCCCCAGGTGACGAACGCCTCTCGAAAGCACCCGCTTGACCTGGTGACAACTATGCGTAACCATTACTCTGAGTATTCGACTCTAGAGTCCCCTGGACCGGTCACTTCGACCGGTTGGGGGTGAGGAAACGGAGAACCACCAGATGGGCGATTACGCCAAGGCGCTCGGGGCCAAGCTCCGGGGGATCCGCCAGCAGCAGGGCCTGTCCCTGCACGGGGTCGAGCAGAAGTCCGGAGGCCGCTGGAAGGCCGTCGTCGTCGGCTCGTACGAGCGCGGCGACCGCGCCGTCACCGTGCAGAAGCTCGCCGAGCTGGCCGATTTCTACGGCGTGCCGGTGGTGGAACTGCTGCCGGAGGGCCGGGTGCCGTCGGGTGCCGAGCCAGCCACGAAGATCGTCATAAACCTGGAGCGCCTACAGCAGCTCCCGGCGGAGAAGGTCGGACCGCTCGCCCGCTACGCGGCCACCATCCAGAGCCAGCGCGGCGACTACAACGGCAAGGTGCTCTCCATCCGCACCGAGGACCTGCGTTCACTGGCGATCATCTACGACATGACCCCCGGTGAACTCACCGAGCAGCTGATCGACTGGGGTGTGCTGCCGCCCGAGGCTCGACCGTCCAAAGAGGACTAGAGATGGCGACGTTTTCGGTCCGGGGGGACCGGAAACGCCAACCCGCACCATCGAGCATGAAAACGGGCCGTGCCCTCGGCAGAGGACACGGCCCGTTGTGGTACGTCTTCTAGAGAACCGCTCGGAGACGGTCGGCGATCGTGCCGATGCGGCCGAGCACACCGTTCACGAAACGCGGCGAGTCGTCGGTCGACAGCTCCTTCGCCAGCCCGACGGCCTCGTCGATGGCGACCGGGTCCGGCACGTCCGTGGCCCACAGCAGCTCGTAGACGCCGACCCGCAGCACCGCCAGGTCCACCGGCGGCATCCGGTCCAGCGTCCAGCCCTGAGCGTGCTCCGAGAGCAGCTCGTCGATCTGGGTCTTCCGCCCGGTGACGCCCTCGACCAGCGAGATCGTGTAGTCCGCGATCGGGTCGACCTCGACCGAACCGACCCTGTCCGCCAGCAGCGTCACGGCGTCGGCACCGCGCTGGGCGGCCTCGTACATCATCTCGACGGCACGCTTGCGCGCCTGCCGTCGGCTGATCGGCCCACCGCGGTTCGGCGACTTGGCTGACTTGTCTGAACCGGCCATCAGTTGGAGACGCGACCCAGGTAGCGGCCGTCACGGGTGTCGACCTTGATCTTCTCGCCGGTGGTGAGGAACAGCGGCACCTGGATCTCGGCGCCGGTCTCCAGGGTGGCCGGCTTGGTGCCACCGGTGGAACGGTCGCCCTGCAGGCCGGGGTCGGTGTGCTGGACGATCAGCTCGACCGAGGTCGGCAGCTCGATGTACAGCGGCGTGCCCTCGTGCACCGCGACCTGGACCTCGAAGTTCTCGAGCAGGTAGTTCGCGTTGTCGGCGACGGTCTCGGCCAGCACGGTGATCTGGTCGTAGGTCTCCGAGTCCATGAACACGAAGTCCGCGCCGTCCTTGTACAGGTACGTCATGTTGCGGCGGTCGACGGTGGCCGTCTCGACCTTCGTTCCCGCGTTGAAGGTCTTGTCGACGACCTTGCCGGTCAGCACGTGCTTGAGCGTGGTGCGGACGAACGCGCCGCCCTTGCCCGGCTTGACGTGCTGGAACGCGGTGACGGTCCAGAGCTGGCCGTCGAGGTTGAGGACGAGCCCGTTCTTCAGGTCGTTGGTGGTGGCCACGAGTGTGCAGTCTCCTGTGTCGATCTTCCGGGCCGCCGTCAGACGACCACGAGTTCCTTGGTGCTCAGCGTGAGGAGTTCGGGCGTACCTTCCCGCACGACCAGCGTGTCCTCGATGCGCACGCCTCCGCGTCCGGGCAGATACACACCAGGTTCGACGGTGACGGCCATACCGGCGGACAGTGTACCGACGCCGGTGGTGGCGAGGCTGGGCGCCTCGTGCACCTGCAGTCCGACCCCGTGGCCGAGACCGTGGCCGAACTCCTCGCCGCGCCCCGCGCCGACGATCACGCCACGGGCCGCCTTGTCCACTTCGGACACTTCGGCGCCGGGAAGAACGGCGTCACAGCCCGCCGCCTGCGCGCGCTGGACCAGCTCGTAGATCTCTTCCTGCCACGCCGCGGGCTTGCCGAGCACGAAGGTGCGGGTCATGTCGGAGTGGTAGCCGTCGACCGTGGCGCCGAAGTCGATCTTGACGAAGTCGCCGGTCGCGAGCACGGCCGGGGTCGGCCGGTGGTGCGGGATCGCGGAGTTGACGCCCGCCGCGACGATCGTGTCGAACGAAGGCCCAGTCGACCCGTGGCCGAGCATGCGGTTCTCCAGATCACGGGCGACGTCGAGCTCGGTGCGGCCCGGCCGGAGCCCACCGGCGGACACCAGGTCCTCCAGCGCCCTGTCGGCCGCGGCGCACGCCTGGCGCAGCGCCTCGATCTCCTGCTCGTCCTTGACCAGCCGCAGCTGCTCGACGAGACCGGGCGTCCGGACCAGCTGGACGCGGTCGAAGCGCACCTTGAGGTCCTCGTGCTGCTCGACACTGACGTGCTGGCTCTCGAACCCGGTCTTGCCGAAGTCCTTTTCGGCCGCCAGATCGGCGAGCTTGGCCGCGCTCGCGCGGTCCAGCACCCGTTCGAGGTCGGGCACCTCGGTCGCCGACTGGACCGTGTAGCGGCCGTCGGTGCAGAAGATCGTCTTGTCGTCACCGCCCTCGTGGACGAGGAGAGCGGCGTTGGACCCGGTGAAGCCGGTCAGGTACCTGATGTTGAGCAGGTCCGTGACCAGCAGCGCGTCCACCCCGGAGTCGGCCAGCAGGGAACGCAGCGCCGCGCGGCGGCGAGAGAAGTATTCACGCACTGTCGTATTATGTCGCGCGCTGACGGAAACGTCTCGCAGGCCGCTGACGCGCTTCCGAGAGGACGGCCCGCCAAGATCGCAACCAGAGGACTAAACGCGATCCGCGCGGGTGGGGGCGACTGTCGCTACTCGCGAGTTAAACTCGCCCCATGGCACCGTGGCTGACTCGTGGACTCGTGATGGCGCTGCTGCACGGCGTGGCCGTCACCGTGCTGGCCAAGTACGAGGTCTTCAACCCCACCGACAAGACCCTCGTCACCTCCCTCGCCCTCGCGATCCTGGTCGGCGCGGCGGCGGGCTGGAGCGCCGTAGACGCCTGGCAGGGCAAACCGGACCGCGGCCGGAACTGGTTCATCGCGGCGCTGATCGCGGGCCCGGTCTCGGGTGTGCTGTACGTGATCGGGCGCGCGGTGTTCGTCGACCAGACCGGCGCCTCGGAACTCGGCGGCGCGCTCACCGGCGGCGCCGCCTTCTCGGCCTTGTTGGTGCTCCTCCCGGCCGGGCTCGGCCTGTTCGTCGGCGGCCGCATCACCAAGACCGGGGACGACGAAGAAGAAGATCAGCCCGCGAGCGGGAAACCGGCCGGGAAGCCGTCCCAGGCCTGATCGCTGATCTCCTCGACGGTCGAGTCGTTCAGCGCGGCGGCCCCGGCGTCGGGCACGGCGAACAGCTTGCCGTCGAGCACCACGCCGATCCCGCGGCCGGGCGCGCGCACCATCTTCGCCCCGGCGCTCAGGCGCGCGGCCTGCGGGAACTTCTCGACGACCTTGAGCCGCTGGTCCAGCACCTCACCCGCGAGCACCGCCGCCACCGAGCGCCGGTCGACCCGCACCAGTTTGCCGTCGGCGACCAGGTCGATGGTCCGCTGCGGCGAAGGCATCGCGACACCTTCGAACGCGGTCCGCGTCCGGGCGTCGCCGTCGCAGGCCCGCGAGCCGCGGACGTCCAGGCCGAAATGCTTGAGGTCGGTCGGCGCCCCCGCGCCGCCGACGATCGTGGCCCGGACGACGTCGAACGGGACCCTGTCGCAGACGTCGCCCGAGGAGAGCGGCGCGTGCCCGTCGGGCCGCCGGACCAGGCCGGGACCCTCCTTCCACGCGCCGGGGATGACCACCGGCCGGTACGGCTGCGCGCTGAAATCCCTGGTCCAGAAGGTGAGCGTGGTGCCTGTGTCGGTCTCGTGCGCGATCACGAAGGCGTCGAGCGAGCCGACCCACATCAGATCGGTGCTGAACCCGTCGACCAGCGAGCGGGTGCGCGGCGAGATCGTGCTGGGCTTGGGCACGAAGCCCTGCTCCCCCAGCGTCTCCACGCCCTGGCTGAAGGCCGCGTCCTTGGCGCGCAGCAGGAACTGGCCGGCGCCGTTCCACCCGGCGGCCTTGGCCGTGGTGTCGGTGAAGAGCACGTAGAACCAGCCGTCGAGGTACACCGCCGAGGGCTGGCCGGCGCCGTAGACGTTGTTGGCGCGGTGCACGTCGTGCGAGGGGCCGATGATCGGCTGCCCGCCCGCCGCCCGGGTCCACTTGAGCCCGTCGGGGCTGGTGGCGAGCCCGATCGAGTTGCCGAGGGCGTGATCGCCCGCCGCGCCGGTGTAGTACATGTAGTAGGTCGAGCCGACCTTGATCACCGAGGGATCGCAGGTGTGCATCCCGTCGAAACCGCCGGGCGCGCCGGAGAACACCGCCGCGGGGCCGCCGCCGGACGGGCCGGTGAAGGGACCGTCGAGCGAGGGCGACTGCGCGTAGAGGACGTCGTCACCGGGAGGCTGGGCGCTGCCGTACTGGCTGCACCACCACATCCGGAGCTTGCCGCCGTCCCGCATCACGGTCGGGCCGTAGTTGTAGACCGCGTCCTGATCGCCGGCCGCGACCACTCCGCCGCCGGCGCGAGGGTCGCCCGTGGCGAGCTCGACGTCCATCAGCCGGGGCTTCTCACCGGGCGTCAGCTGGACTCCGCCGATCCCGCCGCCCTTGCCGTCGGCCTGGGACTGCGTATGACCGTCGCTGCACGCCATGAGGACCGCGCCGACCGCGAGGAGGGCCACCACGACACGGGCGGGTCGCCGACCCCCACGAAAAAGGCGCATGATGGCCGAGTGTAGCGAGACTTAACCCAGCTGGGTGACGTCACTCCCCGGTAGGGCGACCAATTCCACCTCGAAGCCATCGGTGTTTTCGAGGTAGGCGGCGTAGTGGTGATCACCCCCCGCATACGGAAACTTGTCCGCGAACATCGGCGACCAGCCATGTTCGACGGCCTTCGAAGCCAGTTCGTTCACCCGATCGCGGGAATCAACGTGCAGCGCGAGGTGGTTCAGACCCGCCGCGGTGCGCTCGTGCTTTTCGCCGCTGAGCGCGGGAGAACGCTCGACGACGAGGTACGTCGAGCCGTGTTTCCAGCTGACGCCGGCGGGCCAGCGCTGGAATTCCCGCCAGCCGAGTTCGCCGAGCAGCCAGCCCCAGCTCTCCTCGGCGCGCGCGAGATCCGGCACCCACAGTTCGATGTGGTGGGCCCGCCCGTGCTCCGACGGCAACGCGACGAGCACGCGATGCGGCCCGCTGCCGTAGTGGTCGCCGCTGCCGACGTCCAGGAAACCCAAGCGCCGCACCAGGTTCAGACTGGCCACATTGGACTCACCGACCAGCGCCCACACCGACGACAGCCCGAGCACGACGAGCCCGTGCTCCAGCAGGGCTCGCGCGGCCTCGGTCGCCAAACCCTGCCCGCCGTGCGCACGCGCCAGGTAGTAGCCGATCTCCGGAACCCCGCCGGGCAGTTCTTCCGACGGCCGCAGATGCGCGAGGCCGATCACTTCGCCGTCGCGTTCGATCGCCCAGTGCCCCATCCCGGCCGGGCCGCGGTACGCCAGCCGCCGTCCGACCATCTCGCGGACGAGGTCCGGGTCGGTGAGCGGGACCGCGAAATGCGCGCTCAACGCCGGGTCGGCGAAGAGCTTGACGATCTCCTCGGTGTCGGACTCGGTCAGCGCGCGCAGTCGCAGCCGCGAGGTCGTGATCTCGGGCGGGTTGTTCATGCCGCGTTCGCGGCCATCCAGCGCAGGGCGAGCGGATAGCCGTCGACCCCGAGCCCGGCGATGACGGCCGTGGCGATATCCGAAAGCACGCTGTGGTGCCGGAACTGCTCGCGCTTGTGCACGTTGGAGATGTGCAGTTCGATCAGCGGCGCCTCGATCTGGGCGGCGGCGTCGCGGACCGCGATCGAGTAGTGCGTCCACGCGGCCGCGTTGAGCACCACCGGCCAGCCCGCGTCGGCGGCTTCGTGCAGCCAGCCGACCATCTCGCCCTCGTGGTCGGTCTGGCGGACCTCGACGTCGATCCCGAGTTCCTTGCCGGTCCCGACGCAGGTCTCGGCCAGATCGGCGTGCGTCGCGGAACCGTAGATACCGGGTTCGCGCAGGCCGAGCCTGCCGAGGTTGGGACCGTTGAGGACGAGCACCTTCACAGCAGCACGCTCCCGCCGGCCTTGGGAGCCTCGCCCGCCACCACCGAGTACGCCGCCGCGAGCAGCGACGGGTCGGGGCCTTCCAGCCTGCCCGGCTTGGCGAGCCCGTCCAGGACGACGAAGCGCAGCACGCCCGACCGGGTCTTCTTGTCGCCCTTCATCGTCTCCAGCAAGTGCGGGAGCGCGTCCGGATCGTAGGTGGTCGGCAGTCCCAGCATCTTGAGCACGGCCGTGTGCCGCTCCGCGGTGGCGTCGTCGAGACGGCCCGCCAGACGCGCGAGCTCGGCGGCGAACACCAGCCCGACGCTGACCGCGGCACCATGGCGCCACCGGTACTTCTCACGGCGTTCGATGGCGTGGGCGAGGGTGTGGCCGTAGTTGAGGATCTCGCGCAGGTCCGACTCGCGCAGGTCCACGGCGACTACGTCGGCCTTGACCTGGATCGAGCGGCGGACCAGCTCGCCGATGATGTCACCGGTGGTGTCCAGCGCCGCGGCCGAGTCCTGCTCGACGAGTTCGAGGATGCGCGGGTCCGCGATGAACCCGGCCTTGACGACTTCGGCCATACCGGCGACGAGTTCGTTGGGCGGCAACGTTTCCAGCGTCGCCAGGTCGACCAGGACCGCGCTCGGCTCGTGGAAGACGCCGACGAGGTTCTTGCCCGCCTCGGTGTTGATGCCGGTCTTCCCACCGAGCGAGGCGTCGACCATGCCCAGCAGCGTGGTGGGGACGTTGACCAGCCGGACGCCGCGCATCCAGGTCGCGGCGACGAAGCCCGCCAGGTCGGTCACGGCGCCGCCGCCGAGCCCGACGACCACTCCCTGCCGGTCCAGGCCCATCCGGCCGAGGACCTCCCAGCAGAAGCTGGCGACGGTGAGCGCCTTGCCGTCCTCGGCGTCGGGGATCTCGACCCGGTGCGCGTCGATCCCGGCCTCGGCCAGTTCGTCGCGGATGGCCTCGGCGGTGGTCGTCAGCGTCGGCGGGTGGATCAGCGCGACCTTGGAGGCGTCGGCGAGCTGCTCGGTGAGCTCGCCCAGCAGGCCGCGCCCGATGACGACGTCGTACGGCTTGGCGGTGTTGACGGTGATGCGAACCGGCTCGGTCATCGTTTCCCTCACTTCGGCGGAAGCCGCTTGGCCCTGGCGACCTCGCAGGAGATCTTGCCCTTGACCGGGGTGTCACCCGGGATCTCTTCGGTCACCTTCTGGCCCGGCGTCATCCGGTTCTTGGCGAACAGCGCCTCGCCGGAGGCCTTGCCCTCGGCGTCCTTGATCGCGATGGTGACGGCGTAGCGCGCGTCCTCACCGGTGCTGTTAGTGACCTCGATGGTGACCTTCGGGGTGTAGCTGGTGCTCTCGCACTTCATGACCTGGACGTCGGCGGCGACATCGGCTTCGGGCGCGGCCGAAGCCGATGTCGCCGAGCCGGTCTCCGCGGCGCTGGTCTGGATCACGTCCGAGCCCGGGGGCTGCTTTTCCTCGCTGCACGCGGTCAGGCTCAAGGTCAAGACGGCGAGAAGAACGCCGGCGATGGTGCGCTTCATGCTCGTTCCTTGCTGATCTCGGTCAATCCGATGATGGCGGCCTCGACGACCTCGTCGGGCGTCAGGTGGTCGGTTTCGATCTCGAACGTGGCCACCTCGCTGTACACCGGCAGCCGTGCGTCGAGCAGTGCCTTGTAGGTGGCGCGGGGGTTGACCCCGGCCAGCAACGGGCGCGCGGTGGACAGCCCGGCGCGCTGGACCCCGGCGGCCATCCCGACGTTGAGGAAGACCACCGTGTGCCCGGCCAGCCGCTCGCGGGTGCCCGGGGTGATCGGGGCCCCGCCGCCCAGGGAGAGGACGCCGTCGTGTTCGGCCAGTGCCTTCGCGACCATCTCCTCCTCCAGCGCGCGGAAGGCGGGCTCGCCCTCCTCGGTGAAGATGTCGGTGATGGGCTTGCCCGCGCTCGCGACGATGTCGTCGTCGCTGTCACGGAAGGCGAGACCGAGCCGGGCGGCGAGCGCCGGGCCGACCGTGCTCTTGCCCGAACCCGGCGGCCCGATGATCACCGCACGAGGGGTCACCAGCGCTCCTCGAGCGCCTTCAGGTAGCCCTCGACGTTGCGCTTGCCCTCGGCCAGCGAGTCCCCGCCGAACTTCTCCAGCGCGGCGTCCGCGAGGACCAGCGCGACCACCGACTCCAGCACGACACCGGCGCGGGGTACCGCGCAGACGTCGGAACGCTGGTGGATGGCCACCGCGGGCTCACCGGTCGTGACGTCCACAGTGGACAGTGCCTTGGGGACGGTCGAGATCGGCTTCATCGCGACGCGCACGCGCAGCGGCTCGCCGTTGGTGATGCCGCCTTCGAGCCCGCCCGCGCGGTTGGACCGGCGGGTCACCCCGACCGGACCGGTGCCGCGGTCGATCTCGTCGTGGGCCTGGCTGCCCCAGCGCTTGGCCGTGGTGAAGCCGTCGCCGACCTCCACGCCCTTCATCGCCTGCACGCCCATGAGCGCGCCGGCGAGGCGGGCGTCGAGCCTGCGGTCCCAGTGCACGTGCGAGCCGAGGCCCGGCGGCAGTCCGTAGGCGATCACCTCGATCACGCCGCCGACGGTGTCACCCGCCTTCCGCACGGCGTCGACCTCGGCGACCATCGCGTCGGTCCCCTCCTGGCCGAAGGCGCGGACCGGGCTCTCGTCGATGGCGGGCAGGTCCGACGCCACGGGCAGCGGGCCCTCCGGCGCCGAGGCGCCGCCGATCGACACGACGTGGCTGAGGATCTCGACCCCGAGCAGCTGCTTGAGGTACGCGCGGGCCACCGTGCCGAGCGCCGTCCGCGAGGCCGTCTCGCGCGCGCTCGCGCGCTCCAGCACCGGACGGGCCTCGGGGAAGCCGTACTTCTGCATCCCGGGCAGGTCCGCGTGGCCGGGCCGGGGACGGGTCAGCGGCTCGTTGCGCGCCAGGCCGTCCAGTTCCTCGGCGGGCACGGGATCGGCCGACATGACCTTTTCCCACTTGGGCCACTCGGCGTTCTCGATCTGGACCGCTACGGGGCCACCTTGGGTCAGCCCGTGCCGGACGCCGCCGGTGAACTCGATGTGGTCGGTCTCGAAGCCCATCCGGGGGCTGCGGCCGAAGCCGAGCCTCCGTCGCGCGAGCTGCTCGCCCACTTCGGCGGTGGTGACCTCGACCCCGGCGGGCATCCCTTCCAGGATGGCGGCGAGGGCGGGTCCGTGCGATTCCCCTGCGGTTATCCAGCGCAACACCTGATAGATCCTGTCACAACCTCCTCTCCGTCCCAGGACAGGCCGGGCTATCCCGGACCGGGTCCGGCGAAGATCGCGAGCGCCCACGCCGCGACCAGGAGACCGGGCCCGTGCGGCACGGTCGGATGCCGGGGCCCGCCCACCGCGAGTGCCACGCTCAAAAGCGCCGCAGCGACTGCGCCGAGCACGACCGACGGCCAGCCCGTCGCGGCGAGGACCGCGCCCAGGCTCCCGGCGAGCTTCACGTCACCGGCGCCGAGCGAGCGCGGCGAAACCGCATGGACGAGCGCGTGCGCCCCGCCGAAGACCAGCGCGCCGAGGACGGCCCGCCAGGCGATGTCCGCCCCTCCCCCGGCGGCGGCGACCGCGAGCGCGGCGGCGAGGGCCGGGTACGCGGGCAGGGTCAGGACGTCGGGCAGGCGGCGGTACTTGAGGTCGGCGAGCGCGAGCGGGACCGCGAAGACGGTCAGCACGGCCGGGACCGCGAGCCACCACGACGGCCACGCTCCCGCTTGGTGACGCAGGCTGACCGCGAGGAGCAGCGCGGCCGTGAGGCCCGCCGCCCACGCCGTCACCGGCGCTCCCGCCCGGCGCAGGCAGGAGCGCGTGGCGAGCGCCGATCCGGCGCCCGCCACCGTGAAGGCGATCGGCAGGAACACAAGATCAAGAGTGCGCCCGTCGCGCTCGGTGAGGCAAGGATTTCTTTTCGTGACAGGGACTTTCACGCACTTTCGGCAGGACGGGCAGGGGCTGAAGGGGCCCTTCGCCGCATCGCATGCGGCGAAAGCGTCCTTCAGCGCCGGCAACAGGAGGACGCGGCGGGTTATCGGCTCTGCGCGACGCCGGACCTGCGGCACCGACTGTGTGGATTTTGGGACGTTGGATGACCAGAAATCCACACACTCCCGCGCGATCGGTCTGGTCACGACGGGGTGTGTGGAAATAGGGACATCGAACGTCCCTATTTCCACACACCCCTCGTCCTGAGCGACACTTCGCGCCTCGTCGGCCACGTCAACCGGACACTTGCCTCAACCCTCAATACCGCAGGTGGCTGAAGGGGCCCATCGCCGCATCGCATGCGGGGAAAGCGTCCTTCAGCTCATGGACCGCAGCACCAATCCGCCCCGCTCCCGGCACCGAAGGCCTGTCATGACACCGGGATCAGGGGTTCATCCGCAGCAGCGGGAGACCCGAGGGCGTGCGGATCTCCAGCGCCTTGATGTCGCCGGTGCGCATCGCGGTGCCGACCACGATGTGCGCGGTGTCCTTGGGCATCGCGCGCCAGGACGCCAGTTCGCTGGTGCCGCCGTCGGCGTCGACGGCGACCAGGATGTAGTCCCCGGTGCGGTTGCCGCCGTAGCTGCAGGTCATGTCGACCTTCGTACCGGTGTCCGTGGCGGACATGGCGACCTCGGCGGTCACCGGGTAGTCGCCGAGCGGGGTCATCGGGTTCCCGGCGGCCGCGATCGGCCCGGTCAGGACGACCGCGAGCGCGACACTGGCCGCGACGGCCACCCCGGTGGCGGCGGTGGTGATCGCCCGTTGGATCCGCCTTCCCCGGCGGACCCGTTTGAGCACGGTCGGCAGCAGTTCCGGCGAGGGTGCCGGTTCCTCCTCCAGCAGCGCGGGGGCACCGGCCTGCGCGAGGAGACCGGGGATCCCGGCCAGATCGCGGACCGAAGCGGCGCACCGGTCGCACACGCGAAGGTGTTTCTCGTACGCGAACCGGTCTTCCGGGGACAACGCCCCGAGCACGTAGGCCGCGTCGTAAGTGGCGAAGGGGTCGGTCATTGAGTCACCCCTCTTTCCTCCAATACCAGCCGCAACGCCCGCAAGGCGTAGTGCGTCCGCGACTTGATCGTCCCTTCGGCCACACCCAGCCGCTTCGCAGCGTCGGCGACGGAGTAACCCTGGAAATAGCACAAAACGAGCACGTCCCGATGTCTCGGCGAGAGCTCACCGAGGGCTTCGGCGACCAGCCAGCCTTGGACCGCCCGTTCTGTGCCGTCCGTGACCGACGTTTCGGGTGGTTCGCCGGTCACCACCTCCGGATGCGCCTCGGCGGCGCGCCAGTCGTCGATGGCTATCCGTCTCGCGACGGTGAACAGCCAGCCCCGCGCCGACCCCTCGGACTGGTCGAGCACCTTGGCGTTGCGCCAGGCCCGCAGCAGCGTCTCCTGGACGACGTCCTCGGCGCGGACCCGGTCTCCGCTGGTCAGGTGCAGTGCGTAGGACCAGAGCGCCGCGGCGTGCTCCTCGTGCAAAGCCCGCATCAGCCGGTCCTCCGCGAATTCCTTCACCGATCGGTGCTTTCACGGTTGAAGAGCAGAGGGAGGGCGAAGACCACGCAAGCCACTTCGGTGATCAGGCCCCAGAGCTCGGCCTGGGTGGTGAAGCGCTCGGAGACGCCGAAGAACCCTGTCGTCAGCGAAAGCACGTACGCACCCAGCGTCGCCAAGCCGAAGCCGACCGCCGCGAGCACGGGAAGCCAGTGGTGCCAGACCAGGACGGCGACCGCGATGACCACGCCGGCCACCACGTTCACCAGGAAGAGTGGACCGACCACCGCCGTTTCGGACGCCCAGTCCTGCCATACGACGTAATGCACCCACGCCGAGCCGAGCAGGCCCGCCGCCACCACCGCCCGCAACAACCACCGGATCATGTCCGTATCTCTTTCCGCGTGTTCGGTTCCCCTATGCCTTTGAACACGGAAAAAAGGGGCTCCCGGTTCAATCCGGCACCCGATGGTCGGCGAAATTGAACCGGTTGGCCGCTCCGGACGTGTGTATGGGCATGACTGCCGAACTCCACTCCCGCCGCACCGTCCTGACCACCGGGGCCGCCGTCGCCGGCGCGGCCGTCGGTGCCGTGGCCCTCACGGCCTGCGGAAGCGACACCCCGTCGGCCGGCTCGGCCGCGGCACCGCCCGCCGCGGCACCGGGCGAGACCCTGACCGCGCTCTCCGACATCGAGGTCGGCCAGGCGAAGGCCGCCAAGACCGCCGACGGCAAGGACGTCATCGTCACCAGGACCGCCGAAGGCACCGCGGCCGCGTTCAGCGCGATCTGCACGCACCAGGGCTGCGCGGTCGTCCCGGAGGGCGCGGAACTCAAGTGTCCTTGCCACAACTCGATCTTCGACGCGAAGACCGGCGCGGTCAAAAAGGGACCCGCGGACCAGCCGCTGCCTTCGATCGCGGTCAAGGTCACCAACGGCCAGGTCGTCACGGCCTGACGAAACGCGAGAAGGGTCCCTTCAGGACGAAATTCGTCCTGAAGGGACCCTTCTTTGTCTTGCGTTTCAGCTGTCCCAGGTGAAGATCGGGTCGCCCGCCTCGACATCGCCGCCGGTGAGCAGTCCTGAAAGGACCTCGGCCTTCGCGTCCAGCGCCACCACGGGCACGATCGGCGAGTAGCCCGCGGCCACGACCGCTTCGGGATCCCATTCGACGACCGGCTGCCCGGCGCGGACGGTCTCACCCTTGACGACGTGGAGAGTGAACCCCTCGCCCTTCTGCTTGACCGTGTCGATCCCGAGGTGGACCAGCACGCCGCGGCCGTCTTCGGTGGCCACCACGAAAGCGTGCGGGTGCAGGGTCACGACCGTCCCGTCGACCGGCGAGACCGCGTCCTGGCGCCCGCCCGAGGGCAGGACCGCGAGGCCGGGGCCGACCATCGCCTGCGCGAAGACCGGATCGGGCACTTCGGTCATAGCGGTCGTCTTACCGCTTACCGGGCTCAGAATTTCGAGACTCACATCAGGTCCTCGATGTCGCTGGCGATCGTGTCGGCCTCCGGCCCCACGATCACCTGGACACCGGCGCCCATGCGCACGACACCCATCGCACCGGCGGCCTTCAGCGCCGCCTCGTCGAGCAGGCTCATGTCTTCGAGCTCACAGCGCAGCCGGGTGATGCACCCTTCCACCTCGATGACGTTCTCGGCGCCGCCGAGCGCCGCGAGGATCTTTTCCGGCCTGTCATCCGCCATCGCGGTCTCCCTGTTCCCTGTCGGTTTCCCACATGCGAACCAGCTGTACTACGCCGTTCGCCGACTCGCACGCCATCCCTGGCCACGAACGCGTAACGGTGGTTGACACCCGCTCGTGCGACGGAGCATCCTGCCCCATCGGATCATTGGTCTAGACCGGAACGTACCAATCTTCCGGACCAGATGCGAGTACGGGTACCCAACCGAACGGACCGAAAGGACGGTGACCGTCATGAGCGCTTCGGCGCAGCTGCCGCCGTCCGACCGTGTGATCAACGGACCGACGCCCAAACACGCCCAGCTGCGGGAGATTCTGCGCCGCACGGTGGAGCGTGAGCTACCCCCCGGCTCACCGATCCCCTCGGAACGTGACCTGGCCGAGACCTATCAGGTGTCAAGACTCACGGTCCGGTCCGCGATCGGCAAGCTGGTCGAAGAAGGACTCTTGTCGCGAGTGCGCGGCAAGGGGACGTTCACCGCCGCGAGGCGGATGGAATTGCAGCTCTACTTGATGTCCTTCACCGAGGACATGCGCCGTCGCGGGATGACCCCGACCACGGAGGTCGTCAAGACCGCCACCGAGGTCCCGCCCGCCCCTTCGGCGCACGCCCTCGGCCTGACCGCCGGGACCCCGGCGCACCGGCTGGTGCGGCTCCGCCGTGCCGACGGGGTGCCGCTGGCGGTCGAACGCGGCTGGTATCACGCCGGGCGGATGCCCGGTCTGCTCGACCTCGATCTCACTCGATCGTTGTACGTCCAACTCGCCCAGTCGTACGACCTCCGCCCGGACCACGCGTGGCAGACGGTCTGGGCGGAATCCGCGGACCGCGAAACGGCACGCCTGCTCGGCATGCGCGCCGGCAGTCCGCTTCTTGTCTTCCGCCGGGTCTCCAGCGTCAACGGGGAACCGATCGAAGACATGACTTCCTGGTACCGGGGCGATCACTACCAGGTCACCATGCAGCTGGACCGGAACACCCCGGATTCCGGTCACCATCCTCACTACGGAGGTACCCGATGAGCTCCACCACCGCCGAGGGGGCGAAGAGCAAAGGCAAGGGCAAGGGACTTGCCGGCCTTCAGCGCTTCGGCCGCAGCCTCATGCTCCCCATCGCCGCTTTGCCCGCCGCCGCTCTCCTGTCGAGGCTCGGTCAGCCCGACCTGCTCGGCGCGGACGGCCTCGGCTGGGACAAGGTCGCCGCGGCCATCGGTGCCGCTGGTGACTCGCTGTTCAACTGGCTGCCGCTCCTGTTCGCGGTGGGTATCGCGGTCGGGTTCGCCCGGAAGAGCGACGGTGCCACCGGCCTCGCCGCCGTGGTCGGCTTCTTCGTTTTCACCAGTGTTCTTCGCGTCTTCGCGCCGTTCGAAGAGCTTCCCGGCTGGAACCCCGAAAAGCCCGCCGGCCTGATGCTCAACCCGATCAAGTGGCCTTACAGCGTGCTGGCCGGTGTGATCGTCGGCCTCGTCACGGCGCTGCTGTGGCAGAAGTTCTACCGCATCAAGCTGCCGCCGTACCTGGCCTTCTTCGGCGGCCGCCGGTTCGTGCCGATCATCACCGCCCTCGTGCTGCTGGTCCTCGCGGTGCCGCTGGGTCTCGTCTTCCACTGGGTCAACGAAGGCATCCAGGCCGCCGGTGAGGCGGTCACCGGCTCCCCCGTGGTCGGTGGCGGTATCTACGGCTTCCTCAACCGGCTCCTGATCCCGGTCGGTCTGCACCAGCTGCTGAACGTGCCGGTGTGGTTCATCTTCGACGGTGGCGACCTGACCGAGTTCTTCAAGGGCGACCCGACCCGCGGCGCCTTCATGACCGGGTTCTTCCCGATCTTCATGTTCGCCATCCCCGCCGCGGCGCTGGCGATCTGGCAGACCGCGAAGCCCAGCCAGAAGAAGATCGTCGGCGGTGTGATGATCGCCGGTGCGCTGACCTCGTTCCTGACCGGTGTCACCGAACCGATCGAGTTCTCGTTCATGTACGTCGCTTGGCCGCTGTACCTGATCCACGCGGTCCTGACCGGTACCTCGATGGCGCTGGTGAACGCGCTCGACATCCACCTCGGCTTCGGCTTCTCCGCCGGCGCGATCGACTTCGGGCTCAACTTCAGCCACCCGGCGGCGAGCGGCAACGTCTGGCTGCTCATCCCGATCGGCCTGGCCTACGCGGTCATCTACTACGTGATCTTCCGTTTCGTGATCACCAAGTGGAACCTGCGGACCCCGGGCCGCGAGGACGACTCGATCGAGGCCGATCTCGAAGCCACCGCGGCGAAGCCCGTCAAGTAGTTTCAGCTCCAAGGAACAAAGGCACGAAAGGGAAAGAACATGCCGGAGAAACGCGTCACCGTGGCCAGCAAGGTGGGCCTGCACGCCAGGCCCGCGGCGACGGTCGCCAAGGCGGCCGCGGCGCAGCCCGTCGCGGTGTCCATCGCCAAGGCGGGCGGCGACCCGGTCGCGGCCGGCAGCGTGCTGAACCTGATGACGCTCGCCGCCGGTTACGGCGACGAGGTCATCATCAGTGCCGAGGGTGAAGGTGCCGAGGCGGCCGTCGACGCCATCGCCGAGCTGGTGGCGACCGACCTCGACGCCTGATCCCCCTCACTGCGAAGCCCGGGCCGCCCCGACCGGCCCGGGCTTCGTAGGGTGTGGGGCATGGAGAGCCTGCGCGAGATCGAACAGTGGCCGGTGGACAACGCCGCCACGGCCGTGGTGACCGCCGCCGGTGACGTGCTGGGCACGCACGGCGACACGACGAAGGTCTACAAGCTGGCGTCGGTGACGAAGCCGCTGACGGCCTACGCCGCGCTGATCGCCATCGAAGAGGGCGTCGTCGAACTCGACACCCCCGCCGGGCCGGAAGGCTCCACGATCCGGCACCTGCTCGCGCACACCTCGGGCCTGGCCTTCAACGAGCACAAGCAGATGGCCGAGCCGGGCAACCGGCGCCTGTACTCCAACGCCGGGTTCGAGCAGCTGGCCGACGCGCTCACCGAGCACTCCGGTATCCCCTTCGCCGACTACCAGGCGGAGGCGCTTTTCCAGCCGCTGGGCATGAAGTCGACCAAGCTGACCGGCTCCCCCGCCTCCGGCGCGGAGTCCACTGTGGACGACCTGGTCGCCTTCGCAGCAGAACTGCAGGCCCCGAAGCTCATCGCCGCCGAAACGGTGCGCGAGGCGACTTCCGTGGTCTTCCCCGGACTTTCCGGTGTCCTGCCCGGCTTCGGCCACCAGAAGCCGAACGACTGGGGCCTCGGTTTCGAGATCCGCGACCACAAGAGTCCGCATTGGACCGGTTCGTCGAGCTCGCCGCGGACCTTCGGCCACTTCGGGCAGTCCGGCACGTTCCTCTGGGTCGACCCCGAGGCCGGTGCCGCCTGCGTCGCGCTCACCGACCGTGCTTTCGGCCCGTGGGCGGCCGAAGTGTGGCCGCCCTTCACCGACGCCGTCCTCTCGGAGCTGCGCGGCGTCACTCCATGACGCGAACCGGCGAACCCGCCTGGAAGGCCGCGATGTCCTCGACCGCGTCGCGGTAGAAGATCTCGTAGGTCTCCCGGGTGACGTAGCCGATGTGCGGGGTGAGCACGACGTTGTCCAGTGTCCGCAGCGGATGCTCCGAGGGCAGTGGCTCGACGTCGTAGACATCCAGCGCGGCGACCGCGATCTCCTTGCGGCGCAAGGCGTCCACCAAGGCGGCTTCGTCCACGATCGGGCCGCGCGACGTGTTGACCAGGATCGCCGTCGGCTTCATCGCGGCGAGTTCCGGGGCGCCGACGAGCCCGCGGCTGCGGTCACTGAGCACCAGGTGGACCGACAGGACGTCGGCGCGGGCGAACAGCTCGTCCTTCGACACCGCCGTCACCCCGTGGGATCCGGCCTTCTCCTGGGTCAGGTTCTGGCTCCAGGCGATGGTCTCCATGCCGAACGCCTGGCCGATCTTGGCCGCACCGGCGCCGAGCCTGCCAAGCCCGAGCAGCCCGAGGGTCTTGCCCGCCAGGATCGTGCCGACCGTGGTCTGCCAGCCGCCCTCACGCATGTTCCGGGACTCTTCCGGCACGTTCCGCGCGGCGGCGAGGATCAGCGCCCAGGTGTGCTCGGCCGCCGGTGCCGCGATGTAGCCGGTGGAGCAGACGACCACGCCGTTGCGCCGGGCGGCGGCCACGTCGATCGCGGCGTTGCGGTGGCCGGTGCTCACGAGCAGCTCGAGCGCGGGCAGCCGGTCGAGGACCTCGGCGGGGAAGCGGGTGCGTTCGCGCATCGCGACCACGACGTCGAAGTCCCGGAGACGGGCCACCACCTCGGCGGGATCCGCGAACGGCTCGGTGAACACCTTGACGTCGGCGCCGAGGGAGTCCCAGTCCCCGAAGCCGAGCGCCACTTCCTGATAATCGTCGAGAATCGCGATCTTCATGGATCCCAGGCTAGGTCACGGCTAGGGTCCTGCCCGGAAGCCGTGTCGACGGCGAAGGGGAGGAGCGGGAAATGGACGAGATCTCGGCCTGGACCAAGACGGAAAGACTGAGCTTCGCGGACCTGCTGGAGGAGCTGGACGAGCAGGCGTGGTCGGTGAAGACCCTTTGTCCGGAGTGGACGGTGCACGCGATGGCCGCCCATCTGGCGCAGTCCACCAGGAACCGGCTCCGGGACACCCTCATCGGCGCCGTCAAGGCCAAGGGCAACTGGGACAAGATGAACGTCGACCAGGCCGTCGGTTACGCCGCGCGATTCTCCCCCGCCGAACTCGTCGCCCAGATCCGCGACGACGCGGCCTCGCCGCGCCGCTCCCCCGGCGCCAAGCCGATCGACCCGCTCGCCGACGTCCTCATCCACGGTCAGGACGTCGCCCGCCCGCTGGGCATCGACAGGCCCATGCCCGAGAAGCCGGTGATCGCGGCGCTGGAGCATCTCCTCGTCAGCCCGTTCTGGGGTGCCCGCAAACGCTGCAAGGACCTGCGGTTGATCGCCACCGACACCGGATGGACCGGCGGCGCGGGCACCGAAGAGGTGCGGGGACCGCTCGCCGACCTGCTCCTGGCGGTGAGCGGCCGGAGCGCCGGGCTGGCCACCTTGACCGGCCCGGGCACTTCACGGCTCAGCGCCGGCTGAGGGCTACCAGCGCGGGATGAACACGTCGACCCGCACCAGGTGGTGGTCCGAGGCGTCGTTGAGCCGGGCCAGCGGTGAATCGGGCAGCGGCCAGAAGACCTCGGCACGCCAGGGGAACAGGCCCTTCGACGGCAGGACGTAGTCGATCCGCAGGTTCCCCGGCGCGTTGTCGTTGAAGTCGCCGGTGTCGAAGAACGGGTCGCCCTTCTGGCCGATGTTGGCGCCTGCCTGGTCCCGCGCGGCGCGCACCGCGCCTTCGCTGCCCGGGCGCGTCTCGATGACGCGAGGCGAGTTCAGCAGCCGGGAGATCGCGCCGGGGACGCTGTCGCCGTCGAGCGGGTCGGAGTTGTGGTCTCCGGCGATGACGAACTTCTCGTGCGCGCCCAGTCCGCCGCGACGGCCGCGGTCGTCGTGGATGTAGCGGCCCTTGCCCGGGGTCACGTAGTCGGCCCAGAAGCGGATCTCGTCGTTGTTGCGGGTGCCGTTGCGGTCTTCGGGACCGTCGAAGGTGGGCGGCGTCGGGTGCGCGGCCAGGAAGTGCACGGTCGAGCGGCCGACGCGGATCGGGACGTCCCAGTGGGACTTCGACGACAGGCGCAGCACGTCGAGTGCCTGCGGCGAATACCAGTCGGCCGGCGCCGGGGTGGCCGGGTCGTCCGGGAGCAGCGCGCCCGGCATGTCCTTCCAGAGGAACTTCTGGAACGTCCGCACGCTCCGGGTGTCGATCGGGTACTTGGACAGCACGAGCATGCCGTACTGGCCCTCGAAGAGGCCGAAGCCGTGCGCGTCGTTGCCGCCGCCGACCTGGCCGTTGCGGTCGAGGTCGAACCCGGTCGCGACGCCGGTGTTCGACGGCGCCGTGAAGGCGTACGGGTAGTCGATCGGGGCGGCGCCGTTCTGGCCGCGCTCGAGGTAGTTCTCGCGGAACAGGTTCGCGGCGCGGTTTTCCGGCACGTAGTCGAACTCGTTGATCAGCAGCACGTCCGGCCGGTTGCGCTGGATCACCTCGGCGACCTCGTTCGCCTGCGCGTTGCCCGGCTGCGACAGGTCGGTCACGAGCTGCCCCGCCGCGCCGCGGTTGAGCGAGGCGTTGAACGTCGCGAAGCGGACGTTCTTCCCGGCGGTGGCTTCGGCCGGGGTGGCGGCCAGGAGCGTCCCGGCCAGCAATGCGCCCGAGGTGAGCACGGCGGCGATGCGTTTCACGGTCTTGAACTCCCCGTTTTGAGGGCGACAGTCGGTGCGACCTTACGCATCCTCGGCTGCCGCAGGGGTGAGCTTCAGGTGAACAGCTCCCTCTTGAACGTGTTCAAAATCTGGGCTACGGTCCTTCTTGAACACGTTCAAAAGGAGGTTCCCATGCAACCCGTAGTCGTGGCCTATGCGCTCTACCTGGCCATCACCGTCCCGCTGACCGTGCTGGTCGCCCGGACACTGAGCAAGCACGGCAAGACGTTCCTGGAGGACGTCTTCCAGGACAAACTGGCGCTCGCCCATTCGGTCAACCAGCTGCTCGTCGTCGGCTTCTACCTGGTCAGCCTGGGTTTCGTGACCCTGTTCCTGACCAGCGACGACACCGTCCTCGACGCGCGCGACGTCTTCGAGATGCTGTCGGTCAAGGTCGGCACCGTGGCGCTCGTGCTCGGCGTGATGCACGTCGGGAACGTGCTGGTGTTCAACGGGATCCGGCGCAAGCACCTGCACAACGGCGCGGCACGGCCCATGCCGATGCCGCCGCCCTACCCCGGCTACCCGGCGCCCGCTCCGCATCCCGCGCCCTGACCGGATAACGTGCAGTGGTGGCGAAGAGTGAGGAAACCAGGTCGCTGATCGTGGCGACCGCGTTGCGGCTGTTCGCGGAGAACGGCTACGACCGCACGACCATGCGGGCCATCGCGACCGAAGCGGGGGTGTCGGTCGGGAACGCCTACTACTACTTCGCCTCGAAAGACCAGCTGATCCAGGGTTTCTACGACGAGATCGCCAAAGTGCACCTGACGACGGCGCGCCAGGCGATCGAAGGTGAGCGGGACTTCAGCGCACGGCTCAAGACCGTCCTGCTCACCTGGCTCGACGTCGCCGAGCCGTACCAGCGCTTCGGCACCCAGTTCTTCGTCAACGCCGCCGACCCGGACTCGCCGCTGAGCCCGTTCAGCGAGGAGTCGACGCCCGCTCGGGACGCCTCCATCGGCTTGATGCGCGACGTCATCGCCGACTCCGACGCCAAACTCGACCCGGACCTGCGCGACGACCTGCCCGATCTGCTGTGGCTGTACCAGATGGGGGTCGTGCTGTTCTGGGTCCACGACCGGTCGCCCGGGCAGAAACGCAGCCGGGTGCTGGTGGAGCGGACGGTGCCGCTGATCGCGCGGCTGGTGGGACTTTCGCGGCTGCGGGTGCTGCGGCCGGTCAGCCGGGAGATCGTCTCGCTGATCCGGGACCTTTCGAAGCGGGACGATGCCGCCTGAGGCGCGTTTAGTCCTCTAGTTGCGTTTTCGCGAGTACGTGAAGGACCCCTTCCTGCACCTAGGCGCAAGGATGGGAGCCTTCATGTACTTGGAGCCAGAGTGGAAGCCTTCGAAGTCTTACCGGATCGGTAACTGTCATTTCAGGGTCACTCTGACAGGTTGGGAGGAGTGCTCATGGCGTTCCGGGACAATGCTCTGAGCGGAGCAGACCGTAGACGAGCACATCGACATACTCGCCGTGTTGGAAGGACCTGCCGTGCATGACCCCTTCCCGGCGGAACCCCAGGCGTTCGAGGGCTTTCTGCTCGCCGAGGTTACCGCCATTGGTGAGGGCTTCGATTCTGTTCGCAGTCGTGCGGCCGAACAGGTAGTCCACGAGCAGCCTCTGCGCCACCGTGCCCACCCCCTGTCCACGATGCTCGGGTAGTACTCCCACGCCGATCTCGTAGGTGACACCCGAGGGGAAGCCGCGGGGCTTCCAGGTGGCGATGCCGATAACCGTGTCGTCGGCCCGCGCGATCGCAACCGCCGCGAACTCGGCGGAGATATACCCGTCGATCTCCCATCGCTTGCGGCGTGCCCTCGGATCACCGAATCCGGGCCACTCGAACTCGCCGAGCGCATCGGGATCCGTGCAGAGGCGGTCGAGAAAGGCGAGGTCGGCCTCGGTGAACGCCCTCAAGCGGACTTTGTCCGGGCGGTTCGCTGGAGTCATGAAGGCCAGTATCTCGCCCGGAACATCACCCGTCAGACAGCGAACACTTCCCCACCTTGTTGCGACAGGCTGGAGTTTGTCGTTCCCCAGACGCTGACTGTGGCGAAGCACTGTGCACGACATCAAGGCCGCCCGTGCCCACGGGATAATCGAGGCACTGACCGCCGCCGACATCCGCTGCTGGGCTGACAAGGGCTATCGCGGCGCCGGCGGCACCGTGCGTGTGCCCTACTGGGGGCGGTGGGCGAAACTCTCCGCAGGCCGGCAGGCGGCCAACCGCTCACACACCCGGATCCGGGCCGAAGGGGAGCAGACCAACGCAGCTCTGAAGGGTTGGCGTCTCCTGCGCAAGCTCCGGTGCAGTACCACCCCGATCACCAGCCTGGTCAAGGCCAGCTCACTGTCATTTCAGAATCAAATCACTCGTCAGTGGCAAACGTGCCGATTAAATATTACTTAAAATTACGAACATTTGTTCGACTGATTTCGGTATTATTGTGGGGTGTCCCAGACGATCCTTCCCGAGTTGCCGCAGGAGTTGTGGCGCGCTGGCAAGCTGGAGCTTGCCCACGGCGTGCAGCAGTTTCTGCAGGTGATGCGGGTCGCCTCCGCCGGGTTGGGCCGGTATTTGGCGGAGATTGATTCTCGTGGCGCTAAAGACTTGTACGGGTATGGGACGACGGTGGCGTGGTTCGCTGATGTCGCGGGACTGAGCCAGGGCGAGGCGCGGCCGTATGTGAATCGCGCTCTCGATCTGAATCCGACGCGCGCTTTGGACGGCACGGAGATCCCGCCCTTCGCACCGGCAACCGCTGTTGCGGCAGCGGACGGCGCGATCGGCGAGGAACGGATCAAGCAGATCGTGGAGATCCTGCGGAAAATCCCCGCCGACACGTCTGCGGAGGATCGGGAACACGCGGAGACAACCCTCGCCGACCTCGCCCGGAAGGCCGGACCCCAGCAGGTATCGGACCTCGGAGACCAACTGCTGGGCTGGCTCGACCCGGACGGCAAGGAACCAAAGGATCCCGAACCCACCCAACCCCGCCGCGAACTCACCCTGGAACGCCGCAAAGACGGCTACTGGAAACTGAACGGCCTCCTCGACGACGAGTCCGGGGCCCGGACCGCCGCGGCACTCGAGGCTTACGCCAAGCCTCGCCCGATAGACGAGTTCAGCCAAGCCGACCTGCGCACCAAGGCTGAACGTCAGGGCGACGCCTGGGTCGACCTCGTGGACCTCGCGATTGCCTGCCCGGACCAGCCCGGCACCAACGGCTACCGCACCCTGATCCACATCACCATCGACCTCGACGAACTGAAAACCGGACTCGGCACCGCATGCGTGGACTTCGTCGGAACCATGACCGCCCGCGAGGCCCGCATGGCTGCTTGCGACTGCCTGATGTTGCCGGTGGTGATGAACGCGGCGGGTGAGCCGCTGGACGTGGGACGACTGCGACGGTTCGTCACCCCCGGCCAACGCCGAGCTTTGAACATCCGTGATCGGGGCTGCGCGTTCCCGGGGTGTCATCGCAACCCGAAGAACTGTCACGCCCACCACATTCACCACTGGGCAGACGGAGGACCGACAGATCTCCGGAACCTCGTGCTGCTGTGCGGCTTCCACCATCGGTTGATTCATCACGGTGATTGGGAAGTCCGCATGGCGGCCGATGGGTTGCCGGAGTTCATCCCGCCCCAGTATTTGGATCCGCTACGAAGATCCCGGCGCAACACCCATGTGTGAACCGAGGAGCCCGGCGACGGGCCCCTCGCCATGCCCAAGGTGTTTGGGGGTTACTCCCGAACAGTCCGGAAGTACAGGAACCGCGGCTTCGTCCGCAAAGTCGCGTACCACCGGGGATCGGACTCGGCGATCGACTCCTCCGGCATCGGCTCGACCAGCCTGTCGACGGCGAACCCGGCGTCCCGCACCGCGCCGAACGTCCAGCTCAGTGGCCGCCGATAGAACTGGACCTTCTGCTTGTACTCCCCCAGCGGGAACTCGTCGTCGAGCAGTTCGAGCTGGAAGTAGTTGTCCTTCTCGAACCAGCGCCAGTCCTCGCCGGGATGGTGCACGGAGAACACCAGCAACCCGCCAGGCTTCAGCACCCGCCGGAGTTCCGCCAGCGCCGGCGCCCATTCCTTCAGGTAATGCAGCACCAGCGACGCCGTGATGACGTCGATCGAAGCGTCTTCGACGAACGTCAGCGGCCGCGAAACGTCGGCCGTCTCGAACCTCGCGACATCCCCGAACTTGTCCCTGGCGACGGCGACCATGCCCTCGCTGGCATCGACGCCGAGGACGTCCGCGCCCTTCGCCGCGAGCAGCGCGCTGAGGTGACCCGCTGCGCAGCCGACGTCGAGCACCCGCTTGCCCGTCACGTCCCCGGCCAGCTCGACGATGGCTGGGCGGTCGTAATGAGCGTTGGTGCTGCTGGTCTCCGCATGCGCGGCGTAGAGCCGGGCGAAACCGTCGTACTGGGCAGCACGCGCCCGTTCGATGATCTCGTCGATCACCTCGGTCTTGGCGTCGGCGTACTGCTGGATGTACTTCCAGGTACGCCCGGCCAATTCGCGTTTCTTGGCCTCGTAGAGCTTCAGCTCGTCTTCGTGCGCGATCAACCGTTCTCGGAAGAGGCGGTAGCGCTCGGTCTGACCGTTGTCCGGCGAATAGACGTGCAGGTTGATGTTGGTGTCCGGGCCTTTGAAGCTGCGGTGCTTCTCCCACTCGGGCTCGCGGATGACGAGCCGGTAACCCGCCGCTTCGAGATCCGGCAGATAGGTGTCCTCGTCGTTCGAATCGGCGACGATGAGCATGATGTCGATGATCGGTTTCGCGCAGAGCCCGGGCACCGACGTGGAGCCGACGTGCTCCAGCACCAGCGCACGATCCCCCAGGATCCCCCTGATGCGCTTGGCTTCCCGGTCGAACAGCCCGGGCCACTCCGGGTCGTAGTCGGCCAGGGTGACGGTGGAATTCAGCACCGGAGCCTGGTCGACCCACGCGTTGTTGATGTCGTCTTCGGTGTAATCGTCTCGATCAGGTTTAGGCATCGACCCCTTGTTCCTTTCGCAAGGCAGTCGGCCAGATTATCGAATCCGGGCGATCTTGTCACCCGATCGGCAGAGAAAGGATCCCACCGGTCGCTTCCCGAAGAGCGTCCCGCATTTCCGCGCGCGGAGCGGGCTGCCCGGTGAAGTACTCGGACTGCCCGAAAGCCTGGTGCAGCAACATGTCCAGGCCGGTGGCCAGCCGCCCGCCCCGGTCGGCGACCGCTTCGGCGAGCGCGGTCGGCCAGGGGTGGTAGATGACGTCGAGGACGCAGGCGATCCCGGCCAGCTCCGCCAGATGCGGCCGGACGGCGTCCGGGGGCACGGTGTTCACCAGCACCGCCGAATCCACCGCGAGCTTCCCGAAATCCGCGTCGGCCCAGCGAAGGACCTCGACATCGAGACCGGCCCGCTGAGCCGCCTCCACCGTTTCCGCCGCCCGTGCGGGATCCCGCACGACCAGCCGGACCGTCCGCACGCCGAGCGCGGCCAGCCCGACGACCGCCGCCGCGGCCGTGCCACCCGCCCCGAGGACGACGGCCGCGTCGTCGGCGCCGGGCGAGTACTCCCCCGCGATCCGCAGCGCCTCGGTGACGCCGTCGACGTCGGTGCAGTCGGCCAGCCAGCCGCTTTCCCGGCGCACCAGCGTGTTCGCCGCGCCGACCGCGGCCGCGCGCGGCGTGACCTCGTCGGCGTACTCCAGCGCGGCCCGTTTCCCTGGCATGGTCACCGAGAACCCGGTCCATTCCGGACCGAGGCCGTCGATGAACGCGGGCAGCCCGAGACCGTCCATCTCGACCCGCTCGTAGGTCCAGCCGTCCAGGCCCAGTGCGCGGAAGGCGGCACCGTGCAGGACGGGTGAAAGGGAGTGTTCGACCGGTTTCCCGAGGATCGCGGCCTTGCGTTTAGTAGACACCGCGCCTCTGTGCGTCCAACTTGGCCTTGTTGTGCTCGTCGTTCGTCGCCGTGAAGCAGGAGAGTCCGTTCTTCTCGCACTTGACGAAGAACAGCCACTCACCCTCCGCCGGCTTCAGCGCGGCCTGGATCGCCTCCGCGCTCGGGACCGCGATCGGCGTCGGGGTCAGGCCGACGAATTTGTAGGTGTTGTAGGCGCCCGCCTTGTCCCGATCTTCGGGTTTGGTGAGCAGGGTCGGCCGGTCGAGGACGTAGTTGATCGTCGAGTCCATCTCGAGCCGCATCTTCTTGTCGACCCGGTTGTAGATGACCCGCGAGATCTTCCCGAAGTCAGCCTTCACCGCCTCGCGTTCGATGATCGAGGCGATGGCGAGCGTCTCGTACGGCGTCTTGCCCTCGCCCTTCGACTGGTCGCTGAGCCCGGCGTCGAGGATGCGCTTCGCCGAGGTCGTCACGACGTCGGTGAGCAGTTCTTCGGCCGTCCAGCCGGGCTTGACGTTGAAGATGCCCGGGGCGATGAGCCCTTCGAGCCGCCGGTCCTTGTGCTCGGCGTTGGTGGCGGCCTCGACCGCCCACGACGGCACGCCCAGCTTCGCTAGATCCGCGGTCTCGATCGTCTTTTTCAGTTCCTCGACCGGGATGCAGGTGCTCGTGCCGTTCAGGTCCGCGCAGGAAGCCTTGGACAGCAACGTGTACACCCCGGGCGTCTTTTTGCCGTCGGGCTGGGTGATGTCGTGGAACTGGGTGTACGGCCGGATTTCGACCTGGCCGACCTTCGACGTGGGCGCGACCATCTTCTCGACCGCGCTGGCGCCGGACATCTTCGTCTTCATGACGTAGTAGCCCTGCTGGAGCCGCGAGACTGCGGTGTTGTCCTCGCCCGCCTTCACGAACGCCTTGCCGCTGGCGACCACCCCGGCCGCCTGCAGCCGGTTGCCGATCGCCGACGTCGAATCGCCCTTCTCCACCTGGACGAGGACGTCGCTCTCGCCGGCGCCTTCGTAGTCCTCGTAGCCGAAGATCTCGTTGAAGCCGTAGTAGGCGCCACCGGCGAGCAGGACGAGCACGGCCAGCGCCGCGACCCAGCCCAGGGCGCGCTTCTTCTTGCGCTTCTTGGGCGGCGGTCCCTTGCGTTCCGGGCGCTCGTCCGCGATGCGTTCGGGCTCGGCGCGGTCTTCGTCCTCGAAGTCCTGCGCGTCTTCGTATTCGTCGTACTCGTCGTAGTCCTCGTACTCGTCGTACGTGTCCTCGCCGAAGATCTCGTCGTATTCCTCTTCGCTGCCCTGGGACGGCGGAGGGGCCGCGCCGGGACGCCTCGCCATCGGCGCTTCCTGGATCGCGGGGATGATGTCGGTCGGCCGCTCGTCCGGGAGCGGACCGTCGTCCTCGCGGCGCCTGCGGCGGCCGGGACGGGGTGGCTCGTCCTGGGCGTAGGCGGGCATGCCAAGACTCCGGTCACCCGGCTGGGGGGACCGCCTGGGCGGTGCGGGAGGCGGCGGGGCCGCGGGTTCCGGAGCCCGCCTCGGCGGGGCCGGACGCTGCACGCGGGGCGGAGGAGGCGGTGGCTCCTCGGGAGCGGCCCGGCGACGGCGCGGCGCCGGCGGGGGAAGCTCTTCGGGCTCCTGCCGGACGTGCCGGCGACGAGCGATGGGCTCCGCGGGTGGCTGAGATTCGGGCCGCCGACGCGGCGGGGCCGGGGGCCGGGGGGCCTCCTCGGGTTCCTCCCGCAACCGTCGTCTACCGCCCTGACGGCGTTCGGGCCGGCCGTGGGGCTCGGTCATTTGTCGCCCTTCCGTGCGCGATGTGCCGCTACCGCGTCGATCCAAGCCTGCAGGATCTCGACCGCGGCCGCCTGATCGACGACGGCACGTTGCTTACGTCCCTTCACCCCACGCTGCGACAGCATCCTGGATGCCGTCACCGTGGTCAACCGCTCGTCGGCCAGCCGCACCGGTACCGGAGCGATCCTCGCGGCGACCTTGTCGGCGTAGTCCAGCGCCGCTTCGGCCGCCGGGCCGTGACGGTCCTTGAGCGTCCTCGGCAAGCCGACGACGACTTCGACCACGTCGTGTTCCGTGACGAGTTCGACGAGCTGGTCGACGTCCTTGTCGCCAGTCGCGTCGCGAGTGAGGGTAACGAGCGGGCTGGCGAGGATGGGGTCGGGATCGCTCAGTGCGATCCCGACCCGGACGGATCCGACATCCACGCCAAGCCGCCTGCCGCGCCCCGGATCGGACTCCCCAGGCCGATCCGGGCGGCGCCCAGCGGCGTCGTCAGCCAACTTGGGCGACCGCCGCGCGCAGTGAGGCGATGGCCTGCTCGGCACCGGCCGGGTTGGTGCCACCGCCCTGTGCCATGTCCGGCTTGCCGCCGCCACGGCCGCCGATCGCCTCGGCGAACGACGGGACGAGCTTGCCCGCGGCGATGCCCTTCTCCTGGGCCGCCTTGGTGGTCGCGACGACGAAGGCGATCTTCTCGCCCTGCGGCGCGAACAGCGCGACGATGCCAGGACGGTTGCCGAGCCTGCCGCGGATGTCCTGGGCCAGCGCGCGCAGACCGTTCGAGTCGACGCCGTCGCCGAGCTTCTCCGCGACGACCGCGACCCCGCCGATGTCCTCGGCCTTGTCCGCGAGCGAGCCCGCCGAACCGAGCACCTGCTGGGTGCGCAGCTGCTCGATCTCCTTCTCGGCGTTCTTGAGCCGGGTGAGCACGTCGTCGATGCGCGACGGCAGCTGCTCCGACGGCACCTTGAAGGTGCTCGCGAGCTGCGAGACGAGCAGCTGCTCCTTGCGGACGTACTTGAGCGCGTCCGTGCCGACCAGCGCTTCGACGCGGTGCACGCCGGAACCGATGGACGAGTCGCCGACGAGCTTCACCAGGCCGAGCTGGCCGATGCGGTCGACGTGGGTGCCACCGCACAGCTCGCGGGAGTACTCGCCCATGTCGACGACGCGGACGTCGTTGCCGTACTTCTCGCCGAACAGCGCGACCGCGCCCAGTTCGAGGGCCTTGTCCTTCGTGGTGACGAAGGTGTTCACCTCGACGTTGGTCTGGAGGTAGTCGTTGACCTCTTCCTCGACCTCGGTCAGCACGTCGGCCGACACCCCGCCGGAGGTGGTGAAGTCGAACCGCATCCGGCCGGGCGAGTTGAGCGAACCGGCCTGCGCCGCGCGCTTGCCGTACGCGCCGCGCACGGCCGCGTGGACCAGGTGCGTCGCGGAGTGGGACCGCTCGATCGACAGGCGGCGGTGCTGGTCGACCGAACCGGTCAGCGCGCTGCCGATGCCGACCTCGCCGTCGACGACCTCGACGCGGTGCACGAACAGGCCCGGCACGATCTTCTGCACGTCGTGGACCTTGAGCTCGACGCCGTCGCCGAGCAGGACACCGGTGTCGGCGACCTGGCCACCGCTCTCGGCGTAGAACGGCGTGCGGTCCAGGACCAGCTCCGCCTTCTTGCCCGCGCCGACGCTGCGCACCGGGACGCCGTCTTCCAGCAGCGCGACGACCTTCGCTTCGGCCTGCAGATCGCCGTAGCCGAGGAACTCGGTCTCGCCGTGCTGCTCCAGCACCTTGCGGTACTCGGACAGGTCACCGTGGCCGGTCTTGCGCGAAGCCGCGTCGGCCTTCGCCCGCTGCCGCTGCTCGTTCATGAGCGTGCGGAAGCCCTCTTCGTCGACGGTCAGGCCCTGCTCGGACGCCATCTCCAGGGTCAGGTCGATCGGGAAGCCGTAGGTGTCGTGCAGCTGGAACGCCTTGTCGCCGGCCAGCAGCGAGCCACCTTCGCGCTTGGTCTCCTCGGCTGCCATGTCGAAGATGCGCGAACCGCTGGTCAGCGTCGAGAGGAAGGCCTCTTCCTCGACGCGCACGACGTCCTCGATGCGGTCGAAACCGGACAGCAGCTCGGGGTAGGTCGGGCCCATCGTGTCGCGGACGACCGCCGCGAAGGCGGGCAGCACCGGCTCGTGCACGCCGAGCAGGCGCGCGGACCGGACGATGCGGCGCAGCAGGCGGCGCAGCACGTAGCCTCGGCCGTCGTTGCCGGGGGTGACGCCGTCGCCGATGAGCAGGACACCGGTGCGGGCGTGGTCGGCGATGACGCGGAAACGGACGTCGTCGGTGTGGTCGGAGCCGTAGCGGCGGCCGGAGAACTCCTCGGCGCGGCCGATCACCGGGCGGACGAGGTCGGTCTCGTAGACGTTCTCGACGCCCTGCAAGATCGTCGCCACGCGCTCGACGCCCATGCCGGTGTCGATGTTCTTCTTCGGCAGCTCGCCGATCGGCTTGTGGCCGTGCTTCGGGCTCTTCTCGCCCCGCACGTCCTGCATGAAGACGAGGTTCCAGATCTCGATGTAGCGGTCCTCGTCGGCGACGGGGCCACCCTCGCGGCCGTAGTCGGGGCCGCGGTCGTAGTAGATCTCCGAGCACGGGCCACCGGGACCGGGCACGCCCATGTCCCAGTAGTTGTCCTTGCCGTCACGGGACTGGATGCGCTCGCCGGGCAGGCCGGTGAGCTTCTTCCACAGGCCCGCCGCCTCGGCGTCGTCCTCGTAGACGGTCGCCCAGATGCGGTTCGGGTCGAGGCCGTAGCCGCCCTCGTCCTGGGACTTGGTGATCAGCTCCCAGGCCGCCTCGATGGCGCCTTCCTTGAAGTAATCGCCGAAGGAGAAGTTCCCGGCCATCTGGAAGAACGTGTTGTGCCGGGTGGTCTTGCCGACCTCGTCGATGTCCGGGGTGCGGACGCATTTCTGGACGCTGGTCGCGCGCGGGTACGGCGGCGGGGCCTCACCGAGGAAGTACGGCTTGAACTGGACCATGCCGGCGTTGACGAACAGCAGGTTCGGGTCGTCGAGGATCAGGGGCGCGCTCGGCACGCGCGTATGTCCCTTGTTCTCGAAATGGCTCAGGAAGCGCTGGGTGATTTCGTGTGTTTCCACGGGATCGTCCTTGTATACGGGCTCGCGCGAAGGCGCTGGAGAAATGCGGGCAGGCGGGAACGGCGGAGGGCTCGGGCTCTTCTGGTCGCGGACGCGACCCGATCAGCCCTCCGCCCGGCGAGCTCGCCGGGCCGGGCGCCGCGGCGACGCCGCGTGCCTGCCCGCAGGGCCTTCGGAGGCCGTGCTCAAGCCGGATCGTTCGGACACCATGTCGTGCAGCTCCTGTTCGCGTTCGCTCATCCCGGCGCGGACCTCCGCGCCGAACGAACCGACGGCGCCCGCGAGTTCCCGCACGGCGTCGCCCAGGTTCGAGGCTAACCCCGCGGGCGTGGCCTGGCGAGCGGTTTCCGTCGCTTTGCGTGACAGGGCGACCCCGGCGACCACGCCGACGCCGAGCCAGAACAGGCGCTTCACTTGCGGCCCCGCTTCGCCGGGCGCGCGGCCTTCGCTTCCGCCTTCTTCCGGCGGGCCTTGATGGCCTTGCTGAGGCCGTAGGACAGCGCGGCCGTCTTCACCAGCGGTCCGCCGAGCGTCGCGGTGAACACCGACGTCAGCGCGGACACGTTTCCGGACACGGCCTGCGCGTTGGCCGTGATCCCGTCGACCCGCTCCAGCTGCGTGTTGACGTGCGTGATCGTCTCGTTCGCGCCGATCAGCAACGGGTCGGTGTTCTCGTGCGCCTTGCGGATCGCGATCGTGGCCTCGTCCAGGGTCCGGCCGAGCTTGAACAGCACGATCGCCAGCAGCACGACGAGTACGACGAATGCTCCTGCGGCGATCAGCGCGGCGATCTGCCCTGCCGACACGGGCCCTCCTCAAGGGTCTGCGGACTTGGTGCCCGTGAGGTTACCGCCCCGCCAGCCGTTCGGCGGTGTCACCCCGCCGGACGGTCACTCAGCGCAGTGAAGCGGGACGGAGAGCGTGGCGAACGCTGTTCGCCGCACACCCGACCTGTTCGGTTCTTGTGCCGTTCACCTTGCTCGGCAAAGGTCGCGCGCATGCCTGAACTGTCACGCCGTACGTTGCTGGGCGCCACCGGCGCCGCGGCCGCCACCACGCTCCTCCCGCCGTCCGTGCACGCCGCCATGGCCGAACCCATGCGCCGCGGCGGACTCGGCGCCATCGAGCACGTGATCGTGCTGATGCAGGAGAACCGGTCGTTCGACCACTACTACGGCAGCCTGCGCGGCGTCCGGGGCTTCTCCGACACCCATCCGCTGGAACTGCCTTCGGGGAAATCGGTGTTCGAGCAGCCGAATCCCGCGGGCGGCACGGTGCTGCCGTTCTCCCTGCGCAAGGCGGCCGAGCTCGCCGGCCGGAAACCGGACGACATCCAGTACCTCGGCGACCTCGACCACAGCTGGAACGGCAGCGGCAAGGCGTGGGCGCGCGGCTGGAACAACGGCTGGATCGCGGCGAAGACCCCCGCCACCATGACGTACTACGAGCGGCGCGACATCGCGCTGCAGTACGAACTCGCGGACACGTTCACCATCTGCGACGCCTACCACTGCTCGATCTTCGGCTCGACCAACCCGAACCGGAACTTCCTCTGGACCGGGACCACGGGCTTCGAACCGGGCAGCACGACGAACCGCGCGGTCACGAACGCGGCGTACTCCTACGACCACAAGGGCTACGACTGGACGACCTACCCGGAGCGCCTCGAGGCCGCCGGGGTGCCGTGGCAGATCTACCAGGAGTGGGACAACTTCACCGACAACGCGGTCGAGTACTTCGTGCCGTTCAAGAAGGTCGGCACGAAGATCCTCGCCTCGGTCGAGGAGAAGTTCCGCACCACCGAGGAGTTCTACGACGCGCTGCTCAAGAAGACACCCGAGGAGCGCGCGAAGCTGCTGAAGCAGTTCGACGCCGGTGTCGCCACGCTGACGCCCGCCGAGCGGAACCTGTTCAAGAAGGCCATGTACCGCAGTGAGCCGGAGACGCTGGTGACCCGGCTGAAGGCGGACATCCAGGCGCGCCGCCTGCCCGCGGTGTCGTGGCTGGTGCCGTCGGCGGTGGACTCGGAGCACCCCGGCGCGTCCACCCCGGTCGGCAGCGCGAACCTGATCTACCGGGTGCTGGACGCGCTCGCGTCCGACCGCGACACGTGGTCGAAAACGGTGCTGCTGATCAACTTCGACGAGAACGACGGCTACTTCGACCACGTCCCGCCGCCGATGCCGCCCGGCGCCGCGGCGAACGACGCGGACCACTTCAACGGCCAGCCGCTCGGTTTCGGCCCGCGCGTGCCGATGACGGTCGTCTCGCCGTGGTCGATCGGCGGCAACGTCGACTCGACGGTGTACGACCACACGTCGGTGCTGCGATTCCTGGAGCGCTGGACCGGCATCGGCGAGCCGAACATCAGCAAGTGGCGGCGGACCGTGGCGGGCGACCTCACCGGCGCCTTCGACTTCTCGCGCGGCGGACGTCAGCCTCGCGTGACGCGGCCGGGCGCGGTGCCCGCGCCGATCAGCCGGTGGCGGCCGTCCGCTCCGGCGGAGCAGAGCCTGCCCGTGGCCGAGCCCGGCAACCGGCCGTCGCGTCCGCTGCCGTACCAGGTCTCGGTGTCCGGCGTCGTGAAGTCCGGTTCCCTCGCGCTGTCGCTGGCGAACAGCGGCTCGTCTTCGGCGCATTTCGCGCTGTACCCGTACAAGGGCGAATTCCCCGAGCCCGCGCATCGCGACGTCCGCGGCGAGGCTTCGGAAAACGTGAAGCTGGCCGGTGACGACTACCGCGTGGTCGTCCAGGGGCCGAACCGGTCGTGGTGGGAACTGCGCGGGAACCGTACCGGGGCGGCCGCGGGCGTCGACGTGCGGACGCGGTTCCTGACGTGGCGTTCGGGTGTCGAGTTCAAACTGTCCAACTCGGGCTCGTCGGCGCTGACGCTGCGGCTGTCGTCTTCGCGGTTCACGCGGGTGGTGCGGGTCGGCGCCGGGCGTTCGGTCACTGTGGACTGGCCGGTTTCGGGCGGCTGGTACGACGTGAAGGTGACCGCGGACGGGGATCCGTCGTTCCTGCGGACACTGACGGCACGTGTGGAGAACGGGCGTTCCGGCGTCTCCTGCTGACGCCCTCGTGAGTGGTGCCTGACGCAAGTAGTCCTCTAGTTGCGGTAATTGCGTGTGCAAGGACCGCAACTAGAGGACTACTCGCGGTGCCGGTGGCACGAACGCTAATTCGGTTGCGCGCCGGTCTCCCCCGCTCTTAACGTCAGCCATGACCGCCACCTTGCACGCGCTCTGTTTCGACGCGAACGACCCGCGCGGTCTCGCGCGTTTCTGGGCCGGACTTCTCGGCTGGGAAACCGACGGCGACACGCTGATCCCGGACGACGACACAGGTTTCCGGATCCGTTTCGTTCCTGCCGAGGAAACGAAGTCCCGCAAGAACCACGCGCATTTCGACCTGACGAGCGAATCCCTGGAAGACCAGCGGCGGATCGTGGCGAAGGCGCTCGAACTCGGCGGCCGCCATATCGACATCGGTCAGCGCCCCGAGGAAGAACACGTCGTGCTCGCCGATCCCGAGGGCAACGAGTTCTGCGTCATCGAGCCCGGGAACACCTTCCTCGCCGAATGCGGTTTCGTCGGCGCGCTCGCCTGCGACGGTTCGCAGGAAGTCGGCTATTTCTGGAGCAAGGCGCTCGACTGGCCGCTGGTCTGGGACCGGGATCAGGAGACCGCGATCCGTTCGCCGCACGGCGGTCCGAAGATCACCTGGGGCGGCCCGCCGTTCGACGCCAAAACCGGGCCGAACCGGGTGCGTTTCGCTTTGAGCGGCCCGCTTTCGGACGTCGACCGGCTCGTCTCCCTCGGCGCGACCCGCCTCGGCATCGGGGAAAGCGGACAGGTGGAAATGGCGGATCCCGACGGCAACGAGTTTTCTGTCGGTGTGGTTGGCTAACCTCCGCGGCATGGACATGAGAGCCGTGGCCGAGTCCCTCATCGCCGGGGACCACGTCAGCACCTGGGAGCTGCGAGATGCCGGGCCGGACGATTTTCCCGAACTGCGCGAAATCCGGCGAACCGGGAATCAGGCGCTGCGCAACGCGGCACGCACGCTGCTGTTCGACTTGGGCGGCCCGGAAGCACTCGGAGAACACGATCTCGCGCTCGTCCGCCGTCTGATCCGGAGCAAACTCGCCGTCGAAGTCCCGGTCGCGATGCGGAGTTGCGAGTACTGGTTCGCCATCCCGACCACGGACCAGGCGGCGGTGCTCGACGCGTTCGGCCTGTCCGACGCGGAACCGGTGACCATGTCTCTGGGCACCGAGATCTGGAACCAGCACCACGACTCCGGGCATCAAAGATGCGCCCGGGTCTACGTCAGTCCCGCGCTCGACGGGTGGACGCTCGTCTTCGGCCGCCCGTCGGACGACCAGCACCCCGCGGACATCACCGAAGAAAGCTCCTGGAGCATCGAGCCTCGCGAGCAATATCAAGCCATGCTCGCGAACGAAAAAGTCTACCGCGGCGTGGAAAGTGCGCGCTGCGTCGAGTTGAGCCGCCGGTTCAGTGCCGCACATCTGTACTTCCGCAGCCATGGCGACTCGATGACGTCGTGGTGTATCGCCGAAAAAGGCGAACTGGTCCGGTTCTACGACGTCGCCGTCCCCGAGGAATCGGTCGGCGAACTCGCGGCCGAGAACGGCTACCTGCTCCCCCACGAAGACACTCCGCTGCCCGAAGGCTGGGCCGACGACATCGAGCACACCGAAAATCCCCTGGACTGGCAACGGGAATGGGTCCGGCGCCACCGGCGGCTCAAGGCGGAACTCGGGATTCCGGACCACTGCGACGCCGACACGATCGCCGAAGCACTCTCGGTACACCCCGGCAAGATCGGCCCGCACACCCACGTCGAAGGGCATGGGGTCATAGCACTCACCAGATGTGGCCGGGAGTATGGCCATCCCCGAACCTTGTTGACCGGCCTCGCTTACACGCCACCACCCGAACGGACCTCGATCTTCGACGAAGACCGGACCTGACGAACCTCAGGTACGCCCCGGCGTACGGCACAGGATGGAAATTGGTCTACACCTATTGACGCGCGCCTGGTCAGCGGCTCAAGCTGCTGGGACCGAGGGCCATCTTCCACTGTCGGAGGTTTCGGCGTGCCAAGGAGAACCAGAAAACTACTCCCGCTACTGGCGTCGCTCATCGCGCTGGCCGGGCTCATGATCGTCGTCGTCACCCCGTCCACGTCGAGCGCGGCAGGCAATGAGGACTGCCGCCCCGACGGGCTGTACCGGACACCCGGCGTCGACACCCCCTATTGCTCCGTCTACGACACCAACGGCCGGGAAAAGCTGGGAGACGAGCACTCCCGTCGCGTGATCGGCTACTTCACCAGCTGGCGCACCGGTAAGAACGGTTCGCCTTCCTATCTGGTCAACAACATCCCGTGGTCGAAGGTCACCCACCTCAACTACGCGTTCGCCCACGTCGACGCGCAGAACAAGGTTTCGGTCGGCAACCCGGGCGCGAACAACGAGGCCATCGGCATGGAGTGGCCGGACATCCCGGGCGCCGAGATGGATCCGTCGTTGCCCTACAAGGGACATTTCAATCTGCTGACCAAGTACAAGAAGCAGAACCCGAACGTGAAGTCGCTGATCTCGATCGGCGGCTGGGCCGAGACCGGCGGTTTCCTCAACCCGGACGGCACGCGCAACGCGTCGGGCGGGTTCTACAAGATGACGCAAAACCAGGCGAGCATTGACGTCTTCGCGGATTCGGTCGTGAAGTTCCTGCGCGACTACGGATTCAACGGCGCCGACATCGACTACGAGTACGCGACGTCGGCCAGCTACGCCGGAAACCCGGACGACTACTGGATCGCGCAGTCCAACCGCGGCACCCTGTGGACGGGCTACGAGAACCTGATGCGCACGCTGCGCGAGAAGATCGACCGGGCCGGTGCCGCCGACGGCAAGCACTATCTGCTGACCGCGGCCGTGCCCGCGTCCGGCTGGCTGCTGCGCGGCCAGGAGGTCTACGGCGTCACGCGGTATCTCGACTACGCCAACATGATGAGCTACGACCTGCACGGCGCGTGGAACCACTTCGCCGGGCCGAACGCGGCGCTCTACGACAACGGCAAGGACGCGGAACTCGCGCACTGGCAGGTGTACACCACCCCGCAGTACGACGGTCAGGGGTATCTCAACACCGACTGGGCCTATCACTATTTCCGAGGCGCGATGCAAGCGGGCCGGATCAACATCGGTGTCGGTTTCTACACCCGCGGCTGGCAAGGTGTGTCCGGCGGGACGAACGGACTGTGGGGCACCGCTCCACTGCCGGACCAGAAACAGTGTCCACCGGGCACCGGATCCCAAGTCGGCTCGACCGTGCCCTGCGGTAACGGCGCGATCGGCATCGACAACCTCTGGCACGACCTCGGTCTGGCGGGCGGCGAGGTGCCCGCGGGCGCGAACCCCATGTGGCACGCCAAGAACCTCGAGAACGAGATCACCCCGGACTATCTGGAGGCGTACGGGCTCACTCCCAAGACCGACCCGACCGACCGGGTCTCCGGGAAGTACGAGCGGTACTACGACAACACGATGGTGACGCCGTGGCTGTGGAACAACGACAAGAAGGTGTTCCTGTCCACTGAGGACGAAGCCTCGCTCGCCACGAAGGCCAAGTACGTGGCCGACAAGGGCATCGGCGGCATCATGATCTGGGAGCTGGCCGGCGACTACGCCTTCGACGAGGCCAAGGGCCAGTACTTCATGGGCGACACGCTGATCACGAAGATCAACGACGGCCTGCGCGGCGCCGCCCCGTACGGCAACACCAAGTCGTCGCGTCCCGCGCCGTCTTCGGTGCTCGACGTGAACGTGAACCTGACCGGGTTCGCACTGGGCGACGCGAACTACCCGATCACCCCGAAGATGCGCATCAAGAACAATTCGACCACCACCATCCCCGGTGGGACGAAGGTCGAGTTCGACTACGGCACGAGCGCACCCGGCAGCATGTCCGACCAGTCCGGCTACGGCCTGACGGTCACGAGCAAGGGCCATAGCGGCCCCAACGCCGGTGGGATGAAGGGAGACTTCCAGCGCGTCGCGGTGACCGTGCCGAGCTGGCAGTCCATCGCGCCGGGCGCCACGATCGAAATCCAGCTGAACTACTACATGCCGATCGCGTCGCCGTCGAACTTCACGTTCACCTTCGGCGGGACGACCTACGCGCTCACGACGGACTACCCGCGTGGCGGCGGCGCCCCGCCGACGACCACCACCACACCCACCACGACCACCGGAACGACGACCACGACACCCACCACCACGACCAGTCCGACGACGACCCGGACGACCACCACCACCCCGACGACGACCACCACGGCGCCGTCGAACGCCTGGAAACCGAACACCGACTACGCCACCGGTGCCCGGGTGACCCACAACGGCGCGGCGTACGTCTGCCGTCAGGGCCACCGGTCCCTGCCCGGCTGGGAACCGCCGAACGTGCCTGCCCTCTGGACCCCCGCCTGACAGACCCCGGCAGCGCGCTAGGAAAGGCCCGTTACTTGCAAATTTTGCAAGTAACGGGCCTTTCCTGTCACGCAAGTAGTCCCCTGGTTGCGGTACTTGCGCACGGCAAGGACCGCAACTAGAGGACTACTTGCGGCGGAGGTCAGTGACGCCCGGCGGTCAAAGTGTCGAAGTCCGGGAAGTCCCCCGCCAGGGTGGCGCCGGTGAAGTCGCCGACCCACCCGCCGTCGTCGTGGAAGAACCGGATCGACACGTAGTCGGGCCGCGTTCCCATGTCGAACCAGTGCGTGGTGTTCGCGGGCACGCTCAGCAGGTCCCCCGCCTCGCACAGCACCGCGTACACCCGCCCGCCGACGTGCAGGTAGAACACGCCGGACCCCCGGGCGAAGAAGCGGTCTTCGTCATCGTCGTGGGTGTGCTCGGCGAGGAACTTCTTCCGGGCTTCGGCAGCCTCGGCCGCCCAGCCGGGCTCGTCGGACGGAGTCATGCGGACGGCGTCGACGAACGTGTAGCCCTCCGCCGCCGAGACCTTGCCGATCGGCTCCTCGTACGCGGCCAGCACCTGCTCCGGCGTCACTTCGCGCGGCAGGTCCGCGACGAGTTCCCACCGGTCGAACCGGACACCGAGCCGTCCCAGTTCCGCGGTGATCACGGCCGGGTCCTCGGTCCTGAGCGCGATCTCGTCGGGCCGGTCGTCCGGCCACACGGTCAGCAAGGTCATCGCACTCCCCTTTCCTCGGGAACGAGTCTTGTCTCTACCCGGAACCGGAGCAACCACTCCAAACATTCCAGGCGATGACGCGCGTGGCGCAGGTCATCACCCCAGACGTAGATCCCGTGCCGCGCGACGATCACCGCCGGCGTGTCCGCCCGGAACCCCGCCTCGAACGCGTCGCCGAGGACGCGCATGTCCTGGCCGTTGGCGATCACCGGAATCGTCACCAGGTCGTCGTGCGCGGCGCGGCCGAAGCCCTTGAGCATCTCCAGGTCGCGGAGTTCGACGCCGTCCGGCCAGTGCTCGGCGGCCACGACCGGCGCGAGCGCGTGCACGTGGATCACGGCACCCGCGCCCGACACCGCCGCGATCCGGGCGTGCAGGCCCGCTTCGGCCGAGGGCACCTTGTCCGGATGCGGCTGCTCGGCCACGGCCAGCCCGTCCTCGCCGACCACCACGACGTCGTCGCTGGTCAGCTCGCCTTTGTCCCGTCCACTGACGGTGACGGCGACGCGCAGCGGATCTCGGCCCAGCACCACCGAGAGGTTGCCCGACGTGCCCCGCATCCAGCCCAGCCCGGCGAACCGGGCGGATTCCTCGGCGAGCGCGCGTCCGGCGAGTTCCAGTGTCGTCATCGCGGCGAGACCTTCACCTCGTCGAACGTCCGGATCGTCCGGTGTGCCCCGAAATCCGCGTCACCGAACGGCTCGCCGTCGCGCGCGAGGCCGACGGTCTGCCAGCCGTCGGCGGCGGCCCCGTCGAGTTCGGCCGGGACGTCGGAGAAGAACACGATGTCGCCCGGCTCGGCCTCCAGCGCGGAGGCGATCGCGCGATACGACGGCGCCTCGCGCTTCGGCCCGGCGTTCACGGTGTCGAAATGCTTCTCGAACAGGCCGGTGACGTCGCCGTCGGTGGTCCGCGAGAACGACGCGACCTGCCCGGCGACCGAGCCGGACGAGAACACCGCGAGCCGCAGCCCGGACTCGTGCCACGACCGCAGGGCGGGGGCGACGTCGCCGAAGAACTCCGTCGTCAGGTCGCCGTCGGCGTACCCGCGCTGCCAGATGAGCCCCTGCAACGTCTTCAGCGGCGCGATCTTCTGGTCCGCGTCCATCCAGCCGTGCAGCACCGCCACGACGTCCACTGTGGACGCCTCCGCCGGGAGCCCGCCGAGTTCCTTGATCCGCGCCACGGCGCCGGCGACCTCGGGGTCGTCCGGGTGCCCGTCGATCCACGGGCCCAGCCGCGGGCGCGCGTAGTCGTAGAGGGTCACGTGCACGTAGCTGGTGGCCGTCAGCGTGCCCTCGATGTCGAGGACCACCCATCGGGCGGTCAGCGTTGCGGTCACTGGTTCGCTTCCCCTTCTGCGTAGTACTCGCGGAGCCGTCCTGGTGCGAAGGCCCCGCGGTCGGTCACCACCGTGGTCACGAAACGCGGTGATGTCACGTCGAAGGCCGGATAGTGCCCTCGGACGCGTTCACTGGCGACACGGTGGCCGAGCGCGCTCAGCACCTCGTCGCCGTCGCGGTATTCGATCGGCACGTCGGCACCGGTCGGCGCGGCCTGGTCCGGCGCCTGGACCATCGCGTGGAACGGCACGCCGAACGCCTCCGCCGCCACCGCGAGCCCCAGCGTGCCGATCTTGTTGACGACGTGACCGTCCATGGTGACCCGGTCGGCGGCGGTCACCAGCGCGCCGACCTCACCCGAGGACAGCACGGCCGCACCCATCCCGTCGGTGATCAGCCGGGTGTCGGCGCCCATCTCGACGAGCGTCTCGGCGGTCAGCCGCGCGCCCTGCAGGTACGGCCGGGTTTCCGTGCAGAGGAAGGAGAACTCCTTGCCCTGCCGTCGCGCGGCCAGCACCAGCTCGACCAGGTACAGATCCGCCCAGCAGTGCGTGAGCACGGTCGCCCCGTCCGGGACCAGCGCCGCCGTGTGCTCGCCCAGCGCGCGGCTGCGCGACCGGTACAACTCGTCGCCCGATCGTGCCCCGGCGGTGGCGGCCTCGACCGGGTCCCCGGTCGACTTGTCCACTTCGGACAGTACGGCGGCGACGGCCTTGCGGAGGTGGTTGTTCGTCTTGCGGGTCGCGATGATCCGCTCCCCCACGCGCTCCAGGTACGCGCGGGCTTCGGCAGGCGCGTACCCGGCCGCCTCGCGCGCGCCGAGCACCATCGCTCCCAGTGCGGCGAAGTACGGTCCGGACGACTGGGTGACCATGTCCTCGATGGCCACCGCGACCTCTTCCGAAGTCCGGCACAGCACCCATTCGCGTGCGAACGGGAAGACGCGCCGGTCGAGGATGTGCACGCCGTCGTCGTCGAGGCGGACGCTTTCGGCGAGGATCGGCAGCGTCATCAGCTGTACCCCGAAAGGCACGGCGGGATGCCGTTGAGGAAGTGGTCGCCGACCTCGCGCGCTTTGTAGGTCACCGGATCGTGCAGGGTCAGGGTGCGGGCGTTGCGCCAGAAGCGGTCGAAGCCGTACTTGGTCGCCGTCGCCCGCGCGCCGGTGAACTCGAAGACCTTGCTCGTCGTCTCGACGGCCGCCCGGCTCGCGACGATCTTCGCCGACGAGATGGCGATCGCCGCTTCCGCGCGTTCGGCCGCGGTCAGGTCGAAGCCGCGTTCGTCGGCCTCACCGAGGGCGGAAACCGCCGCGTCGACGGCGAACCCGGCCGCCCTCGCCGTCGCGACCAGCTCGCCGTACCCGGCGAGTGTGTACGGATCCTGCGTCGCTTTGTCCACATCGGACAGTGTCCAGGCCCGCGCGGTCTCGCGCGTGTAGACCGCGGCGGCGTCGAGCGCGCCGGACGCGAGGCCGACGTAGACCTGCGCCAGCATGAGCTGGAATCCGATCGCCGCCAGGGAGATCCGGGGCACCCGCGGATCCGCCTGGTCGTCCGGCTGCGCACCGAGGACGTCGTCCTGGCGGACCCGGACGGCATCGAAGCGGACGGCGCCGCTCGCGGTGAGCCGCTGGCCGATGTTGTCCCATTCACCGGGGAAGGTGATCCCGTCGGCCCGCGCGTCGACGACGAACGTGAGCTTGTCGCCGTTGTCGGTCCTCGTCGCGCTGACCACCAGGCGATCGGCGACGGCCGCGCCGGTGGCGAAGGTCTTCGTGCCCTCGACGGTGAACCCGCCGTCCACCGGGGTCAGCAACAGGATGGAGTCGAGCGGGTTGCTCACGCCCGCCCAGAACCAGCCCGGTTCGCTCGCGGCGCGCGGCCCGAACAGGCCGGTGCGCCACAGCTGCAGGTAGTGGTAGCCGAGCAGGTGCCCGACCGACGCGTCCGCGGCGGACACGATCCGGGTGGCCTGGTTCGCGGCCGTCCAGCCGGCGGTGTCGAGCAGGGGCAGGAGCCCGGACTCGCGTAGCAGGGCGACCTCCTGGACCGGGAGCCGTCCGGCGAGGTCGCGCTCGGCAGCGTCCGCCGCCAGGGTGCTCGCCAGCTCGTGAGCCGCTTTTCGCCACACTTCGGTCATTCCGCCCCTTCCAACTCGACCACGGCGTCGAGGGCCACGCGAGTCGCCCTCGCCACCCCCTCGGCCACGACGTCGCGATGCGGGTCGTAGGCCGACGGGTCGGGGTGCTCGGGCCGCGCGTCGCCGTCGATCACGAGCACACCACCGGCCCGCAGGCCGCGCAATGCCGCGAACACCAGCAGCGTGGAGAGTTCCATCTCAATGGCGATCACCCGCGCGGCGAGGTAGTCGGCCATCGGGAGGGTGAGCACCAGCGGGCTGAACGCGGCCCGCGTCCACACCACGCCGCGATGTGCCTCCGGGGCGGCGCGGCTGAGCGCCACGACCGCCTCCGGGGTGGCGAACGCCGGGTACTCCGGATGGATCAGCTGCTGGGTGACGCCGTCGTCGCGGACCGCCGCCTCGGCGATGACGAGGTCGCCGTCCGTGATCCCGTCGGCCAGCGAACCGGCGGTGCCGAGCCGGATGAAGGTACGGACGCCGGCCTCGGCCAGCTCGCCGAACTGGCACAGCGCGCCGGGCCCGCCGACGCCGTGCGAGGACACGACGACCGGGACGCCCTTCCAGGTGCCGGTGTAGCTGCGGTACTCGCGGTTCTGGCCGACGAGGACGGCGTCTTCGAGCGTTTCGGCCACCGTGGTCGCGCGGTCCGGGTCGCCGACGACGACGGCGCGCGGCGGCAGTCCGTGCCGGGGGATCTTGGTGATGGGCAGGACGTCGCTCACGCGGGCTGTCCCTTCTTGCGCTTGAAATTGGACAGGAACAACGCCACGAGCGTGACGACATAAGGCGCGGCGTCGGTGGCCTGCTGCGGAAGGCCGATGCCCTGGAGCCGGAAGCCGAACGCTTCCGCGAGGCCGAACAGCAGCGCCGCGAGGAGCACCCCGAGCGGATGCGCGCGGCCGAGCATGACCGCGACGACGGCGATCCAGCCGCGGCCGGCGGTCATGTTCTCGGCGAACAACGTCACCGAGCCGAGCGCCAGTTGCGCGCCACCGAGACCGCACAGCGCTCCCCCGGCCAGGATCACCCCGTAGCGGTACTTGGTCACGTTGACGCCGAGGCTGGACGCGGCCTCCGGACGTTCGCCGACCCCGCGCAGCCGCAGGCCCCACGGATGCCGGTACAGCAGGACCGCGAGCGCGGGCACGGCCAGCCAGGACAGGTAGACCAGCAGCGACTGCCCGGGAATCGGGCCGAACTGGCCGAGTCCCTGCAGCGTGGGGTCGCTGAACGAGCCTTCGGTGCCGAAGACCGTGCGGATGAGGAAGCTGGTCAGCCCGACCGCGAGCAGATTGCTCGCGACGCCCAGCACGATCGGATCGCCGTCGAAGGTGATCGACCCGATCGCGAGGATCAGCGAGTACGCCGTCGCCGCGATCACCGCCACGACGACGCCGATCCACGCGCTGCCGGTGTACCAGCTCCCCGCGACGGCGCCGAAGCAGCCGACCAGGAGCGAGCCTTCGAGGGAGATGTTGAAGACCCCGGCCCGCCGGCACAGCGCGCCCGCGAGCGCGGCGAACAGGATGGGCGTCAGCGCGGTGAGCGCCGAGGAGAACAGGCTCGCGTCGATCATGCCCGCCTCGCCTTCCGCTTGAAGACCCCGGAGGTGGCCGCGAGGAAGATGATCAGCACCGCCTGCAGGACCGCGGTCAGCTCGCGCGGGACCTGGGTGGCGCGTTCCATGGCGAATCCGCCGCTGGTCAGCGCCGCGAAGAAGACCGCCGCGAGCAGCGTCCCGAGCGGGCTCGCCCCGGCGAGCAGCGCCGCGAGCAGGCCGATCCAGGTGTACTGCGGCGTGATCAGCGCGCCGTCGATGAACCGGTACGGGAAGCCGAGGGCGGCGATCGCGCCGACCAGCCCGGCGGTCCCGCCCGACGCGGCGAGCAGCCGGACCGTGAGCTTCGGCCGGTCGATCCCGGCGTACTCGGCGAACCGCGGCGCCCAGCCGGTCACCTTCGTCTCGAAGCCGGCGGGCGTGCGGGCGTCGATCACCGCGTGGACCGCGATCACCGCCGCCACCAGGAAGATCCCGGTCGTCACACCGTCGAGTTCGGGCAGCCGCGTGCCTTCGGGCAGTTGCGGGCTCTGCGGCAGGCTGGAGCCCGCGTCCTTCAACGGGAACCGCACCAGATAGCCGGCCAGCGACATCGCCGGATAGCTCAGCAGCAGCGTGCTGATCAGCAGCGGGACACCCAGGCGGTTCTCGCAGACCGCGGCCAGCGCGGCGTACGCGGCTCCGGCGAGAACGCCCGCGAGCAGTGCCAAGACGACCTTGACCGGCCCCGGACCGGGCACGTACAGGCCGACTGCGAGCGCGCTGACCGCGCCGAGCACCAGTTGCCCTTCACCGCCGAGGTTGACCATGCCCGCGCGCAGCGGGATCGCGAGCGCGGTCGCCATCCCCGCGACAGGGACGGCGTAGGCGAGGGTGTCACCGATGCCGTCGGGGCCGAAGGCACCCGAGACGATCGCGCCGTAGGCGGCCAGCGGGTCGGTTCCGGTGGCCAGCAACAGGATCGCGCCGAGCACGAGCGCCGCGACGACCGGGACGGCGATGATGCGGACGCGGGTCATCCGGCACCTCCGGCCATCGCCAGGCCGACCGTGTGCTGATCGGCTTCGTCCTTGGTGAACTCCGCGACGATCCGGCCTTCGAACAGCACCAGCACGCGGTCGGACAGCGCGAGGACCTCGCTGAGTTCGGCGGAGATCAGCAGGACGGCGTGCCCGGCGTCGCGGTGGGCGACGAGCCGGGCGTGGATGTTCTCGATCGCGCCGACGTCGACCCCGCGGGTGGGCTGCTCGACCAGCAGGAACGGCGCGTCGTGGGTGAGTTCGCGGCCGAAGATCGCCTTCTGCTGGTTGCCGCCGGACAGCGTGCCCATCGCGGCGGCGGGACCGGCCCCGCGGACGTCGTAAGCCTCGGTGATCGCCGACGCGTGGTCGTCGATCGCCTTGCGGCGCAAGAATCCCTTGCGTGCCAAGGGCAGCTTGCGATGGAAGCCGACGGCCAGGTTCTCCCGGAGGCTCGCCGTGGGCGCCGAGCCGACCTCGGCGCGATCCTCCGGCACGTGGGCGAGCCCGGCGTCCCTCCGCGCGCGCACCGACAGGCCGTCGAGGCTCTGTCCTTTGAGGACGATCTCGCCGCCGGTCTTCAGGAGGCCGGTGATCGCGCCGGACAGTTCGGCCTGGCCGTTGCCCGCGACCCCGGCGACGCCGACGATCTCGCCGGCGCGCACGGTGAGGGACACGTTGTCGAGCAACGGCTTTCCTTCCGTACCGGGAACGGTCAGGGAACGGGCTTCGAGAACGGCGTCCCCGGGTGTCCCGGCCGGATGGATCCGGTCGAGGTCGACCTCACGTCCGGTCATCGCCGCGGCGAGCCCGGCGGCGGTCTGGTCCGCCGTGCGCCCGCGAGCGCTGACGCGGCCGTCCCGCAGCACCGTGACGTGGTCGCTGACGGCGAGAACCTCCTGGAGTTTGTGCGACACCAACAGGATCGTGCGGCCTTCCCCGGCGAGCGCGCGCAGGACGCCGAACAGCCGCTCGGTTTCGGGCGGGGTCAGCACGGCGGTGGGTTCGTCGAGGATCAGGACGTCGGCCTCGCGGTAGAGGAGTTTGAGGATCTCGACGCGCTGTCGGAGCCCGACGGGCAGGTCGCGGACGCGGTCGCCGGGCCGGAGACGCAGTTCGTGCCGGTCGATCAGTTCGGTGACGCGGGCCGTCGCCGCCTTGCGGTCGAACAGGCCGCGGCGGGTGGGTTCGCTGCCGAACACGACGTTCTCGGTGACGGTGAGTTCGCCGAACAACGCGAACCCCTGCTGCACCATGCCGACACCGGCGTCGATGGCCTGCGCGGGCGAGCCGAAAGAGACTTCCTTGCCGTGCAAGGAGATCGTGCCTTCGTCGGGCCGGTGGAGACCGTAGAGCACGGACATGAGCGTCGACTTGCCCGCGCCGTTCTCGCCCATCAGCGCGTGGATCTCGCCCGCGCCGACGTCGAGGTCCACGTGGTCGTTCGCGAGCACTCCGGGGAACCGCTTGACGATCCCCCGGAGTGAGACGGCGTCAGGCTTTGGCGGGGTCATCGACGACGATCGCGCCCGAGATGATCTGGTCCCGCAGCTCGCCGACCTTCGACAGCACGTCGGGGCGGTTCGCGACGACGCACTGAGACGTCGAGGCGTCCGGCTCGAGTCCGGTCAGGGAGATGCCCTTCTCCTTGAGGCCGTAGGACTTCACCTCGCCCGCCTTGCCGCCGAGGATCGCCTCGACCCCGTCGCCGATGACGACGTTGGTGCGCTTGATGACGTTGTCCACGACCTGCCCGGGACTGGCCGGGCACTGGTTGGCGTCGACGCCGAACGCGAAGAAGCCGCCCTGCTTGGCGGCCTCGAAGACCCCGAGGTTGCCCGCTGCGGAGGCCGCGCCCATGACGTGGTCGACACCCTGGCCCGCGAGGGTGGTGGCCAGCGCCTTCGCCCGGGCCGGATCGTTGAACGGGTTCGCGCCGCCGATGAACAACGGGGCCAGCGTGGTGCCGGGCTTGGCCTTCTCCGCGCCCTTCCCGAACGGGATCGAGTACCGGTGGAACTGGGGCGCGTCGAGCACGACGACCGCGCCGACCTTGCCGGACTTGCTCAGCAACCCGGCTTCGGCACCGGCGAGGTAGGAGCCCTCGTGCTCACGGAACACCGCGCAGGTGACGTTCGGAAACGGCTTGGTGGTGCAGGAGTCCACGAACAGGAACTTCTGCTCCGGGTTGCGCTCGGCCTCGGCCGCGATCGCGTCGGCGAAATTGAAGCCGACGGCGACGATCACGGCGGGCTTCTCGCGCACCGCGGCCGCGAGGTTCTGCTGGATCGATGCCGGATCGGTGCTCTGGAACACCTTCTGCGTCCCGTTGTGCTTCTTGGCCGAGTCCTCGATACCTTGGACCGCGAGCTTGAGGAAGTCGTTGACCCCGACCGGGCTCGGCGTGATCAGGACCAGCGCGGGCCCGGCCGCGTTCTGGGCGGCCGGATCCTTGGCCGAGGCGTTGCACGCGGCGAGGAGCGCGACGGCGGAAACGGCCATGACGGCCCGCAAGAGGGTTCTCGGCGACATGTCCCGGACTGTATGTCGCTCGTCCACGATATGGCACCGAGTCCCACCATGCGGACGCGTGTAGGCCGTTATACGTCAAGCGTCGTCGGGGTCAGCCGCGAGCGTGGGGCTCGGGAGCGGGACGGTCCAGTTGCCCAGGGTGCCCCTTACCACTCACGAGACCCGGCTCGAAACGGCACGGACACGCCGCTCACTTCAAGAACGTTCACCCCGGATCGTGCGCCGCAGCTTCGGAACCCGCTCGTGCAGAGTCCGCTCCGCACCCCGCTGCGTCGGCTCGTAGTAGTCCCGTCCGACCAGTTCGTCCGGCGGATACTGTTGCGCCAGAACACCTTCCGGCGCGTTGGGCGGATACCGGTACCCCTTCGCGTTGCCGAGCTTCTCCGCCCCCGCGTAGTGCCCGTCCCGCAGGTGCGGCGGCACCGTCCCGATCCGCCCGGACCGGACGTCGGACAGCGCCGCGTCGATCGAGGTGACGATGGCGTTCGACTTCGGCGCCGTCGCCAGGTGCACGGTCGCCTGCGCCAGCGCCAGCCGTCCTTCCGGCATCCCGATGAACTGCACCGCGTGCGCCGCCGCGACGGCCGACTGCAGTGCCGTCGGATCGGCCATCCCGATGTCCTCGCTCGCGTGCACCACCAGGCGGCGGGCCAGGAACCGCGGGTCCTCCCCCGCTTCGATCATCCGCGCCAGGTAGTGCAGCGCGGCGTCGACGTCGGAGCCGCGGATCGACTTGATGAACGCGCTGATGACGTCGTAGTGCTGATCGCCGTCGCGGTCGTACCGTACCGCCGCCTTGTCCACTGTGGACTCGACGATGGCGAGGTCGATCGTCTTGGCCTCGGTCGCGCTCGCGGCGTCGGCGGCGGCTTCCAGCGCGGTCAGCGCGCGCCGGGCGTCGCCGGTGGCCAGCCGCACCAGATGCGCCCGCGCCTCTTCGGTCAGGGTGAGTTCGCCGCCGAGACCTCGTTCGTCGGTCAGCGCGCGGTCGATCAGGGCGACGATGTCGTCGTCGGTCAGCGGCCGCAGTTGCAGCACCAGCGACCGCGAGAGCAGCGGGGCGACGACGGAGAACGACGGGTTCTCCGTGGTGGCCGCCACCAGCAGCACCGTGCGATCCTCGACCGCGCCGAGCAGGGCGTCCTGCTGCGTCTTGGAGAACCGGTGGACCTCGTCGATGAACAGGACCGTGTTCTCGGCGTTGTAGTTGCGGCGGCGCCGGGCCTCTTCGATGACCCCGCGGACCTCCTTCACCCCGGCCGACAGCGCCGACATCGCCACGAAACGGCGACCGGTCGCGGCCGAAACGAGGTTCGCCAGCGTGGTCTTGCCGGTCCCCGGCGGACCGTAGAGCAGCACGGAGGCGGGGGCGGCGCCCTCGACGAGCCGCCGCAGCGGCGCGCCCTCGCGCAGAAGGTGCTGCTGGCCGACGACCTCGCCGAGCGTCCGCGGCCGCATCCGCACGGCCAGCGGCGAGCCTGCCGGTACGGCGACCTCCCTCGGCTCGTCATCCTCCGGAGGAGGCCCGAGATCGGGGTTCACGGTGAAGAGTTCGTCCTGTGCCACGGTGTCGACGGTAGCCGTACCCACCGACGGTTCCGGCCACAGGTCAGCGCAGCCGCTCCCGGAACGAGTGCCACATGATGACGGCCGCGTAGGGCACGAACTCGCGGCCCCGCCGCCACACCCACGGCACCCCCTTCAGCACCAGCCAGCCGACATGCCCGGCGGTGCTCGGCTCCACGCCTCCCGAGCAGGTCAGGCTGACCGGACGCGGCACCGCGAACCCGGCTTCGGACAGCCGTTCGGTGAACCCGGTCGCCAGCATCCGGTGCCCGAGTTCCGACGGGTGCAGCCGGTCGACGCTCCACGAGGTGAGGTCGTAGGCGCCGGGCAGCAGTTCGAGGTCGAGACACGGCACGCCTTCGCGCTCGACGACACCGGCGATGGCGGCGTTCAGTTCGGCCACCCGCTCGCTCAGCGCCCGCCGCAGCGACTGCGGGAGGCGGAACACCTTGCCGTGGTCGTGGTAGCGCACCGGCACCACGGTGGTGCCGACGGCGGCCAGCGAGCGGATCACTTCGGTGAGGTCCGCGGCGATCCGCTCGGCGCTGAAGTCGGGCCGCAGCGTGTCGTTCATCCCCGCCACCACCAGCGCGACGTCCGGCCGGTGCGCCACGGCCGCGGGAAGCTGCTTCGTCAGCACGCACCCCATGCGCGCTCCGGCGAACGACGGGTTCAGGTAGCCGTCCGGCTCGACGCCCAGCGCCTCGGCGACGAGCGGGCCGACCCCGCGCCAGCCGCCTCTGTCCGGCAGCGGGTCACCCAGGCCCACGGCGGTGGAATCGCCGAGCACGACCAGTCTGCGAGCGGACCGGGGTACGGCCGGGGCAGGAGGAAGGAGGGGTTCGGGACTCGGAGTGACTTCGACACTGATCACGGTCACGGTAGCCACCATCGGCCACGCAGACTCACCTGCGGTGATGCCTGGGTAACGCGGCGAGGACGGTCGAGCGAAAAGTCCGTGCGGGCGGTTACCGGAACGCGGGGTAGAACGCCAGGTCCGCGTGCGGACCCAGCCGGGCCCCGAGCGCCGCGGCGACCCGGGTGGCGTGTTCGGAGATGTCCGTCAGGCGGGCGCGCAGCGATTGCTTGGCCAGTTCCCGCCACCAGGTCACCAATCCGGCCTCCCGGCTGATCGGCGTGGCGTGCCTGTCCAGGTCCAGCTCGGGGAGGATTTCCCAGGTGATGATCCACAGCAGGAGCAGCTGACCGTCCATCAGGTGCTCGGCCAGCGCGTCCTCGTCCGCGAGCGCGGGCCAGACCGAGACGACCTCCGCCCGCCAGGCCGCGATCATCGCCTCGCTCATCCCCGGCGGCAGCGCCAGCGCGTCCGCGGTCGACGCGAACGGCAGCCGCAGGTACGCCGCGTCCATCAGGGTGCTGCGCACCCGGCCGCGTTCGAAGTCGAGGAATCGCACTCCGCCGCTGGTCACGAGGTTGTTGTCCGGGCTGAGGTCGACCGGGCTGAACGCGCGGTACGACGGCGCGCCCGCGCGCTCGGCGACCTCCATGACCCGCCGTTGCACCGGCTCCGGTGTCTCGACGTCGAGCAGTTCCTCAAGCAGCCCCGGCAGCTGAGCGCAGACCGCGGGCAGCGGCGCGTCCTCGTTCTTGACCGGACCACCCAGACGGCGCAGGAGCGCGTTGAAATCGGGCTCTCGGCTCGCGGTGCTCGCGTGCAGCCTGCCCAGCGACCGGGCCCACGACAGCAGCGCGCGTTCGGCTCCGCGCGCGTCACGGGCGTGGAGCTTGTCGTGCAGCGTCGGGACGCCGCCGAGGTCCTCGATCACCAGGACGCGATACCGGCCGTCGTGCGCCAGCAGTTCCGGGCACATCCGGTCCTCCGGCGCGAGCGCGGTGAACAGCTGGTAGCTGACCGCCTCCTGCGCGAACGGATCGGCCCGTCCCGGTTCGGGTGGATCGGGGTAGTGCTTGATGACCAGGGTGCGCGGCAACGCGAACGGCGAGGACGCCACCCGCGCCCGGACGACCGTTGCCGGGCCACTGCCGGCGAGGTCTTCCGGGGCTACGAGAGTGATCGCGCTGCCGAAGCGGCGCGAAAGGACCGACTCGCCCGCAGCGACTGCCGCTGCGACGGCGAGGGTTTCGGCTCCAGCTCCGACGGTGGAATCATCGGCAGAGGAGGTATCGACTGTCATTACCACCGACCCTACTCGTGACTGAGCAACCATGACCACTGAGATCCGGGCAAACGCGCGCACTGGCGCGATCTGGGACTCATCCGCGTGAAAGCGGACGTTCCGTTACCCTCGATCGTTGCCCTCGACGGCGCAACATCAGCACAATGGCCGCAGCTGCAACGATTCCGATGAGATTGACCAGCAGCTGACCGGCCGAATAGAGGCACCGGTCCCACTCACCGGCAACCGCGGCGACCACGGCGTAGCCCGCCGCCGGCACCGTGGTCACCGAGATGAAAACGCCGACCAGGGCGGCGGATTTGGCCGAAGTCATGGAAAGCATCCCCGCCGCGCCCGCGAGCAGCGCGACGATCAGCGACGCGATTCCCACCTGGTAAACGAAATCCGCCTCGTGGTTGTCCAAGAGCTTGCCGACCTCGAGAACTCCCGTGGCGTTGCCCAGCAGCACCACACCGAGGGTGATCACCATGGCGATGGGAAATCCGCCCAGCAGCGCGACGGTGCCTTGTTTCACCAGATCACCCCGCCGCAGCACCAGCCCGACCGCGATGGCCGCCAGCGGGCCGAATTCCGGCCCGACGACCATCGCGCCGACGATGGTGACCGACGAGTTCGTGATCACGCCCACCGACGCCAGCAGGCAGGCGATGGTCAGAAACGCCTGAAATGTCCAGGTGAGCCGGGATTCCTCACCCGTGCGGCCGACGAGTTCCTGCCACACCACCGCGTCCGCGGCCTCCCCCGGCGCGTCCTCTTCGGCCTTGTCCGCGGCGTCGGACACCGCGGTGTCCAGCGCCTCCAAGGTGATCCCGCCGGTGTGGTCGAGGTCGAGCCCGCACAGCGACTCGATGATGTCGTCGGTCGCCTCGCGGGCGATGTCGGCCTCGATCAGGTCGCCCTCGGGCGCGACCGCCACCCCGCGATGCAGGACGAGGTGCGCGGTCCCGGGGTGTGCCCGCAGGATCCGGATCGCTTCTTCGGTCCGGTCCGGCGGGCACACGGCCCTGAGATGGAGCATCAGTTCTTGACGGGCGGCGCGGGCTTGGCGTCGATGCCCGCCTCCTTGCGCTGTTCCGGCGTGATCGGCGCCGGGGCCGCGGTCAGCGGGTCGAATCCGCCGCCGGTCTTCGGGAACGCGATCACGTCACGCAGCGAATCGGCCTTGGCCAGCAGCATGACGATCCGGTCCCAGCCGAACGCGATGCCGCCGTGCGGCGGCGGGCCGAACGCGAAGGCGTCGAGCAGAAAGCCGAACTTCTCCTGCGCCTCCTCCTCGCCGAGGCCCATCAGCTCGAAGACCTGCTTCTGCAGTTCCTGCTGGTGGATACGGATCGAGCCGCCGCCGATCTCGTTGCCGTTGCAGACGATGTCGTAGGCGTAGGCCAGCGCGCTGCCGGGGTCGTCGGCGAGTTTGCCGATCCACTCCGGGGTCGGCGAGGTGAAGGCGTGGTGCAGCGCCTTCCACTTGCCGCCGCCGACGGCGACGTCGTCGGACTCGTCGGCCGAGATGAACATCGGGAAGTCGACGACCCACACGAACGACCAGGCGTTTTCGTCGATCAGGCCGAGACGGCTGCCGATCTCCAGCCGGGTCGCGCCGAGGAGCGAACGCGCGTCGGCGGGCTTGCCGGCGGCGAAGAAGACGCAGTCGCCCGGCTTGGCGCCGACGGCCTCGGCGACGGTCTCCCGCTCCTTCTCCGACAGGTTCTTCGCGACCGGCCCGCCGAGCGTGCCGTCCTCGTTGACGAGGATGTAGGCGAGACCGCGGTGACCGCGCTGCTTGGCGAAGTCCTGCCAGGCGTCGAGGGTGCGGCGCGGCTGGTCGGCCCCGCCCGCCATCACGACGGCACCGACGTAGGGCGCCTGGAACACGCGGAACGGCGTGTCGGCGAAGAACGCGGTCATGTCGGTGAGTTCGAGGTCGAAGCGCAGGTCCGGCTTGTCAGAGCCGTACTTCTCCATCGCCTCGGCGTAGGTGATGCGCTGGAACGGCCGGGGGATCTCGGCGCCGATCAGCTTCCACAGCGCCGTCACGATGTCCTCGCCGAGGGCGATGACGTCGTCCTGCTCGACGAAGCTCATCTCGATGTCGAGCTGGGTGAACTCCGGCTGCCGGTCGGCGCGGAAGTCCTCGTCCCGGTAGCAGCGCGCGATCTGGTAGTACCGCTCGAGCCCGCCGACCATGAGCAGCTGTTTGAACAGCTGCGGCGACTGCGGAAGCGCGTACCAGGAACCGGGCTTGAGGCGGGCCGGGACCACGAAGTCACGGGCACCTTCGGGGGTGGAGCGGGTCATGGTCGGGGTCTCGACCTCGACGAACTCCTGGGCGTGCAGCACTTCGCGGGCGGCCCGGTTGACGTCGCTGCGCAGGCGCATCGCGGCCGCGGGGCCGCTGCGGCGCAGGTCGAGGTAGCGGTGCTTCAGGCGCGTCTCTTCGCCGACGTCGACCCGGTCGTCGATCGGGAACGGCAGCACGGCGGCCTCGGACAGCACCTCGAGCTCGGTGGCCAGCACCTCGATCTCGCCGGTGGGGATCTCGGCGTTGGCGTTGCCGTCCGGGCGCTTCGAGACCTCGCCGACGATGCGGAGGCAGTACTCCGACCGCAGCTGGTGCGCGCGCTCGGCCATCTCGCCCTCGCGGAAGACGACCTGGCTCACGCCGCTGGCGTCGCGCAGATCGATGAAGATGACGCCGCCGTGATCGCGCCGCCGAGCCACCCATCCGGTGAGGGTGACCGTCTGACCGGCGTGCTCGGCACGCAAGGTGCCGGCTTTGTGGGTGCGAAGCACTGCGGGTGCTCTCCTTCGGCATCACGATTCTGCGATTCGACGGCGCTGCGGTTCGACTGCTCTGCGCCGACGTCAAAGGCTAACGAATCGCCCCCGATGCCTCGCGACCAGGTGTTCTCAGATCGTCGGCCAGGCCTCCAGCGCCGCGACCATCCGCCGGGTGTGCGCCAGATAGTCGGGCACGGACAGGACCCGGCCGTCGATGTTCTCCAGCAGCCAGCCCGCCGCGGCCTCCTTCGAGGCGAAGAACTGGGTGCAGACCAGCGCCTCGACGTAGTCCTGGCCGAGGGTGAGGTCGACGCCCGGCAACCGCGACGCGGCGACGACGGCGTGCGGCGGGTCGACGCTCAGCACGTGCGCCCGGGTGAAGTGGACACGGACGCGCGCTCCGGTCGCCGGGCAGACCGAATCCGCGTGCACGGGTTCGCCGGTGGCGACGGCCAGCAGGAACAGGTCCACCCGGAACAGGTCGGAACCCGGCCGGTCGGCCGGACCGGGCCGGGCGCCGCGGTCCATCACGACCAGACCGTCACGGATGACGAAACCCATCAGGTCCATCAGCCGGTGGGCCTCGGCGGGGTCCATCCCGACGGTGGCGGCGAGTCTGCCAATGGCGATGGGGTGTCTGCCCGCTCTGGTCAGCTTGGTCGCGGCCCAGGCGATGCGGACAGCGGCGGTGCGGTCAGTCCGGGTGGTCAACAGGCACCTCCTCGCCTTCGTCCCTTCGAGATTAATCACGAAAAGGATTTCCGCCAAGTGACTAAGCCGAACGGCCGAATCCGTTGTGACGTAAGAAGATTCACATTACGTATCCGGTTCACAGCAGCTTGAGCTGTTCCGCGGCGGGCGCCACCTCCTCCCCCACACGCTGCACGGGCATCGTCACTTGCATCCGGTCCCCGCCGTCCGCACGGGAACCGAAGCCGTGACGGCGCAGCAGCGGGCCGACGCGTGTCCCCAGCCGCTCTCGATAGGACTTCGGGAGATACGCGCCGCGCGAGTACAGCTCGCGATATTTCGGCACCAGCTCCGGGTGTTCGCGGCCGAGCCAGCGCGCGAACCACTCCCGCGCGCCCGGCCGCAAGTGCAACGGGAGGACGGTGACCCGCGTGGCACCGGCCTCGGCCAGCCGCGCGAACAAGGCGTCGAGCGCCTCCACCGAGTCGGTCAGGTACGGCAGCACCGGGGCGACCAGCACCGAACACGGGAGCCCGGCGTCGGCCGCCTTGCGGATCAGGTCGAGCCTCGCCCGCGGGGTCGGCGTCCCGGGTTCGAGGCGGCGTTGCAGATCCTCGTCCAGCAACGCGAGCGAGATCGCCAGCCCGGCGGGCACGTCCTTCGACACCGATTCCAGCAGCGGCAGATCCCTGGCCAGCACGGTCCCCTTGGTCAGGATGGACAGTGGCGTGCCCGAATCCGCGAGCGCGGTGATGATGCGCGGCATCAGCCCGTACCGGCCCTCGGCGCGCTGATAAGGATCGGTGTTCGTGCCCATCGCGACGTGCTCGCGCGTCCAGTTCGGCCGCCGCAGCTGCGCGGCCAGCACTTCGGGCGCGTTGACCTTGACGATCACCTGCGTGTCGAAGTCCCGTCCGGCGTCGAAATCCAGATAGGTGTGGGTGTTCCGCGCGAAGCAGTTGTGCGTGACCATGCCGTCGGCGATGAAGTCACCGGTGCCGGTGGTGATGTCGAACAGCGGCAGCTCGATGCCGAGCGCCTCGATGGACGACACCTTCCGCCTGGTCCGGCCGATGGCGAGACCGTCGAGGGACCGTTTCCAGCCGACGGCGGGGTCGGCGAGGTGGAAGAAGCGCATCTCTTCGGCCGGGCCGCCGATCAGCTGAACCGTCCACAACGGACGGAACTTGACGTTTTCGGTCTTCACGTATCGGAAACCGAAGTTGTCGAGCGCGGCGCAGAAGGTCGAGACGATGTCCTGTTCGTCGTGGGTGACGCGCAGCGCGCCGTGCCGGTAACTGCCGGCGAGGTCGAACAGCCCGGCCAGGAATCCGCGCTGCCAATGGGAATCCGGTGACGGTGGCACCTGCACGAAGCCGACCGACGCGCCGAAGTCGGGCAGGTACTTGAGCGCGCGGTCCGCGGCGGCCTGTTCGGCCGAGAAACCCCCGGACCGCAGCATTCCGCAGAGGAAACCGGCGCGGTAACCGATGGTGTCGTCCGGGGTCCTGGCCAGCTTCCCGACCCCGACGAGTTCGGTGCCGCCGACCAGATGCGGCCGCTGCGCCGCGCCGAAACGGGAACCCGTGACGTGCTTCCACCCGCGTCCGGTGAGGAACCGGTGGTCGCCACTGGCCACGATGGACGTTCCGTCGTCGAGGGTCAGGCGGTACGCAGGTTTGAGTGTCGACCAGTGCGCGAGGACGGTGGTGGGCACCAGGCGCCGCCCCGCGCCGCGCCCGCGCGTCCCGTAGATCTCGTCTCCGGGCGCGAGATCCGCGAGTGGCTTTGTCCGGCCGTCGGCCATCAGGACCGGCGTCCCGCCTTCGAGGCAGTACGTGCACGCGTGAGAGCAGCCGCGGTACGGGTTCACCGTCCAGCCGAACGGGACCCCCGAACCCTCGGGCACCTTGTTCAGCACGGACTTGGCGTGCACCTCGTGAAAGGTGACGCCGTCGAATTCGGGTGCCCGCACGGAGCGCAGCAGCCCGTCCAATCCGGGCAGGACCGGCTCGCCGCCGTCCGCCCGCTGTCGATCCCATCGCACCCGGCCAGTCGAACACATGTTCTAGACAGGTGTCAAACAGGTGTTCGAACGCGGGTGATCTTCACCGCGTTTCGTCCTCTAGTTGCGGTAGTTGCACGCGCAAGGACCGCAACTAGAGGACGAAACGCGAGGGTTCAGAGCTTGGTGATCTCGTCGGTGACGTACCCGGCGGGCTGGATGAGACCCGCGCACCGGCTCTCCCCGCGCGGCGTCGCCGACCGGCGGCGCACGGTCACGGAGTAGAAATCCTCGCCGCCGCGCACGGTGACCACCCGCGCGTCGGATTCGAGCAGCGGCTCCTCCTGGACGGCGAGCACGTCGTCCAATCCGGACAGGTTCAGCTGACGCCGGATCGCGATCTCCGCGAACTGCGCCCATGCCGTCCTGGCGGACGTGCGGCCGCGGAGCTGTTCCGGTTCGACCTGCCCGCGCAACGCGGCCTTGGCGACCAGCGCCGCTTCGGCCGGGTTGAGCTGGCCGTGCAGGAATCCGTCGGGGACCACGAGGAGGTTGCCCGCCCAGCGGTCGCCGCCGACGTGGCTGACCTCCCAGGACCGGCCAGGGTGGTTGGCGTTGAGCGCCGAGGCCAGCGGGCGGCCGAGGACCGCGCAGCACATGTCCTTGGTGCCGTGCGTGCAGACCAGGAACAGCGGACCGTCCACTCGCGTGCCGAGCCCGCCGACGCCGTTCGCGACCGCTTCGAGGTCCAGTCCGGCCAGGTCTCTCGTATCGCGGATCTCCAGGCGCTCCAGCCAGCGGTTGCCCGGCTCGCCCCCGCCGACGTACACGACGCGGGGGCGATCCGGGTCTCGCTGGTGCTTGCCGGGACGGCGGATCAGCAGCGGGCGGAGCCCGTGCGAACGTCTCAGGTTCTCGAGCAGCTCACGGCGCTCGGCGGGGAATGCCTCGTCGAGCAGGTTTTCCAGCGCGTCCGCGGGCCAGGGGCCCGGCTGCTCGATGAGCAGCCAGCAGCGCATGTCGGCCGCGGTGCCGGCGGGGCTCGCGCCCAGCATGCGCGCGACGGTGGCGCAGCCCGGCATCGCGGCGGGCGGCGCTGGGGTGTCCGAGAGCTGAGCGGTCATCGGCCGACCGCTCCGGACTTGACCTTAGGCATGCCTTAGCTTACCCCGTCCGGGCTACCTTCACACTTCTCGTCCCCTGTGACATTCAGCCGATGGAGAGAAGCCCCTGTGTGGTGAGCTCGCCGAGGAAGGCCCTAACGGTCCCCCGATCGAGTTCGGACAGCTCGGCGAGTCGTTTGACCGCCTGCGGAGTCCCGTCGAGCAACGCTCTCAGCAGCGGAGCCGCGGCGCCCGCGAACACGAACCGTTTGCCGTCCGCGAACAGGGTCACCCGGCCGTCGCCTTCTTCGAGCACCGCCCGGGGGACGAGGAACCGGACTTCGGTCTCGTCACCGTCCGGCAGCAGGCCGGAGGTCGCCGCCCAGGGCAGCCCGACACGCGGATGCGCCGGGGCCGACGAGTCGCGCTCGGCGAGGAAACGGCCGACCACGTCGGTGGTCAGCGTGGCTTCCAGTTCGGCGCGCAGCGCGGCGGCACGGGCCGCGCGCTCGTCCTCCGTCCCGAACCTCGGGAGGTCCTGGCGGAACACGGTGCTCGCCCGCAGCTTGTCGGCGAGCCAGGACACCAGGTCGATCCCGGTGGCCGGGCTGAAACCGAGCGTGAGGTGCAGCGACATCTCCCCCACCGCGGTGACGTCGTGCCAATGCCCGCGCGGGACATAGAGGACGTCGCCGTCTTCGAGGACGAAGTCGTCGATGGGCTCACCGGGCCGCTCGGGCTGGTCGACGTCGCGGTGCAGCGGAGCGGTCCTGGTCGGGCCGTGCATCCGCCAGCGTTTGCGGCCCGCGACCTGGATGATGAACGCGTCGTGGTCGTCCCAGTGCACGTCGAAGCCGTGGGTCACGCCCCAGCCCGCGTACAGGTTGACCTGGACGCTCTCGCGGAGGTCGTGTTCGAGACCCCTGGCGAGGTCGCCGATCGGGTCGCTGAGTTCCTGGATGGCGTCGAGCACCATCGTCGCGCCGCCGCGGAGGTGCTCGGTGAACGGAGCGGCCTGCAGGCGGGGGACGGTGCCACTGCGGCGAGTGGGGACGAGATCGGTGTAGCTCTCCATGGGCACCGGAGTGCCATCGAGCGCCAGGCGCAGCCGCGGGAACTCCAGGCGATGCTGCCGGAGGATCGCGTTCAGCGCCGGCCACGGCAGCAGGTCGGAGAACCGGCCCGCGCGGCCTTCGAAACGGCGGTAGGTCTCGCCCTGGACGTCTTGGAAGAACTGGCTGACCCCGAGCGGAGCCACGAGGTCAGCCAGTGTCGGCGTTTCGGGCACTCAGCCGTCGTTGCCGTCGTTGTCGGCGGCCGCGCCGTTGGCCTTCCCGCGGTCGACCGCGGTCGGGATCATTTCGACCTCCAGCAGCAAACCGCTGTCGGGAGCCTGCGTACCTGACTGTTCCTGTGCCATCCTGCCACCTTTTTCTCAGACGAGCGGACGGACCGAAAATCGGCCTGGAGCGTCGCCAAGCCTACGACACGTTTCGAGAAAATTCACCGCCCAGCAGGGAAAAACGACCTGCGGAGCGATCTTCGACACCGTGGCGCGAGTTCACCCGGACAGCGGTTCTAAGCTCCCATCCATGGCTGAACCGGCATCCGTCCCGCGACCGCGATGGGACGTGCTCGCGGCCGTCGGCGCGGGGGGCGCGCTGGGCAGCCTGGCCCGCTACGGCCTGTCGGTCGCGCTCCCCCATTCGCGGGGCCAATTCGCGCTTTCGACCTTCGCCACCAACGTTTCCGGCTGCCTGCTGATCGGCGTCCTGATGGCACTGCTGACCGCCGCGGCCGATCCGCACCGGCTGCTGCGGCCGTTCCTCGGGGTCGGGATCCTGGGCGGTTACACCACGTTTTCGACCTACGCGACGGACTCACTCGATCTTGTGACGACCGGGCATCCGTTCACCGGGTTGGCGTACGCCTTCGGCACGGTGGCCGCAGCGCTGGTGGCGGTCTACGCCGGCCACGAAATCACCCGCGCGGTGACGAAATGACCGTTTTCCTCGTCGCACTGGGCGGCGGTACCGGCGCGATCCTGCGTTTCCTGACCGATCTGCGGATGCGGGCATGGCGAGGCGCCGCCTTCCCGTGGGGCACGCTGGCGGTCAACATCGTGGGCTCGGCGATCCTCGGCGTCCTCACCGGCTGGGCGCTGTACGGCGGCCAGCCGGACGGGATCCGCTCGCTGCTGGCCGTCGGGTTCTGCGGCGGGCTCACGACGTTCTCGACCTTCGGGTACGAGACGCTGCTCCTGTTCACCGAGAAGACGCGACCGCGCGCCGTGCTGAACGTCGGCGTCACGATGGCCGCCGGGATCGGCGCCGCGGCGGCGGGGCTCCTGCTCGCCGCCGCCGTCTGGCGCTGAGTCAGTCTTCGGGGACCATCCGCCACGCGGCCATCGCGATCGCCTCGCGCTGCTCGGCCGGGAGACCGGCCGCCATCTCCTCCAGCTTCTCGACGACGCCTTCGTGAGCGGCGTTCGCGAGCCGGAGCCCCTCTTCGGTCAGCGTGATCTTCAGCGCGCGGCGATCACAGGAATCCGCGACCCGCTCGACGAGAGCGCGCCGCTGAACCCGGTCCACCAGGCCCGTGACACTGGACTTCTCCAGGTTCAGCAGGCGGCCGAGCTCGGTCATCCCGACGCCGGTCTCCCCCTGCGCCAGCACGCAGAGCAGCTGCGCTTGCTGGGGCGTGAGGTCGTGAGACCGGCCGACGTCGATGAAAGCCCGCTGCACGAGATGCGAGAGCCGCACCAGCGCCGTCGCGAATCCGAGGTCTTCGGCCGTGGTCATGCTCCCTAGTCTACTTGACGATCGTTCGGAGTACGAACTACTGTAGTTCGTAGTACCAACATTACGTACTACGAACTAGGGGGTCTCATGACCACGACCGTGGCCGTCATCGGCGGGGGATACGGCGGCATCACCGTCGCGAAGGAACTGGACGCGTTCACCGACGTCGTCCTCGTCGAGCCGCGCGAGGACTTCGTCCACCACGTCGCCGCGTTGCGCGGGCTCGTCGATCCCGAGTGGACGGATCGGCTCTTCTACCCGTACGCCCGGCTGCTCGAGCGGGGGCGGGTGCTCCGCGACCGCGCGGTGACCGTGGACCAGAACGGCGTCACCCTCGCGTCGGGCGAGCGGCTCACGCCGGACTACGTCGTGCTGGCGACCGGTTCGGCGTACCCGTTCCCGGCGAAGATCGACTTCCAGGACAGCGCCGCGGCGAAGGCGAAGATCCGTGCCACGCGGGAAGAACTCGCGGGCGCGGAGAAGGTGCTGCTGCTCGGTGCGGGCCCGGTGGGGCTCGAGCTGGCGGGTGAGATCAAGGCGGTGTGGCCGGAGAAGGCCGTGACGATCGTCGACCCGGCGGCGGGAATCCTGCCCGGCTTCCCGAACGAGTTCCGCACGGAGATCCGCCGTCAGCTCGACGAACTGGGCGTCGAGCTCCTGCTCGGCACTTCGCTGGCCGAGCCGCCGGTCTCGGAACCGGGGCAGGCGAAGACGTTCACCGCCGCGCTGACCGGCGGCGGCGAGGTGACCGCCGACCTGTGGTTCCAGTGCTACGGGGGCGCGCCGCACACGGCGTACCTCGACGGTGAGCTGGCCGGCGCACGGCAGGCGAACGGGCAGGTGGACGTGACCGCCGACCTGCGGCTTCCCGGGCAGCCGCGGGTGTTCGCGCTCGGCGACATCACCGCGCTGCCGGAAGGGAAGCTGGCGAAGGTGGCCGGTGACCACGCGGAGGTCGTCGTGGCCAACATCCGGGCGCTGATCGAGGGCGGCGAGCTGCGGACCCACACGCCGGGCGGGCCGATGATCTCGCTGCCGCTCGGGCCTTCCGGGGGCGCGACCTACGCCGAGGAGGTGGGGGTGCTGGACGCGGCGACGACCTCGGAGATCAAGGGGTCGCACATGATGGCTTCGCGGTACGAAGAGCTGTTCAACACCGCGTGAGCCCTCCCGGGATGTCATGAAAGGGGCTTTCAGGACGAAAAATGTCCTGAAAGCCCCTTTCATGACACGCGTCAGCGGGGAGCGAGACCCCGAACGTGCGCGAAAGGATCCTCACCCGTCGGAAGCAAGGCGATGATCGGCGTCGTCAACCCGTTGTCCACATAGGACTGTACCTGCTCGCGGCAGGAATCGAGGCTGCCGTGGACGATCAGGTCGTCGACGACCTCGTCCGGGATGACCTGGTTGGCCTTCTGCCGGTCGCCGGCGGCCCACGCCTCGTGCATCGGCGCCAAAGCCTCGCCTCGGCCGAGCCAGTCGTGGAACGCCGCGTACACCGGCACGGTCAGGTAGCTCGAGATGAGCATCCGGCCGAGCCCGCGCGCGGCGGCCTTGTCCTCGGTGGGGCAGACGAAGATCCGCGCGGCGAGTTCGGTGTCCGGACCGATTTCGGCCCGCACCTTCGGCACGTCGGAGGCGGCGAGCCAGTTGGTGATGGCGCCGTCGGCCTCCTTCGCCGCCAGCCGCAGCATGCCCGGCCGCAGCGCGGCGAGCATGATCGACGGCGGCGGGTCGGCGGGCCGCTCCAGCCGGAACTTGCTGACCGAGAAGGACTCGTATTCCTCGGTGACCTTCTCCCCCGCCAGCGCCGACCGCAGGAACCGCAGGGTGTCACGGGAGCGCGCGAACGGGGCCTCGAACTCGGCGGCGTTCCAGTTCTTCACGATCACCGGCGACGACGCCCCGATGCCGAGCACGAACCGGCCGGGCGCCAGTTCCGCGACGGTCGCCGCGCTCATCGCCAGCAGGCCGGGTCCGCGGGTGTACACCGGCACGATCGCGGTGCCCAGCCGCAGCTGCGGCGCCCACTGCGAGGCCAGCACCAGCGGCGTGAAGGCGTCGTTGCCCGCCGTCTCGGCCGACCACGCGTCGGTGTAGCCGAGGTCGGGCAACTGTTCGACCATCTCCTTGTGCGCCGCGAGCGGCACCCCGGTCAGCGGAATCGTGATGCCCCACCGTTTCATGCGTTCTCCTCGCTCTTCACCGCGTCACCGGACAGCTCACGCACGATCCAGTCGATCTGCGTGCGCATCAGGTTCTCCGCGACCTCTTCGGCCTGCGGCGTCATATGCGTCGCGCCGGCCAGCGGCAGGAACACGTGCGCGCGCCCCTTGGCCAGCAGTGCCGACGACAGGCGCAACGAGTGGGCGACGAAAACGTTGTCGTCGGCCAGACCGTGCACGATCAGCAGCGACCGCGAAAGGTCACCGGCGCCGGCGATCAGCGAGTTGTGCTCGTACGACGCCGTTTCCTCCTGCGGAAGCCCGAGGTAGCGCTCGGTGTAGTGCGTGTCGTACAACGACCAGTCGGTCACCGGGGCGCCCGCGATACCGGCGTGGAAGACGTCGGGACGGCGCAGCACGGCCAGCGCGGACAGGTAGCCGCCGTAGGACCAGCCGCGGATCGCGACCCGCTCCAGATCCAGTTCCGGATGGAGCGCGGCCGCCGCGTGCAGGGCGTCGACCTGGTCGGCGAGGGTGACGTCGGCGAGCTTGCCCGCGATCTCCTTCTCCCAGGCGGAACCCCGGCCGGGCGTGCCGCGGCCGTCGGCGACCAGCACCGCGAAACCCTGGTCCGCCAGCCACTGCGGGGTCAGGAAGGCGTTGCGGGTCTGCAGGACACGCTGGGCGTGCGGGCCGCCGTACGGGTCGAGCAGCACCGGCAGCTTGCCTTCGCTCGCCTCGTAGCCGGTCGGCAGCACCAGCGCGGCGCGCAGGCCCCGCTCCCCCAGCGTCAGCCAGGTCAGGTTCGGCACGACGTCGGGATCGACGGTGTAAGAACCGATGCGCGCCACGGTCGTCTCGCCGGACACGACGGTCACCACCGGGCCGCTGCGGTCCAGGCTCCACGACGAGAGCACGGTCAGCGAAGCGTTGCCGGAGCCGACGTGCACACCGTCCTCAGTGGACAGACGGCGGAGTTCGCCGCCTTCGGTCCGGAAGACGTGGATCTGCGTCGGATCGGCTTCCGACGCGCTGAACAGCACCTCGTCGCCGACGTGCAGGATCGAACGCACCTGCAGCCCCGGCGGGGTGACCGCGACCCCGTCGACGATCAGCCGGTGGTCGCCGTCGGCGGCGCTCTCGCGCACCAGTCGTCCGCCGGTCGTCCACGCCGGGACACCCGCGGCGATCTCGACCCAGCACTCGTCGGTCTCGGTGTGCAGGACCTCGACGGCGCCGGTCGCCGGGTCGACCGCCTGGATCTCCAGGGTGCGCTGGTCACGCGACTGCACGGACAGCAGCGGCTTGCCCGCGGCCGACCAGTGCACCGCGGCCAGGTACTCCCAGTCGGTCTTCGCGACGTCGACGCGCGCACCGTCGAGGCCGATGATCGCCAGCGTCACGTCGACGTTCTTCGACCCCGCCGCCGGGTACGCGACCACGGTGGCCGGCGACTGCGGGTTGGCCGGGTCGGCGATCGTCCAGCGCGGCACGGCGGCGCGGTCGGACCGCTCGGCCAGCAGGCTCTTCCCGTCCGGGGACCACCAGTAGCCCCGGGTCCGGTCCATCTCCTCGGCCGCGATGAACTCAGCGAGCCCCCAGGTGATGTCCTCGCCGTCTTCCCCGGCGAGCACGCGGTCCTCACCGGTGGCGCGGTCGATCACCCGCAGGCGCCGGTCGCGGACGTAGGCGACGTGGGTGCCGTCCGGGCTGGGCCTCGGGTCGACGACCGAGCCGTCGACCAGCACGGACACCGCGCCGGTGGCCAGGTCGAGGGTGTGGAGCTTGCCCGACAGCGAGAACGCGGCGACGGTGAAGGCGTCGTCGACCGCGTAGCCGACCACGCCACCACCGGTCTCGCGGCTGCGCTCGCGGCGAGCACGCTCCTCGGGCGGCAGGTCCTCTTCACCCGGCAGCAGCTCGGCCGCGTCGACCAGCTTCGTCTCCTCGCCCGAAACGACGTCGAACGACCACAGGCTGTGCCGCGGGTCGGTGCCGGACTCGGCGCGCAGGAACAGGATGCGGGAGCCGTCCGGAGCGACCTTGAACTCTTTCGGCGCGCCGAGGGTAAAGCGCTGAGTGCGGGCCTGACGGCGGAGGAATGGGAGATCTTCGAGGCTGGTGTCGGTCACGTCCGAACTCTCTCAGACGATCAACCGGGAACGCCAACACCTTCCAGCTTCTTCAGTTCCGTCTCGGGGTCGAAGTCGGCCTGGGGGAACTTCGGGTCCATCTCCTCGATCGTCTCGATCAGCAGCCGCGCGACCAGGAAGTTGCGGTACCACTTGTGATCGGCGGGAACGGCGTACCAGGGCGCGTTCGCCGTCGAGGTCTTCGCGAAGATGTCGGCGTAGGCCTTCTGATAGTCGTTCCATTGGGCGCGCGCGTCGAGGTCGGCGGGGTTGTACTTCCACCACTTCGCCGGGGTCTCCAGCCTCGCCTTGAGCCGCTTCAGCTGCTCCTCCGGCGAGATGTCGAGGAACACCTTCACGACGGTGGTGCCCGCGTCGGCCAGCTCCTGTTCGAACTCGTTGATCTCGGCGTAGCGCTTGCGCGATTCCGCGGCGGGCACCAGTTTCTGCACGCGCGGGACCAGGATGTCCTCGTAGTGGGAGCGGTCGAAGACGCCGACCTGCCCGGGCACGGGGAGCTGTTTGCGGATCCGCCACAGATAGTGGTGGCGTGCCTCGGCCGCGGTCGGCTTCTTGAACCCCGCGTACCGCACGCCCATCGGGTTGACCAGGCCGAGGACGTGCCCGACCGTGCCGCCCTTGCCGGAGGTGTCCATCCCCTGCAGGACCAGCAGGACACTGCGCTTTCCGCCGCCGACGCCCTCCGCGTAGAGGGCCTCCTGCAGCTTCGCGAGCTTGCCGCCGGAGTCGGCGAGGCCCTTGAGCGCCTTCGGCTTCTTGTGCGGCCCGATCGGGAACGAGCCCGGATCGTGCCGCTCGGTCCCCTTGCCGATCCTCAGCGCGTCCCGCACGGAGACGTGGTCCTTTTTCGCCATCCGGCGACGATAACCGCGGTCCGCGCCCCGCGCCTGCGGTGATCAAGTACTCCGATGCATGATTTCGCCACCCGAAGGAGGCGATACGCAACGAACAACGGGTCAAAGCAACGTTTCCCGGATGAAGTCCACGAGAAGGGCATCTAACCTGAACGCATGACGACCGCCGACTTCATCGCGCTCGACGAGCAGTGGAGCACGCACAACTACCACCCCCTGCCCGTCGTGATCGCCACCGCCGAGGGCGCTTCGGTCACCGACGTCGAGGGCAAGACCTACCTCGACTTCCTCTCCGGCTATTCCGCGTTGAACTTCGGGCATCGCCACCCCGGGCTCATCGCCGCCGCGATCGAGCAGTTCGGCCGGGTGACCCTGACCTCCCGCGCCTTCCACCACGACCAGCTCGGGCTGTTCTGCCGGGAACTCGCCGAGCTGACCGGTACCGAAATGACGTTGCCGATGAACTCCGGCGCGGAGGCCGTCGAGTCCGCGGTGAAGATCGCCCGGAAGTGGGCGTACCAGGTCAAGGGCGTCCCCGACGGGACCGCGGAGATCATCGTCGCGGGCTCGAACTTCCACGGCCGGACGACGACCATCGTGTCCTTCTCCACCGACGAGACCGCCCGCGCCGACTTCGGCCCGTTCACGCCGGGGTTCGTCACCGTCAAGTACGGCGACGCCGACGCGCTGCGCGACGCCATCACCGAGCGCACCGCCGCGATCCTGCTGGAGCCGGTCCAGGGCGAGGCGGGCGTGATCGTGCCGCCCACCGGCTACTTCGCCGAGGCGCGGCGCCTGTGCGACGAGCACGACGTCCTGCTGATCGCCGACGAGATCCAGTCGGGCCTCGCGCGCACCGGCACCGTCCTCGCGCTCGACCACGAAGAAGTCCGCGCCGACGTCTACACCCTGGGAAAGGCGCTCGGCGGCGGGATCATGCCGGTCTCGGCCGTCGTCGGCAGCCAGGCCGTGCTCGGCGTGCTGAAGCCGGGTGAGCACGGCTCCACCTTCGGCGGGAACCCGGTCGCCTGCGCGATCGGCCGGGCCGTGGTCGGGCTGCTCAAGACCGGCGAGTTCCAGGAACGCTCGCGCGAACTGGGCGCCCACCTGCACGGCAGGCTCGGCGAACTGGTCGGGAACGGCCTGGCCGAGGTCCGCGGCCGCGGTCTCTGGGCGGGCATCGACATCGCGCCCGGCGGGCCGACCGGCCGGGAGGCGTCCACCGCGCTGGCCGAACGCGGCGTCCTGTGCAAGGAGACGCACGACCACACCCTGCGGATCGCGCCGCCGCTGGTGATCAGCCGCGAGGAACTCGACCGCGGTATCGACGCGATCACGGAGGTCGTCAAGACCCGGTGAACCTTTCGGGCGGCCGGTACGTTGGCTGTCCATGGGAGACGAGCGGGAGTGGGTGGAGCGGCCGCTGGTCGGCACCGAGACGGTGTCGCCGGAGGACTGGTTCGCGAGGGGCAAGGCGCTGCGGGACAAGGCGCCGTCGGCCGAGCACGATCACGCGGCGGCCGGCAAGGAACGGCCCGGGGTGGCGGAGTTCTTCGCCCGGAGCAACGAAGGCCGCCTGCCGGAACTGGTGGAACTGCGGCGCGAGCGCATGCTCGCGTCGCCGTTCACCTTCTACCGCGGCACGGCCGGGCTGATGGCCGCGGATCTGGCGGGCTCGCCGGCGTCCGGGCTGACGGCGCAGCTGTGCGGGGACGCGCACGCGGCGAACTTCGGGCTCTACGGCACTCCCGAGGGCCAGATCGTGATGGACATCAACGACTTCGACGAGTCCGTGCCGGGGCCGTGGGAGTGGGACCTCAAACGGCTCGCCGCGAGTCTCGTGCTGGCCGGGCGCGAGGGCGGTATCGGCGAATCGGGCTGCCGCGAAGCCGCCGAAGACGCGGTGAAGTCCTACCGGCGCACCATCCGGGGGCTGGCGGAACTGCCGTTCCTGCGAGCGTGGAACGCGCTGCCGGACGCGTCGGTGCTGAGCAAGGTGAAGGCGCACGACCTGATCGACGACTTCGAGGAAGCGGCCGAGAAGGCGCGGAAGAACACCAGCGCCAAGGTCACCGCGAAGTGGACGAGGCGGATCGACGACCACGAGACCGGCCTGGAACGGCACCGGTTCGTCGAAGACCCGCCGGTGCTCACGCACGTCGACGACGCGACGGCGGAGGCCGTCGTCACCGGCCTGGTGTCGTATGTCGACACCCTGCGCGAGTCGCGGCGGACGCTGATCTCGCGGTACCGGGTGTCCGATGTGGCCTTCCGGGTGGTCGGCACCGGCAGTGTCGGGCTGCGCAGTTATGTCGCGCTGCTGCACGGGAACTCCGGTGAAGACCTTGTCCTGCAAGTGAAACAGGCCAACCCGTCGGCGCTGGCGCCCTACCTCGGGCTGCCTTCACCGGAACACGAGGGGCGCCGGATCGTCGAAGGCGCACGGCTCGTGCAGGCGGAGACGGACATCCTGCTCGGCTGGACGACCATCGACGGCGTGCCGTACATCGTGCGGCAGTTCCGGAACCTCAAGGGCGACATCGACCCGGCGGAGCTGAAGAAGGACCACCTCGACGACTACGGCCGCCTCGCGGGCGCTTTGCTGGCGCGGGCGCACACGCGGTCACTGCATCCGCAGATGCTGGCGGGGTACTTCGAGGACGACGAAGACCTCGACGAGGCCATCGGGGCGTACGCGGTGCGATACGCGGATCAGACCGAAGAGGACTTCGCCGCCTTCGCCGCGAGCTGAAGGGGCCCTTCCCCGCATCTGATGTGGGGAAAGTCCCCTTCAGCCCCGTGGGGTGGTCACGTAATCTCGCCGGATGAGCGGAAGAGCACCGTACGGGCTGGTCGCGGTGACCTGCGCCGTGCTCATGGTCGTCCTCGGCCTGATGGTCTCCGGCGAAGGCCTTTCCGGCCCCGACGAACTCGCCGTCAAGTGGGTCGAGCGCACCTTCGGCGAAGACGTGCTGCGACTCCTCGTCCTGCCGACCGAGGCCTACGTCCTGATCCCGATCGCGGTCCTCGCCGTCGCCTTGTGCCTGTCAGGAGGGCACAAGCTCGAAGCGGTACTGACCATCGTGGGCCCGCTCATCGCGATCCTCGCCAACACCTGGGTGCTCAAACCGCTCTTCGACCGCTGGAAGAACACCTATCTCGCCTACCCGAGCGGGCACACCGTCGCGCTGGTCGCGGTGCTGACCGTGCTCGTCCTGCTCGCCCGCCCCGGGGTCGCGACGGCCGTCATCGCGGTCGTGGGCGCGGTGGTGCTCGGCGGTGTCACGATCGGCATGATCGGCCTCGGCTATCACTACCTGACCGACGTCGTGGGCGGCACGCTGTTCGCCATCGCGACCGTGTGCGCGACGTGGACGCTGCTCACCTGGGCTGCACGGCGTCGCGCGCCAGTGCCGTCAGACGGCTGACGGCGCGCAGGTACTTCTTGCGGTAGCCGCCGTTCACCATCTCCTCGGTGAACAGCAGCGGCACCGGCTCACCCGAGACCACCAGCGGGATCGCGCGGTCGTAGAGCCGGTCGGCGAAGGCGACCAGCCGCAGTCCGACGTTCTGGTCGGGGACCGGGTGGATGTCGCGCAGGTGCACGCGGGTCACGCCGTCGAGAAGCCTGCCGTAGCGCGAAGGATGCAGCTCGCCGAGGTGCCCGCACAACGCGTCGAAGTCGTCCACAGTGGACTCAGGATGCGCGGCGGCGGAGGCTTCCAGCTCCTCCGGGCTCGCGGGCGGCGGCGCGTCGGGCAGGCCACGGTGGCGGTAGTCCGGGCCGTCGACGCGGCAGACGCCGAACCGGGCCGACAGCGACTGGATCTCGCGCAGGAAGTCCGCGGCGGCGAACCGGCCTTCGCCGAGTTTGTCCGGCAGCGTGTTGGAGGTCGCCGCCACGAACACCCCGGCCGAAATCAGCTCCTGCAGCAGCCTGGTGACGAGCATGGTGTCGCCGGGGTCGTCGAGTTCGAACTCGTCGATCGCCAGGAACCGGTGCTCGGACAGCCGCCGGACCGCTTCGGCGAAACCGAGGGCGCCGACGAGGTGGGTCAGCTCCACGAAAGTGCCGTACGCCTTGGGGGACGGCGTCTCGTGCCACGCCGAGGCGAGCAGGTGCGTCTTGCCGACGCCGAAGCCGCCGTCCAGGTAGAGCCCCATCGGCCCGGCCGGCGCGTCGTCCCCGCCGCCGAACAGCGCGCGCAGCTTCGACTTCGGCTTCCGGTTCGCGGCCTCCGCCACGCGCTTCGCGAAAGCGCCGCAGTCGACGACGGCCGCGGCCTGACTCGGCTCGTCCGGGTTGGGCACGTAAGTGGAGAACCGGACCGCGTCGAACCGGGGCGGCGGGACGAGCGCGGTGATCAGCTCGTCGGCGGACAGCTCCGGACGGCGATCGATCAGGCGGGCGGGCATTCGCCGAGAGTAACGGCACCGGCGGCGGCCGTTCACCCTCCCTGACCGGGCGTATCCCCCGCTCAGCGGTGCCGTCGGGCGCGTGCTGGGATGGTCGTGTGCAGCTTTTGTGGCCAACGACACCGGCGGATCCCGTCTCCGACGCCGACCTGGAACGGCTCTACGGGTATCCCGAAAACCTGACCCGACCCTGGGTCCAGGTCAACTTCGTCAGCTCCGCGGACGGCGCGGCGGCGGTCGACCAGCTGTCCGAGGGGCTTTCGCACCCCGCCGACAAGCGGATCTTCCTGATGGGACGGCTGCTTTCCGACGTGATCCTGGTCGGCGCGGGCACGGCGCGCGCCGAGGGCTACCGCGGCGCGCGGATCACTCCCGAACGCGCCGCCCGCCGGGTCTCGCTCGGGCTGTCCGAAGTTCCGCCGATCGCGGTGGTGACCCGTTCCGGTGAACTTGACCCCGCGGGCCCGTTGTTCACCGACACCAAAGTCCCGCCCATCGTCATCACCACCGAGAAGGCGCCGCGAGCCGAACTGGAGCGCACGGGCGCCGAAGTCCTCGTCGCCGGGACCGACGACGTCGACCTCCACGAGGCACTGAAACTCCTGGCAGGGCGCGGGCTGTATCGCGTCGACTGCGAAGGCGGCCCGATGCTGTTCGGCGACCTGATCGCGGCCGACCTCGTCGACCAGTTGTGCCTGACCGTCGCTCCCCTGCTCGCGGGCGCGGGCGAACGCAGGATCGCCGACGGCCGCCCCGCCCCGCAACCGCGGCGGATGGATCTCGCGTCCGTGCTTTTCGAAGACGGCTTCACCATGCTCCGCTATCGCCGCCGGGAGGGCGGGTGAGCGAGCCCGCGCCGGTTCCGGACGAGGAGCTGGCGGCCCGGGCCGCCGCCGGGGACCACGGTGCCTTCGACACCCTGGTCCGGCGGCACACGGCCAGGATGTACCGCGTGGCGCTGCGCATCACCGGCAGCGCGTCGGAGGCCGAGGACGTCGTCCAGGAGGCCTGGCTTTCCGCGTGGCGCGCGCTGCCCGGGTTCCGGTTCGAATCCGCGGTGTCCACCTGGCTCTACCGGGTGACGACGAACGGCGCGCTCGGCCAGGTCCGGCGCCGGAAACCGACCGTGCCGCTCGACGAGGGGGACGCGGGCGTCGTGCCTGGTCCGGAGGGGCATGTGGTGAGCGCCGAACAGGTCGGCACCGTGCTGCGCGCGATCGCCGAACTCGATGTCGGCCAGCGGATCCCGCTGATTCTGCGAGAATTCGAGGGGATGACCTACGAGGAGATCGCCGAGGTCCTCGAGGTCGGCGTGCCCGCCTTGCGTGCCCGCCTGCACCGCGCGAGGGTGGCGCTGCTGGCGAAGCTCGGCGACAACTTCCGACCCGGGGAACGGTGATGAGCGAGGATCCGCGGGACGACCCCCGGTGGGAGCAGGTGCGCGCCGCCGCGAGCCGTCCGGTGCCGACGCCGCCCGGGCTCGTCGAACGGGTGCTCCGCTCGGTCGGCGGGGTTCGCGGCAGGCACACCACGGCGCCGCTCGATCTGCCCTCGGCGGGTGGGAAGACCCAGGTGTCGGAACGGGCTCTGGTGCTGATGACCAGGAGGGTCGCCGCCGAGATCGGCCGCGACCTCGGCGGGGTCCACGTCTCGGCCGTCGCGCTCGAGGACGACGTCCTCCAAGTGCTGGTGACGGTCCGGTTCGGGGTCGAGGCGTCGGCCGCGGAACTGTTGCGCCACCGCGTCACCGCGGCGCTGACCGGTCAGCTCGGCTCGTCCCCGCCCGCGATCAACGTCCACGTCGTCGACGTCCACCCGGACTGACCCCGGACCTGGACCGACCGCTCACCGGCGGGTCAGCGGGGGCGTGACTCGACGTCGTGTCTCGAAGGCCCCCTTTGGGACGTTCACCGTCCTGAAGGACCCCTTTGAGACATCCCGAAGCGGGGCCGGAGGCACAGAACCCCAGCGGGGCTTGACGCGAAGGGAGCCTTCACGCGGCCCCGTCCGTGACTACTGGTGTTCCTCGGGCCACAGGTGCGTTCGGGTGCCCGCCGCCAGGACACGTTTGGCTTTCGGCTCGATAGGACACGAATCGCCACTCACGACCAGCTGGACCGACCGCTCACCGTCGGCTGAACCCCGGAAGTGATTACCCCGTTCGGGTGACATGGCGGGACGACTCGGCATGCGCGCATGTCCTGGTCGGTGAGAGCGTAGGGACCACCGCGCGCGCAGGTCGCGCGGCACCGGTGCGAGAAGGAGCGAACTTCATGGCGCAGCCGATCGCGAGCAGGCCCGACACCCCGATCGCGGGGTCGTCCCTCAACGAAGAAGGAGCCGCCGGCAAGACCACGATCTCGTCGGTGGTGGTGCAGAAGGTGGCCGGTCTGGCCACCCGTGAGGTGACCGGGATCCACGCGCTGGGCGGCGGCGTCTCGCGGGCCTTCGGCGCGATCCGCGAACGCATCCCCGGTTCCGGCACGGTCACCACGTCCGGTGTCTCGGTCGAGGTCGGCGAGAAGCAGGCGGCGATCGACCTCGACGTGGTCGTCGAGTACGGCGCGCGCATCGTCGACGTCGCGCGGGCGGTGCGCCGCAACGTGATCGGCCAGGTCGAGCAGATCACCGGCCTCGAGGTGATCGAGGTCAACATCGCGGTCAACGACATCCACCTGCCCGACGAGAACGGCGGCGAGACCGAGACCTCGCGGGTCGAATGATGAACGGGACCCAGACCGGCCTGCTCGCCGGCCTCATCCTCGGCCTCGCCGCGACCCAGGGCTTCACCGCGTTCCTGGTGACGCTGGCCGTCGGCGTCATCGGCCTCGTCCTCGGCCGGGTACTCGACGGCGAACTCGACCTCGGCGACCTGTTCGGCCGGGGCCGCGACAAATGACCGTCCCGCCCGACCCCGACGACACCGCTGATCGCGGCACCCTCACCATCGCGCCCGCCGTGGTCCGCAAGATCGCGCAGCACGCGGCGGACCAGGTCGACGGGACCACGCGTGCCGAGCGGCGGATCGCCGGACTCGGGCTGGGAACACACGGCGCGAGCGCGAAGGTCGGCGGTGAGGGCAACGACGTCGACCTCGTGCTCGACGTGGCGCTGAACTATCCGGCACCGGTGCGGCGGGTCGTCGGCGACCTGCGCGCCCGGGTCACCGAAGAGGTCGAACGGATCACCTCGTACCAGGTCCGCGACATCTCGGTGAAGGTCTCCGCGCTCCTGCCCGACATCGCGCCCCGCGTCCGCTAAGGAGCATCCGCATGCGTTTGTTCGTCCGCCTGCTGTCCGCCCTGATCGGGCTGGCGCTGGCCGCCGCCGGAGTCCTGCTGGCCTTGGAGGTCGGCTGGGGCTGGTGGCGGCCGGGGCGGGGACCGCTCTTCCTCCCGTGGGACGACTGGCGCGACAGGCTCTCGGAGGTGTCCTGGAGCGCGCCGGAGGTCCGGTACCTCGCGATCGCCGTCGCGGTCGTAGGCCTGCTGCTGATCGTCGCGGCGGCCTCGGCCGGGCGGCGGGCCATCCGGCTGGCCGATCCGGCGAACGAGGTCAGCGTGACCACCTCGCCGCGTTCGCTGGCGAGGCTGGTGGGGCTGACCGTGCGCGCGCAGGACAACGTCGCGGGCGCCAAGGTCACCGCCACCGCCAAGAAGATCCGCGTCCGCGCGACGAGCAGGCTGGAAACCGAAGGCGAGCTGCGGCCGCGGCTGCTGGAAACGGTCTCCGGCCTGCTCGACGACGTCCCCCTGGTGCGGCGGCCGAAGGTGTCCGTCGTCGTCGACTCCCCGAAGGACCGCCGATGACCCGTTCGGTCTCCGCCAAGGCGCTCGGCCGGTCCACCGGCACCGAACGCACCCTGACCGTCCTCATCGGACTGCTCGCGCTGCTCGGCGGGGCCGCGGTGGTCGCGGTCGGCGCGGGCTGGCTCGGCACGTATCGGGCCAACCGCTCGCTCGTGGACCCGATCGCGCTCGACTGGCTCTCGCAGAACGCGCTGGCCGCCCGGATCGGCGCCATCGTGCTCGGTGTCCTGCTGTTGTGGCTGGGACTGTGGTGGTTCTTCCGATCGCTGCGCCCGGAAGGCCGTCCGGACCTCGAACTCGACGACGACCTCGTGGTGACCTCCTCGGCCATCTCCGAGGCCGTCCGCGCCGACGCCGAGACGATCGACGGTGTCGGGCGCGCCCGGGTCCGCGCGGTCGGCGACAGCGACAACCCGGCGCTGCGGATCACCCTCTGGCTGAGCGAGGGCACCGACCTGAAACGGGTGTGGGAGCAGCTCGACCTCACCGTCCTGGCCCGCGCGCGGGAATCGCTCGGGGTCACCGTGCTGCCCACCGCCGTCCGGCTCGAACTCGACACGGGAGCACCGCAACGGGTGCGCTGAGCGCGTCGTTGTGGCAAGAATGGCCGTCATGTCGCTTCCCTTGACACCGCCGGTCAAACCGATGCTCGCCAAACCGGCGAAGGCGATCCCCGATTCCGGTGGTCTGCTGTTCGAGCCGAAATGGGACGGCTTCCGCTGCCTGGTCTTCCGCGACGGCGACGAACTGACCCTGCAGTCCCGCTCGGAGAAGCCGCTCAACCGGTACTTCCCCGAGGTCGTCGAGCGGCTGAAGGCGGCGCTGCCCGAGCGGATCGTGCTCGACGGCGAACTGGTGGTCGGCCGGGACGGGAAGCTGGACTTCGACGCGCTCACCGACCGGATCCACCCCGCCGAAAGCCGGATCAAGCTGCTGGCGGAACAGACCCCGGCGGAGTTCGTCGCGTTCGACCTGCTGGCGCTCGGCGACGAGTCCTATCTGGACGAACCCACGTCGAAGCGGCGCGAACGGCTGGAGAAGCTGGCTTCGGGCGGCATCCACCTGACCCCGGCCACCTCGGATCCGGTGATCGCGCGGCACTGGTTCGAGCTGTTCGAGGGCGCCGGGCTCGACGGCGTCATCGGCAAACCGCTCGACGAGCCGTACACCCCCGGCAAACGGGTCCTGCTCAAGTACAAGCACTCGCGCACCGCCGACTGTGTGCTCGCGGGCCTGCGCTGGCACGTCGACGGCGAAGCGGGCGAGATGGTCGGCTCGTTCCTGCTCGGGCTCTACGACGAGGACGGCGTGCTGCACCACCCCGGCGTCGTCGGGTCGTTCCCGGTCACCCGGCGGCGTGAACTGGCCGAGGAACTGGCGCCGCTGATCACCGACGGGGCCGATCACCCCTGGCTGGGTGACAACGTGCGGGAAAAGCAGCGGATCCCCGGCGGGATCACCCGGTGGAAGTCCAAGGAAGCCCCGTGGGTGCCGCTGAAGCTGGAGAAGGTGGTCGAGGTCGGTTACGAGCACACGGAAGGCGGCTATCCGTCGCGGTTCCGCCACACCGCGCAGTTCAAGCGGTGGCGTCCCGACCGCGAACCGGATTCCTGCACCTACGCCCAGCTCGAAGAAGTCGCCCGCTACGACCTGGACGCGGTCTTCCGCGGCGAAGTCAAGCGCACCCGCTAACCGGGGTCTGACACACCACCTGCGAAGCTCACCCACGAGCTTTGTCATGCCCTGGAAGTGAGGACCAGCCCGTGAGCACCGCCCGCCGCACGCCACGGCTGATCCTGACCACGGCCATGGTCACGGCCGCGATCGCGGGCTGCACGGCCGGTCCGTCGGTCCGGCCGGCGGTGATCGACAACGACGGCAAAGCCGATCCCGGCTCGTCGACCACGGCGCAGCAGGTACCGCTGCCGCCGCTCACCGAACCGCAGTCGCCGTCCATCAAATGGGAGGACTGCGACGACGCGACCCGGCAACGGCTGGGCCGGCCGTCCGTGCCGGACACGCTGAAGTTCTCCTGCGCCAGGGTGCCCACCACGCTCGACGCGCCGGATCTGCCCGGCCGCGGGCTCTCGCGGATGACGGTGGTCAAGACCGGCGGCGGGCCGATCCCGCTGGTCGTGGTCAACGACGTCGACGGTGAGCCGGGTTCGCTGTACGCCGCGCGGCTGGCCGCGGCGCTGCCGCCCGAGTACCTGCAGAAGTTCTCGCTGATCGGCGTGGACCGGCGCGGGACCGGGGCGTCCGCGCCGGTGCAGTGCATCCCGGCGGAGATCCGCACCGACCTGCTCGGCGGGGACCCGGCCGCCGGCGACCTCGAAGCCGTGGTCGACGCGGCGCGCAAGGCGGGCCAGCAGTGCGCGATCGAACTGGACGACTCTCAGGTCGCGATGGACAGCTGGCGGACCGCGGGCGACCTCGAAGAACTCCGGAAGCAGCTGGGGCTGGACAAACTGCACGCGCTGGGCCGCGGTGACGGTTCGAAGGTCCTCGCCGAATACGCCGTGCGGTTCCCGGCACAGGTCGGCCGCGTCATGCTCGACGGACTGCCCGACCCCGCCCCCGACGCGGCCGCCGTCCAGGAGTCCATCGCCGCGAGCGCGCAGGCAACCCTCGACGCCTTCGGCGCCGACTGCATCGCCAAGGGCTGCCCGATCGGCGACGCCCGCGCGGCCGTGACCGCCGTGGCGGACCGGCTCCGCGCCGCCCCCGCGATGACCACCGACGGGGTGGAGATCACGCCGGGGATCGCTTTGTACGCCGTCTATTCCGGGCTCGCGCAGCGCTCGCGCTGGGTGGAACTCGCCGAGGCGCTCAAGACCGCGCAGACCGGCGACGTCACGCCGCTGGCCGCGTTCGCCGAACCGGTGCTCAAGGACTCCCGTGCCCGGCCGACCCGGCTGGACGGCACGCTCGCGACCAAGTGCAACGACAGCGCGACACGGCTCTCGGCCGAAGAACTCACGCGCGTGACCACGACCCTGCGCGACAAGTACCCGCAGTTCGGCGTCTTCGCCGCGCAACAGCTGGCTTGGTGCAGCCCGTGGCCCGTGCGCCGCGAACCGCTCCCACCCGCCGGCACCCCGGGCGCACCGCCGATCCTCGTCGCGGGCACCGCGACCGACCCGGTCACGCCGGAACAGGGCACCGGCCGGGCCGCCGACCAGATGCCGAGCGCGGTCACGATCACCTGGCAGGGCGCCGGGCACGGCGCGCTGAGCCTCTCCCCCTGCGTCACCGACGCGACGCGGGCCTTCCTGATCGACGGCAAGATCCCCGTCGACGGCACCCTCTGCCCGGCCTGAAGGGCCCCGTCCCTACGCCCCCGAGAAGTGTCATGAAAGGGGCTTTCAAGACATTTTTCGTCCTGAAAGCCCCTTTCATGACATCGGGCGGCCGCGAAAAGCGCTACTGCCGGTAAGACTCCACCTCGGAGACCGGCCGCACCGCGGCCCCGTCCGGGTCCTCGTCGAACTCGACCCGCGCCCGGCGCTGCCGCAGCAGGTCCCAGCACTGGTCGAGCTGCTGCTCCACGCCCGCGAGCCGGGCCCGGTCGTCCGAACTCAGCCCGGCGCCGATCGCCCGCGAGCGGAGTTCGTGCTCGACACTGACCAGCTCGTCGATCCGGCTGAGGATGTCCCCGTCGGCCATGTGCGCCTCCTGCGAAACGAAACCTGGGTTGCTCCATAAGAGACGCTACGCGCAATCGCGGGAATGTGCGCCGGGCCTGTTTCGTTACGCCGGACATGAGCACAGTTGAGCTGACCGCCGCCAACTTCGATCAGGTCGTGTCCGAGAACGACTTCGTGATCATCGACTTCTGGGCGGGCTGGTGCATGCCGTGCCGCCAGTTCGCGCCGACCTACGAAAAGGTGTCGGGCAATCACGACGACATCGTGTTCGCGAGCGTCGACACCGAGGCCGAGCAGCAGTTGGCCGCCGCCTTCGACGTGCGCTCGATCCCCACGCTCGCGGTGATCCGCGACAAGACCGTCATCTACGCGCAGCCGGGCGCGCTTCCCGAGAAGACGCTCGAAGACCTGATCCAGCAGGCGCGCGACATCGACATGGACAAGCTCAAGGAAGAGGCGCAAGAAGCCTGAGAAACGAAAAGAAGGGGCCCTTCCCGGCGGATTTCGCCGGGAAGGGCCCCTTTGTACTTCAGCGGAACCGTGCCACCAGGGACCGGGTCAGCCCCGGGTGGCGAGTCCGCGCAGGAAGAACGCCAGGTTCGCCGGGCGTTCCGCCAGCCTGCGCATGAAATAGCCGTACCATTCGTCGCCGTAGGGGACGTAGACGCGCATCGTCTTGCCGTCGCCCGCGATCCGGCGCTGCTCTTCGGGACGGATCCCGTACAGCATCTGGAATTCGTGGTCGTCCGCCTCGCGGTCCGTGTCCATCACGAGCTTCTCGGCGATCGCGATCATCCGGGGGTCGTGCGAGGCGACCATCGGATAACCCTTGCCCTGCATGAGGATCTTCAGGCAGCGCACGTAGGACTTGTCCACTTCGGACTTGTCCTGGAACGCGACCTCTTCGGGTTCGGCGTACGCGCCCTTGCACAGCCGGACGCGGGAGCCCTCGCCGGAGAGGTCGCGGCAGTCCTGTTCGGTCCGCCGCAGGTAGGCCTGCAGCACCGCGCCCACCCACGGGTACTCGGTGCGCAGTTCCCGCAGGATGCCCAGCGTCGAGTCGGTGGTGGTGTGGTCCTCCATGTCGAGGGTGACCGTGGCACCGACCGCTTCGGCCGCCGCGCAGATCTTGCGGGCGTTCTCCAGCGCGACCTTCTCGCCGTCCGCGGGCAGGAACTGGCCGACCGCGGACAGCTTCACCGAGACGTCCGCGCCGAACGCGAGACCGTCGGCGGCGAGCGCGGACAGCAGTTCCTCGTAGGCGCGGACGGTCGTCGCGGCCTGCTCGGCGTCGGTGGTGTCCTCGCCGAGGTGATCGAGGGTGACCCGGAGGCCGTCATCGGCCAGTTCGCGGACCACCCGGGCGGCGTCGGGCGTCCCGGCGCCGGCGACGAACCGGCCTACCACCGATCGGGTGGCGGGGACGACCTCGACCAGCTTGCGCATCCGCTGGGATCGAGCGGCGGCGAGCAGCGGGGCACGCAACATCACGGACTCCTGAGAACTCAGCCCTGGTGGGGGTAACGGACGGAGGTGGGCGGAACGAAGGTCTCCTTGACCGAGCGCGGGCTCGTCCAGCGGAGCAGGTTGAACACCGAACCGGCCTTGTCGTTGGTGCCGGACGCGCGACCGCCGCCGAAGGGCTGCTGGCCGACGACCGCACCGGTCGGCTTGTCGTTGACGTAGAAGTTGCCGGCGGCGAAGCGCAGCGCCTCGGACGCCTTCGCGACGGCCGTGCGGTCGTTGGCGATGACCGCGCCGGTGAGCGCGTAGTCGGCGGTCTCGTCGATCAGCTTCAAGACGTTGTCGAAGCCCGCGTCGGTGTCGTCGTCGTAGACGTGGAGCGAGAGGATCGGCCCGAAGTACTCGGTGCGGAAGATCTCGTGGTCCGGGTTGTCCGACACCAGGATCGTCGGGCGCACGAAGTAGCCGACGCTGTCGTCCGCGGTACCACCGGCGATGACGTCGATCTCGGCGTCCTCGGCCGCGTTCTTCAGCACGGCGGCGTGCTTGTCGAAGGCACGACGGTCGATCACGGCGCCACCGAAGTTGCCCAGATCGTTGACGTCGCCGTAGGTGATGGCCTCGGTCTCGGCGATCAGGCCGTCCTTCAGGCTCGCCCAGAGCGAACGCGGGACGTACGCGCGGGACGCAGCCGAGCACTTCTGGCCCTGGTACTCGAAGGCGCCGCGGACCAGCGCGGTGCGCAGGATGTCGACGTCGGCCGAGGAGTGCGCGAGCACGAAGTCCTTGCCGCCGGTCTCGCCGACCAGACGCGGGTACGTGCGGTAGCCGGAGATGTTGGCGCCGACGGTGCCCCACAGGTGCTGGAAGGTCGCGGTGGACCCGGTGAAGTGGATCCCGGCCAGGTCGCGGTGGGTCAGGGCGACCTCGGAGACGGCCTTGCCGTCACCCGGCAGCAGGTTGATCACGCCCGGCGGCATGCCGGCCTCTTCGAGCAGGCGCATCAGCATGTGCGCGGCGTAGCTCTGCGTCGGCGACGGCTTCCACAGCACGACGTTGCCCATCAGCGCGGGCGCGGTCGGCAGGTTGCCGGCGATCGCGGTGAAGTTGAACGGGGTGATGGCGTACACGAAGCCCTCGAGCGGGCGGTGCTCCATCCGGTTCCAGATACCGGGCGAGCTGACCGGCTGCTCGGCGAGGATCTGGCGGCCGAAGGCGACGTTGAAGCGCCAGAAGTCGATCAGCTCGCAGGCGGAGTCGATCTCGGCCTGGAAGGCGGTCTTCGACTGGCCGAGCATGGTGGCGGCGTTCAGCCGGGCACGCCACGGACCGGCCAGCAGGTCGGCGGCACGCAGGATGATCGCGGCGCGGTCGTCGAAGGACAGCGCGCGCCAGCCGGGAGCGGCGGCCTTGGCCGCGGCGATCGCGTCGTGCGTGTCCTGCGCGGTCGCGCTGTGGATGACACCCAGCACCGCCTTGTGGTTGTGCGGCTGGACGACCTCGATCTTCTCGCCGCCGCCCTTGCGCTGCTCACCACCGATCGTCACGGTGAGGTCGATGGGGTCCGCGCCGCCCAGCGACTTGAGCGCGCCCTCGAGTTCAGCGCGCTCGGCGCTGCCCGGTGCGTAGTTCAGCACCGGCTCGTTCTTCGGGGCGGGGGTCTGGGTCACGGCGTCCACTGACTGCTCCTGACTTCACTTCGCCGGGTAGAGGTCTCACCCCGAACGTTAGACCGGACGAGTCTGTCGCGGCTTGTTCGACTGGCTAGAATCAGGGTGACCATCTTGTCCGATCGGCTTAATTCGGTGATTACCGCGATTACAACGTCCGCTGATTCGACCACTGCCGCGTCCCTGCGGCATGTCCTCGCCACTCTCGGGGAACCGCTGGTCAGGGTGCTCGCGGCGCCGAGCGGGCTCGGGGTCGAGGTGGGGGACGTCGTCATCCACGATCCGGAGGATCCGCCCGACGCCCATCCGGGTGATCTCGTCCTGGTGATCGGCGCCCGCGGCCGGGCCGCCGCGGGCGCGATCCGGGCGGCGGGACGGTCGGGCGCGGCCGCGGTGGCGGTCAAGAACGGCTCGGCGGTGGTGAACGTCGCGACCGACGCGGGGATCGCGCTGATCGAGGTCGGCCACGAGGCGCGCTGGGAGCAGGTCGAGGCGCTGGCCAGGGGTGTCGTGGACGCCGCCCGCGCCGGGGGCGAGGCGGACAGCGGCGAGGTGCTCGGCGACCTGTTCTCGCTCGCGCAGACCGTCGCGACGCTCACCGGCGGCCTGGTCAGCATCGAGGACACCGCGAGCCGCGTGCTGGCCTATTCGCGAGCGGGCGACGAGGTGGACGAACTGCGCCGTCTCTCGATCCTCGGCCGTGAAGGCCCGGAGCGGTACCTCGCGATGCTGCGCGAATGGGGTGTCTACCAGCGACTTCGCGCCGGGGAAGGCATCGTCCGCATCGACGAGCGGCCCGATCTCGGCATCCGGCGCCGGATCGCGGCCGGGATCCACGCCGGGTCGCAGCCGCTCGGCACGATCTGGGTCCAGGAGGGCGCGCATCCGCTCACCGAAAGCGCGGAAATCGCGTTGCTCGGCGCGAGCCGGGCGCTCGCGCCCCAGCTGATCCGGCACCGGACCCTGCCCAGCCCGGAACTCCGGCTGCGCGAAGACCTGCTGGCGGGACTGCTCGACGGCCGCCTCGACGTCGAGTCCGTGGCCGACGACATCGGCGCGGATCCGGGGAAACCGGCCATGGTGCTGGGATTCTCGCTCCCCCGCGACCGGGCGGCGACCGACCGGCAGCTGCGGCGGGCCGAGCTGGTGCACCTGATCACCGTGCACACCGCCGCGTACCGGCGGAGCGCGCTGGTGAGCGTGATCGGCGGCCGGGTCTACGCGCTGCTCCCCGATCTGCCCGAGCACGCCGAGACGCGGATCCTGGCGCTGGCCAAGGAAATCGTCGGCACCGCGCAACGGCACCTCGACGTCCGGGTGCGCGCGGCGCTGGGCGGCGTCGTGCCCCGCCTCTCCGACGCGGCGGCTTCGCGTGGCGACGCGGACCGCGTGCTGGCGACGATGGCGCGCGGACACGGGACCGCGGATGTCGCCTCACTGGCCGACGTCCGCGCCGAGGTCCTGCTCTCCGAAGTGCTCGCTTTCCTCGGTGAGCAACCGAGAATCCGCGATCCGCGGCTGGCCGAACTGATCGCGCACGACGGCGACCACGGCGGGATCCTGGTTCCGGCGGTGCTCGCCTATCTCGACGCGTTCGGTGACGTCCGGCGCGCGGCGCGCGAACTGAACATCCACCCGAACACGGTGCGGTACCGGGTACGGCGCGCGGCCGAGGTGTCCGGGATCGACCTGGACGATCCCGCGCAGCGCATCCTCACCCAGCTTCTCCTGCGCCTCTAACCCGCGTTTCGTCCTCTAGTTGCGGTTGTACGCGTCGCGAACTACCGCAACTAGAGGACGAAACGCGGGGGTGTCACGACGCCGTGGCGAGGCTCCGCAGCCCCGCGACCTCGGCGAGGGCCCGGTAGGAATCCAGCCGTTCGGCCTGGTCGAAAGTGCTTGTGGTCACGAGGATCTCGTCGGCGCCGGTGGTGGCGACGAGGGCGTCCAGCCGGTCGCCCACCTCATCCGGGGTGCCGGCGATCTGACCGTCGAGTGCCCGGTCCAGCCGCTCACGGTCGCGTTCGGACAGTGCCCCGGTGAGGATCTCCTCCACCGGCGACAGCGGCGGGAAGACGCCGTGCGTGCGCGAGTAGACGGTCGACCACGCTTCGGGAATCAGCAGTCGTCGCGCGGCTTCGGCCGTCTCGGCGACCGCGATCGCCGTGGACACCACGACGTACGGCCGCGAAGCCTGCGCCGAAGGACGGAAGGCGGAGCGGTACCCCTCGATGGCTTCGAGCAGCGGCCCCTCGCCCCGGACCGGCGCGATCACCAGCGGCAGCCCCAGTTCCGCGGCCAGCCGCGCCCCGGCGCCGGTGGCCAGCAGGAACGCGGGCACGCGCAGCCCCTCCGCGGGAATGGCGTGCACGCCCGGATACGCCGTCTGGTCCCCCGCCACGAAGCCCAGCAGCTCCCGGACCTGGTCGCCGAAGCGGTCGGCGTCGTCCTTCTCGTGCCCGAGTGCCTGGCGGACGCCGCCGGTGAACCCGACCGACCGGCCCAGTCCCATGTCGATCCGGCCGGGGAACAGCGACTCGAGGACACCGAACTGTTCCGCGACCACCAGCGGCCGGTGGTTCGGCAGCATCACGCCGCCGGTGCCGACCCGGATCCGCTCGGTCGCGGAGGCGACCGCGGCCGCCAGCACCGTCGGCGCCGAACCGGCGACGCCGGGCACGCTGTGGTGCTCGGAGACCCAGAATCGGTGGTAGCCCAGCGCTTCGATGTCCCTGGCGAAGGCGACCGTGTCCCGCAGCGCGCGGGGCGCGTCGCCACCGCGGCGGGTCGGGGACCGGTCCAGTACCGAAAGCGTGATCACCCTCGGGTCAACGCGCCCGGACCCGGCGGGCATTCCCCGCTCAGGGGCGCCAGCGCTCGCTGTAGTCCGCGTGGTCGGCGTGCGGCAGGGCCAGCAGCCGCAGGGTCAGGCACCAGTTCGTCCCGGCCTCGTCGGCGGGCACGTTGCACGTCTCGCACCAGTACTCGTTGCCGTACAGGGGGAATCCCGGGACCTTCTCCGAAACCGTCGTGCGGTGCGCCTGCAGGAGCCTGCGCGTCGCCTCGATCTCGTTGATCATCTGATTGACCACATCGAGCTCGATGTCGTTCATCGAACGGATCTTCTTTTCGATGACGACCTTGGTCTCACCACGATTGAGCGATTCGCTGATCTCGGTTTTCTTGACCGCCTGCATGATCAACGCCTGGCGTTGCCCCACACGCGCGGCGAGAAAGGCGATCAAGTCGTCCACAGGTACTCCTTCGTCTCCCCCAGCCTAGTGTTCGGGTGAGACTGTCGCTGGCAGGAAGCCCGGCGTTACGACAAGGTCCCACGCGTCACACAGTCTCGTATCGGTCCGCCGCGGAGCGGTAACAGGTTTCTAGATCGACACGAAAGCGCAATCACTCCGCGAGCAAAACGAAGAAGAGATGGATGACGAGCACGAATTTGTCACCGATACCGCACGCGTCGTCACGAAATGCGTTCCCGCTCGTGGCCGGGCTCGCCGTCGCACTCACTTTGGGCGCGGGCGTCGGAGTGGTGGCGGCCACTCAGCCGAGAGTGCTCGACGCGGCCACGGCGACCGTCCCGGCGACGGTGACCGTCACCGCGGAGGCCACCCCCGCGCCGACCGTGACCGTCCCGGCACCCCCGGTCACTTCCGGACGCGCCGTCCCCGCCACTCCCGCGAACCGGTTCGCCGACGGGACCTACCTGGTCGGCACCGAGATCGAAGCGGGCTCGTACCGCTCGTCAGGACCTGCACCGGGCGGCAACGGGCATTGCTACTGGGCGAGGCTGCGCACCGGCGGCGTGTCGAAGATCCTGGCCGACCAGCTGACCACGGGCGCCGCCCGGTTCACCACTCGCAGGGGTGAGTACGTGCAGGTCGCGGGCTGCGAGTTCAGCCTGTCTCCGTAGATACGCAGGCAACATTGCGCAGTTTGAACTGCGGAAGTTAGCCTGCGGTCATGCCCGAGAACACCTCCAGCGCCCGCGCGGCGCACGACATCCGAGTCGCCTTCAGCAGGTTGCGGCGCCGCCTGCGCGAGAACTACGGCAGCGGCGACCTCACGCCGTCCCAGACGTCCGTGCTCAGCAGGCTCGACAAGGACGGCGAAGCGTCGGTCAGCGACCTAGCCACACTGGAAGGCATCCGCCACCAGTCGATCGCCACCACCGTCGGTGTCCTCGTGGAACGAGGGCTGGCCGCCCGCCGCCCGGATCCGGGGGACGGACGGCGTCAGCTGATCTTCGTCACCGGCGGCGGTCACGACTTCCTCGAAGAACGCCGCAGGGCCGGGGAAGGCTGGCTCGCCCAGGTCCTGGAGACGCGGTGCACCGAGGCCGAGCGGCGCACGCTCATCGCGGCGGCGGCCGTCCTGGAACGGGTCGTGCGGCGGTGAGCACGGGCTTCGACCGGCGGCTCCTGCCCCCGATGATGCTCGGAGCGGCCCTCAACCCGGTCAACTCGTCGATCATCTCCGTGTCCCTGGTGCCGATCGGCGTGGCCTTCGGGGCGCCGCCCGCCCAGACGGCGTGGCTGGTCTCCGCGCTGTACCTGGCCACCGCGATCGGCCAGCCGGTGATGGGACGGCTCATCGACCTCTTCGGCCCCCGCAGCCTGTTCCTGGCCGGGGCGGCGCTGACCGGGATCTCGGGCGTCGTCGGCATGCTCGCCCCTGGTTTCGGCGTGCTCGTCGCGTCCCGGGTGCTCCTCGGTTTCGGCACCTGCGCCGGCTATCCGGCGGCGATGCACCTCATCCGGAGCGAGTCCCTGCGCACCGGGAAGGACAGCCCGGCCGGGGTCCTCACCGCGCTCGCCATCACCACGCAGACCATCGCCGTCGTGGGGCCCAGCCTCGGCGGCCTGCTGATCGGGGTCGGCGGCTGGCGCGCGACCCTCGCGATCAACATCCCGCTCGCCCTGGCCGGCCTGTACCTCGGCTTCCGCCGTCTCCCGGCGACGCCGGTCCCCCACCGTGACAACCGGAGCATCGTGCGCGAACTGGACCTGCCCGGCATGGGCCTGTTCGCCGCGGCGCTCGTCTGCCTGCTGCTGTTCCTGATGGACGTGCGGAGCGGCGACTGGTGGCTGCTCGCCGTGACCGTCGTGGCGGGCGCCGGGTTCACCTGGCGCGAACTGAGGACCCGGCAGCCGTTCATCGACGTCCGCCTGCTCGGCGGCAACCTGCCGCTGCTGGCCACCTACGGCAGGGCCCTGCTCAGCTTCGTCGTCAGCTACGCCTTCCTCTACGGCTACACGCAGTGGATGGAGCAGGGCCACGGGCTGTCCGCGCCGGAAGCCGGACTCGTCCTGCTCCCCCTGTTCGCCGTCGGGATCATCGCCTCCACGGTCACCGGACGCGGCAAGGCCGTCCGCGGCAAGCTCCTGGTCGGCTCGCTCGGGCAGGTCGCCGCCTGCGCCCTGCTGCTGTTCCTGAACGACGGCAGCCCGATTTGGGCGCTCCTGGCCGTCGTGGTGGTCCTCGGGGTGCCGCAGGGGTTGAACAACCTCGCGCTGCAGAACTCCGTGTACCACCAGGCCCACGCCGAACGGATGGGCTCGTCGGCCGGGCTGCTGCGCACCTTCGGCTACCTCGGCGCCATCGTCGCGTCCGCGGCCAACGGCGCCTTCTTCGGGCAGCGCGCCGACAGCGGCGGCCTGCACCACCTGGCCGCGTTCATGCTCGTGGTCAGCGTGCTGTTCCTCGCGCTGACCGTCGCGGATCGCTCGCTGGCCCGCGTCGGGCGAGCCTAGGTGTCGTCGCGCGCCTTGCTGGGCTGCACCCGCTTCGGCTCACCAGGCATTTTCGGATAGTCCGGCGGATACGGCATCTCGCCGAGGCCGTGGTCGCGCTCGTCCCGCGCGTACCACTCCAGCAGCGTCTCGATGCCGAACGCCTGCTCGTCCATCGGCGCGTGGAGGTCACCGCGCTCGGCGTAGAAGGCGCCGGCGGTGAGGACGTCGAAGTCGTCCGGGTCGACCTCGGTGAGCAGGTCCCAGGTCAGCGGGGTCGACACCGTCGCGCGCGGCGTGCCGCGGACCGACCACGCCGACGCCACCGTGCGGTCACGGGCGGCCTGGTTGTAGTCGATGAAGACCCGGCCGCCGCGTTCTTCCTTCCACCACGCGATGGTCGCCTTCTCGGGAATCCTGCGCTCGACCTCGCGGCCCAGCGCGATCACCGCGTGGCGGACGTCGATGAAGTCCCACTCCGGCCGGATCCGCACCAGGACGTGCACGCCGCGGCCGCCCGAGGTCTTCGGGTAGCCGACGAGCCCCGCCGAGTCGAGGACCTCGCGCACCACGCCGGCGACCTCGACCGCGTCGGAGAAACCCGCCTCGTCCGGCGGGTCGACGTCGATGCGGAGCTCGTCGGGATGGTCGACGTCGGGCCGTCGCACCGGCCACGGGTGGAAGTCGAAAGTGCCCAGGTTCGCCGCCCAGGCGAACACGGCGGGTTCGGTCGGGCAGACCTCCTCGGCGGTCCGGCCCGACGGGAAGGTGATCTTCGCGGTCTCCACCCAGTCCGGGGCGCCCTTCGGCACACGCTTGGCGTAGAACCACTCGCCCTCGACGCCGTCGACGTAGCGCTTCAGCGTCGTGGGCCGCTCGCCCACCGCGCGCAGCAACGGCACGCCGACCGCGACGTAGTGCTCCACCACCTGGCGCTTCGTGATGCCGCGGGCGGGGAAGTACGGTTTGTCCGGGCTGGAGACCCGGACCTTGCGCTCGCCTACCTCGACCTCGATCGGCTCACCGTTCTTGGGCATGCGCCCACCGTAGCCAGTCCGGCGCCGCTCAGGCCCGTGGATCGTGCTTCAAAACCGCCATCGTGATGACGTCATGCCACTCGCCGTCCCACCACAGGGCTTCCCGCTGCAGTCCCTCGCGGACGAACCCGCACTTCTCGTAGACCCGCTGGGCACGCGGGTTGAAGTCGAACACCTCCAGCGAGACGCGATGGACGCCGACGACGTCGAAGGCGAAGTCCAGGATCAGCTTCGTCGCCTCGGTGCCGTAGCCCTTGCCGAAGACTGCGGGCCCGGTCAGCGCGATCCGGAACGAGGCGGAGCGGTTGTGCTCGTCGAAGTCCGAAAGCACGACATCGCCGAGGTAGACGCGATCCTCCTTGCGCAGGATCGCGTAGTCGGCCCGGTCTTCGAGTCCCGGCCGCGAGGCCAGCCAGTTACGGATCTGTTCCTCGGTGAAGACGGTGTGCGTGCCGGTCAGCCGCGTGGTCTCCGGCTCCTGCAGCGCCCGCCAGGCGGACTCGAAGCAGGACTCGTCGAGCTGCGCCAGCACGATGTTCTCGCCGGTGAGTTCGGGCTGCGTCCGCAGCGCGTCGGTGTCGATCACAGCGAATACCGTACGGTTGACGCAGTGTCCGGCCGTACCAAATTGATTCTCGCGCTCACCGTGCTCGCCCTCTTCGTGACGGCCGCGGTGCTCCTGCCGATCCCGAGCCCGGCCGGGCTGCGGGCCTGGGCCACCGGACTCGGCCCGGCCACACCCCTGGTGTTCTTCCTGGTCTATTCGGTACTCACCGTGGCGCCGATCCCGCGCACCGTGTTCAACCTGGCGGGCGGGCTGCTGCTCGGCGCCACGACGGGCATCGTCGTCGGCATCCTGGCGACCACGGTCGCCTCCGGGCTCTCGTTCGCCCTTTCGAGGGCACTGGGCCGCGACCTCGTCACCCGGCATCTGCACCGGGCCAAGGTCCGCGCGGTCAACGACCGGCTTTCCGACGGCGGGGTCCTGGCGATCACGTCCTTGCGGCTGATCCCGATGGTGCCGTTCGCTCCGTTCAGTTACCTGTGCGGAGTGTCATCGGTCCGTTTCGCTCCGTATCTGATCGGGACCGCGCTCGGCAGCCTGCCCGGCACGGTCGCGGTCGTCGTCCTCGGTGACGCGCTGACCGGGGAAACACCCCCCGCCCTGCTGATCTGTTACGCCGTGTTCGCCGCCGCGGGGGCCGTCGGGCTGATCAAGGTCTTCCGGCGGAAGGCCGTTCCGGTGGCCGAACCGAGCGGCGAAGAAGAAGTGCCTGCCTCCGCACCGGCGAGCTGACGGGGATCCGAAACCACAGCCCGCTACACTCGATCGGGTGCGCGGGACCATCACGACCGCGTAACGCCACCATCACCCCGGGAATGTGTCAGGAGCAGTCGCCATCGACACCGGTCAGCTGATCGCTGGGCACTATCGCCTGGTCGAGCAAATTGGTAGCGGTGCCATGGGGGTGGTCTGGCGTGCCATCGATGTCCGCCTCGAGCGCTCGGTGGCGGTCAAGCAGATCCTCCCCCAGCCGGGTGTCTCCGAAGCCGAACGCGACAACATGCGCCAGCGCGCCATGCGCGAGGCGAAGAACGCGGCCCGCTTCCAGCATCCGAACGCGATCGTGGTGTTCGACATCGCCGAAGACGGCGGCGACCCCTGTCTGGTGATGGAGTACCTGAACGGCCCGAGTCTCTCGGCGATCATCTCCGACGAAGGCACGCTGCCGCTGGGGCGCGTCGCGAAGATCGGCGAGCAGGTCGCGTCGGCGCTGGTCGCCGCGCACCGCGCCGGGATCGTGCACCGTGACGTCAAACCCGGCAACATCCTGATCGACGAGTCGGGGACCGCCAAGATCACCGACTTCGGCATCTCCCGCGCGGCCGGCGACATGACGCTCACCCAGACCGGCCTGATCGGCGGCACCCCGGCCTACCTCGCGCCCGAGCTGGCGCGCGGCTCGGACCCGGTGCCCAGCTCCGACGTCTTCGCGCTCGGCGCGACGCTCTACCAGGCGATCGAGGGCCAGACGCCGTACGGGAACAGCTCCAACCAGCTCGCGCTGCTGTACGCGGCCGCGAACGGGCAGATCAACCCGCCGCAGCAGGCGGGCGCCGCGACGGCGCTGCTGATGAGCCTCCTGCGCACCGAACCGACCGAACGCCCGAGCATGGCCGAGGCCCAGCAGCGGCTCGCCGCGCTGGCGGCGAACGAATCCGGCGCGGGCACGGCGGCGTCGCCGCGGCTCTTCGGAGCGGGCGGCGGTAGACAGCCCGCCGCGCCCGACACCCCGGGACGCGGCATCCCCGGCGGGGACCGGCCGCCGTGGCAGCGGACCGAGCAGCCGGCGCAGTCCGCCGCCGCGCCGCCCCCGCCTCCTCCGGTCAAGCAGCACACGCCGACAGCGGCGTTCATCCCGATGCGCTCGCAGTCGGCCCCGCCGAACACCCCGCCGCGGCCGGTCGCCGCGGCGACCCCGCCGCCGTCCGCGGCCGCCCCGATGCGGCCGTCCGCCGGGAAGCCCGCCGACGGCAAACGCAAGGCCGTCCTGTTCGCGGGCGCCGGTGCCGCGGTCGTGGTGATCGCCGTGATCGTGTTCCTGGTGCTGAACTCCGGCAACGGGGCCACCAACAACCAGGGCGGCGACAACGCCGGGGCGAACCCGCAGACCTCCGCCTCCGCGCCCAAGTCGACCGCGCCGTCGTCCTCGAAGGCCGCCCCGGCGGGCCTGGGGAAGACCCCGAGTGAGAAGGTCACGAGCTATTCGAGCGTCGGCGGCTTCGTCCTCGACTTCTTCGACACCGACAAGATCGGGACCTCCGCGAGCTGGAACAAGCTCACGGACGCCGCGAAAGAGCTCTACGGCTCGGAGCAGGCTTTCGCCGACTACTGGAGTAGCCACAAGGTCACCGGTGCCGACACCGCCCGGGCGGACAAGGGCGGTGGCAACGCCGACGGCTCGATCGACATGAACATCACGCTCAACAAGGGAGTCCGTCCCGCGCTGCGCGTCGTCCAGGTCGGCGGCCAGTACTTCATCGACGCCGACACGCGAGTACTCGGCAACTGACCCAGCGTGGCGGTGGTGAGACCCGCCTCGCTGGTGGTAGGCCAATCGCCGCTCGTGGCTTACTGTTGCCCGTATGGCCGATAGCGGACCTTTCGGACCTGGCCAGAATCCTCGTTTCGACGAGGACCTGGTAGGCCTCGACCCGTACGACCCCGAAGCCCGTGCCTTCGCCGAGCACCTGGACCGCATCGAACGCTGCGGTCCCAACTTCACCGTGGAAGCCTGCCTCGACGGTGTCTCCGATTTCGCCGACTCCAGCAACCGTCTCGGCGGTCTGCGCTGGTGGGTTTCGGCACTCGTGGTGATCCTCATCGTGCTCGGCGTGATGGTCACCGCATGGGACATCATCGGCCGGGCCATCGCGTGGCTCGCGGGGTAACGTGGAACCGGTGAAAGGCATGAAACCCGTTGTCGGAGCCACGCCACGCGTGGTCAAGTCCGAGCAGGAATGGCGGGAACAGCTCAGCCCCGACGAGTACGCCGTGCTCCGCCAGGCGGGCACCGAGCGCCCCTTCACCGGGGAGTACACCGACGCCAAGACCACCGGTGTGTACCAGTGCCGTGCCTGTGGCGCCGAGCTGTTCCGCAGCGATACGAAGTTCGAGAGCCACTGCGGCTGGCCGTCGTTCTACGACCCCGCCGATACCGAAGCCGTCCTCCTCCGTGAGGACACCGCCATGGGGATGCGCCGGATCGAGGTGCTGTGCAAGTCGTGCCACAGCCACCTCGGGCACGTCTTCGAAGGCGAGGGGTACGCGACGCCGACGGATCAGCGGTACTGCATCAACTCGATCTCGCTGACGCTCGTTCCCGAGTCGTAACCAACCGAAGCGAACCACCGCCCTCCCCGACGCGTTCCCGTTGAACAGGAACAGCGTCGGGGAGGGCGGTGTCATATGAGTGACCCCTGGGGTATCAGCGGACCGGACTTCGCCTGGCTTTACGCCTGGCTCGCGTTTCTCCCGTTCCTCGCCGCCGGGATGTACGCGCTGTGGCTGCGCCGCGGCACCGGCCCCCTCGAAGTGCCCGGAGTCCATCACCTGGCCGCGCTGGCGGGTGGCAGTGACCGCGTCACCGACACCGCCGTCGCCGGGTTGCTCGAACGGCACGGCCTCCGGCCCGACAGCTGCGGACGCCTGCACCCGGTCAGGCCGGTTCCGGCCGATCCCTTCGAGCGCGCGATCGTCGCTCTCGTGCGCGGCGACAGAATCGGCCTGCGCGAGCTGCGCTCCAAGATGGCGCGGCACGAGGTCGTCCACGAGCTGCGCGCCGACCTCCAGCGGAGAGGTCTGCAAGTCGCCGAGAACCGCCGCCGTCTGGGCTGGCGGTGCGCGATGGCCGTGTACGTCGCCGTTCTCGCGCTGGGGATCGCGCGGCTGGCGAACGCCGTACCGCTGAAGCGGCCGGTCGCCATCCTCGTCGTCCTGATGGTCTGCGTGGTCGGCGCACTCGGCCTGATCGTGTGGTTGCAGTTGCCGGACAGGTCCGGCCGCGCGACCACCCAGGGCACGCTGGCGCTCCGGTACGGCGACTGGGACCGCGAACTGGGCAGGACCGCCACCGGGCAGGTCGCCCTCCACGGTTTCAGGGCCTATCCCGATCCGGTGATCGCGGCCGCGCTGAGCACGACCGGTGGCACCCGCGGCAACCGGTTCACGGGCATGGTGGGCTCCTCGGGCTCCGGGGGCGCTTACATCCCGGCGGGCTCGTCCTGCGGCGGAGGCGGTTCTTCTTGCGGTGGCGGAGGTTCGTCCTGCGGCGGCGGTGGCGGAGGTGGTTGCGGTGGCTGAACTCGAGACCGTCATGGCCGTGCTCGCGGCGCTTCCGCTCCTCACTGCCCTGACGTACACGCGGTGGCTGCGGAACCGGCGTCACGGCGGCGAACCGCCGCGCACGATCTACCAGGTCGCCTACCTCGCCGGCGGACCCGACCGGGTCTCGGACACCGCCGTCGCGGGCGCCGTCGAGCGGCGGGTGGCCCGCCTCGACAGCTCCGGTGTCCTGCGTCGGACCTCCGCGCGCTCCGCGGACCCGTTCCTGCTCGCGGTGGCGGACAGCCTGCCGAAGGTGCGGGCGGCGAGGGTGTGCGAATCGCTGCGCGGGTCGGAGCCGATGCGCACGCTGCGGGCGGAGTTGCTCGACGGCGGTCTGGTCGTTCCGGAAAGACGTCTGCGCCGGGTATGGCGCGCCGCCGTGGTCGCGCACCTCGGGCTCGTGGTGCTCGGGGCGGCGGTGCTCATCCGCACCGTCGTGATCACCGAGCGGTCCATCGCGCTCGCCGGAATCGCGCTGGCCGTCGCGATGACGGCGTGCGCCGTCACCGTCCGGCTCGAGCGGGTCCATCGTGCGGTGTGGACCACGAAAGCGGGCGAGCGGGCGCTCTCGCGGGCGAGCGGCGATCCGCACCTCGTCACCGGCGCGATGGGCGCGGTGGCACTGGGTGGCATCGACGCCTATCCGGATCGGCGGTTGGCGCGGCTTCTGACCCTGACGACGCCTTCTTCCCGCCGCAAAGCCCAGGTCGCCGTCAGCAACGGTGCCTCTCCTGACGGTCTAACGGCCGTCGCGGACGGTTCGCCGGGCTGATCGACTGGTCCGGGGGAACCACGACCGGACGGAAATGCGTCGGACTACGGTAAGTGCACCTGCTCGTGAAAGGCCCGTGCGATGGAAGACACCTGGGGCATTCCCGGACCCACTTTCCTGGCGATCTACGCCGTCCTGCTGGTGTTCCCGCTGGCCCTCGGTCTCCTGTGGACCATCTCGGTCAAGCTGGACCGCAAGACCTCGCGCGGCACGGTGAACGGACCGCAGCCGACGGTGTACGAACTCGCTTACCTCGCCGGCGGCCCGGACCGCGTGGTCGACACGGCCATCGCGGCCTTGGTCGACCGCGGGACGCTGCGGGTCAGCAGCTCGAAGCAGCTTCAGCTGACGGGAGCCGAGCCCGCGGACCCGGTCGAGAGGGCCGTCGCCAAGGGCGCCAGGCCGGGCTACAACGCCACGACGCGCGGCATTCGCGACCGGCTGCGGATGTCGGGGCCGATGCAGGCGCTCGGCAAGGATCTGGAAGCGCGAGGACTCGTCGTCGTCAACCAGGCTCCGCAGATCCGCCGGGTCGTGGCCAACCTCTACCTGGGTGTGATGATCCTCGGCCTGGTGCGCGTGTTCGCCGGGATCCTCGGCGACCATCCGGTCGGTTTCCTGATCCCGCTGGTGATCGTGGCCTCGCTCGCGACCTTGTTCTCCCGGATCGCCAAGAACAAGCGGACCGGGCCGCGCCCGACCAGCGAAGGCAACCGGATCCTCGGCAGCGCCAACAGTGCCCTGGCGCGGGAGCGCAAGCGCGGGATCCCCAGCGCGCCCGCGATGGGCGGTATGGCCGGTGGAGCCATGCTGGGCGGCGCCGCCGCGGCCGTCGCCTTGGGCGGACTCGCCTTCTACCCGGACGAAGAGCTCAGTGCGGCGCTGATCCCGCCGCCCATGCCCGGCGCGTTCGGTGGCGGTGGTTCGTCCGGCGGCAGCACTTGCAGCACCGGTGGATCCTCGTGCAGCGGCGGGAGTTCCTGTGGTGGCGGCGGTAGCTCCTGTGGAGGCGGCGGCGGGGGCTGCGGTGGCTGACGCACCGGGCCACCTCGGGATCGGCATCGGCTGGCGGCACGAGCTGGACCTGTCGATCGCGCGGCTGCCCGGCGTCGACTGGGTCGAGGTCGTCGCCGAGAACCTGCACACCGGTCATCTTCCCGAAACCCTGATCGCGTTGCGCGACAAGGGAATCCCGGTCCTGCCGCATGCGGTCTCGCTGTCGCTGGGCGGGGCGGGGCCGCTGGACACCGACCGCGTCGAGCAGCTCGCGGAAGTCACCCGTGAACTCGGGGCGCCGATGGCCAGCGACCACGTGTGCTTCGTCCGCGCGGGCGGGCTCGACTCGGGGCATCTGATGCCGCTCCCCCGCACCCGGGAAGCGCTCGACGTCCTGGTGGACAACGTCAAACTGACCCAGTCCATCGTGGACGTCCCGTTCGCGCTGGAGAACATCGCGGCGGTGCTGGAGTGGCCGGACGCGGAGTTCACCGAGTCGGAGTTCCTGCGCGAACTCACCGACCGGACCGGCTGCCTGCTGATCATCGACGTCGCCAACCTGTACGCCAACGCCCGCAACCTCGGCACCGATCCCGAACGGTTCCTCGACGAGATCCCATGGGAGCGGCTGGCGTACACGCATATGGCGGGCGGTGTCGAACGCGACGGCGTCTACCACGACACGCACGCCCATCCGATCGTCCCGGAGGTGCTGGACCTGCTGCGGGAGCTGCGGAAGCGCGTCGCCCCGCCGGGTGTCCTGCTGGAACGCGACGACGACTACCCGCCCGACAGCGAACTGGCCGCCGAACTGGCCGCGCTCCGGGAAGCGGTCACGCCGTGACCTCGCCCCGGGAGCGGCTCGCCGGGCAACAGGCCGAGCTGCTCAAGGCGCTCCTCGCCGGAGGCGACCCTCCGGCGGGTTTCGACGCGGACAGGCTCCGCATCGAAGCGAACGTCTTGCGGAACAAGCAGAGCAGGCTGGCCGCGTACCTGCGGCCGGACCTCGCCGAGGCCCTCGGCGACCGGTTCGGCGCGCTGTTCCGCGAGTACACGACGGCGCATCCGAAGACCGACACGGTCCGCGCGCGGGCCTACGCGGACGCGTTCGGCACGTGGCTCGTGGAACGCGGCGAGATCCCGAAACCTCGGGGCCGGTTCGCAAGCTGGCTACGCCGCAACTAGTCCTCTAGTTGCGGTACTTGCGCGTGCAAGTACCGCAACTAGAGGACGAAACGCGGGTTTCACCAGACGGCGCGGTCGCTTCCGGGTACGCGCGTGCCCTCCACCCAGAAGGGATTCGAGCCCGGCAGTACCCCGGCCATCTTGACCCGGGTCAGCCGCCCGAGCGGGCTTTCGGCGTCCTCCAGCCATTCGCCGCCGTCGAAACCGGTGGGCCCGGGTTCCTTGCGGCCCAACGAATTCAGCCACTCCCCCGTCCCGGCGAGCGAGGTCCGGACGTGCTGACTGCCGCCCTCGGTGGCCGCCCGGCGAAGGGCGGTCATGATCGCCGCCGCGGTGAGCCAGCCGGTCGCGTGGTCGAGCGCCTGCACCGGAAGCGGCCCCGGACCGTCGATCCCGGCGGTCTTGCCGCCTTCGTCGGCGATCCCCGACGCCATCTGCACCAGGCTGTCGAACCCTCGCCTGCGCGCCCAGGGACCTTCCCAGCCGTAGGCGGACAGGTCCGCGACCACGATCCCGGGCCGGGATTCGGCGATCGCCTCCGGAGAGAAACCCTTGGCCACCAGCGATCCCGGCCGGAAGCCCTGCAGGACGACGTCGGCACGCGCGATCAGCTTGCGCAGCCGCGAGCGCCCGGCTTCGGTCTCCAGATCGACGTACGCCGAGAGCTTTCCCATGCCGGTGTCGACGGCCAGTGGCGGCACGGTCGGCAGGCGGTCCGCCCCGATGTGCATGACGGTCGCGCCGTGCGCGGCGAGCACACGGCCCGCGACCGGTCCGGCGATGACGTGGGTCAGGTCGAGGATCCGCACCCCGCCCAGCGGCCGGTCGGAATCGAACAGCCGCACCGGATCCGACGACCCGAGCGACCGGATCCCGGCGACCGGCAACGCGGAAGACGCCTGTCCTTGCTTGTGCGCCAGCCATTCCTCACGGGAGCGCAGCACGGCCGCGGCACCGCCGGCGCCGACCACCGCCGACTCGACCTCGAACTTCGACTTGGCCGCCACGACCTTCTCGAAAGCCGCGCGGGTCGCCGGGACACCGAGGCCCCAGCACACCGCCGAAACGTGACGCGGGTAGTTGCAGTGCAGCCGCACCCAGCCGTCGTTCGCGCGGTAGTCGCCGGACAGCGGCGCGCTGAACGGCACCGGCTCCCCGTCGACCCGGATGTACTGCTCGCTGTGGAAGGACGCCGCCGCGTGCCGGGTGTCGATCGAGACCTTGCCCGGCTCGATTCCCCGCAGCCGCAACAGTTCCCCGGCGGCCAGCGTCGCCACGGCGATACTGGTCGTCGCGGCTTCCTCGACCCGGAAGGTCCCGGGCAGCACGGATTCGGGGCCGGTGACCTCGACGGCGTCTTCGGTGAGCGTGTCGCCGGTGAGCGTGGTCCAGACGCGGGAGTCCACTGAAGCGTTCACTACGGCAGCAGGGTGATCAGCTCGGCGGGATCCACCTTCGTCCCGGTGTAGAACGGGATCTCCTCGCGCACGTGGAGGCGGGCCTCGGTGCCGCGCAGGTGGCGCATCAGGTCGACGATGCGGTGCAGCTCGTCGGCCTCGAAGGCCAGGATCCACTCGTAGTCGCCCAGCGCGAACGACGCGACCGTGTTGGCGCGGACGTCCGGGTAGTCGCGGGCCTCCTTGCCGTGGTCGGCGAGCATCTTGCGGCGCTCGTCGTCCGGCAGCAGGTACCACTCGTAGGAGCGCACGAACGGATAGACGCAGATGAACTTGCGGGCCTCTTCACCGGCGAGGAACGCCGGGATGTGGCTCTTGTTGAACTCCGCCGGACGGTGCAGCGCGACCTGGCTCCACACCGGAACCGAGGCGCGGCCGAGCGGGGTGTGCCGGAAACCGCTGTAGGCCGCCTGGACCTGCTCGATCTCCTCGGCGTGCCACCAGACCATGTAGTCGGCGTCGGCCCGCAGTCCGGAAAGGTCGTAGAGCCCGCGGACGACGACGCCCTTGGCCTCCAGCGAGTCCAGGTACTCCGTGGTCTCCGCGGTCGCCCGCGCGCGGTCCTCACCGAGCTTGCCCTGCTCGGCCCGGAAGACCGACCAGGCGGTGTAGCGGATGGTGTCATTGAGCTCGTTGTAGTTCAGCCGCGCCATACCGCCATCTTGGCACTGCCGGTGCTCAGGAGCCCTCGTGGGTCGGTGTGATCCCGGCGATGCGCCGGGCGGCCGCGTCGGCGGTGGCGATGCAGGCCGGGAGCCCGACGCCGTGCAGCGTCGCGCCCGCCACGGCGAGCCCCGGGACCTCCCCGACGGCGCGTTCGATGCGCTCGACGAGTTCGAGGTGACCGGTGCCGTACTGCGGGAGCCCGCCGCCCCAGCGCGTGACCAGCGTTTCGATCGGCGCGGCGGTGACACCGGTCAGCCGGGCCAGATCGTCGCGGACCACCCGGACGAGTTCGTCGTCGTCGGCGTGCAGCGCGCCCGGTTCGCCGAAGCGGCCGACCGAGCCGCGCACCAGCACCGGGCCTTCGCCGTACTGCGCCCACTTGCGCGTGGAGAAGGTGAACGCCTTGGCCGCGAACGGTTTCCCGGCCGCGTCCTGTTCACCGGCCCCGATCAGCACCCCGGACGACTCCGGCAGTTCGGTGCCCGGCGGCAGCGCGAGCGCGATCACCGCCATCGACGCCAGCTCGACCTCCGCGAACGCCGACGACGCCACACCCACGACGCCGTCGAGCAGCCGCCGCGCCGAGGGCGCCGGAACCGCGAGAAGGACTGAGTCGGCTTCGAGGTCGTCGACCTTCCAGCCGGTGGCGGTGCGCTCGATCGCCGTCACCGTGGTCCCGGTCCGGATCTCGGCGCGGGACAGCTCCGCGAGCCGCCGGATCAGGGTGCCGAGCCCACCCAGCAGGGTGCCGAAGACCGGCGCAGTACTCGGCGAAGCGGGCATGAGCGAGGCCGCGCCTTCGGTGAGCGAACGCGCGCCGCGGTCCACCGCGGACGCCAGACCGGGCATCGTCGCGCGCAGCCCGAGCCCGTCCGCTCCCCCGGCGTAGACCCCACCGAGCAGCGGGTCGACGAGGCGGTCCACGAGCTCGTCGCCGAACCGCTCGCGCAGCAGCGGGCCGAGCGGCACGTCCCCGGCGGGCAGTTCCACCGGCGCCAGCGAAGACTCGGCCTCGACCAGCGCGCGGCCCTTCTCCGACAGCACCCCGGCGACCGCGTCCGCCGAGGCGGGAACGCCCATGACCGTGCCCGGCGGCAGGCCGAGCACGGATCCGCCGGCGTGGATCTTCGCGCGGGCCTTGGTGGGGTGGACGAGACCCTCGCCCAGCCCGACCTCGCGGACCAGGGCGAGCGCCTCGGGTCGCCGGGCGAGGAATGCCTCGGCGCCGACGTCGTAGCGCTCACCGGCGAGTTCGATCGTGCGGAGTTTCCCGCCGAGGGACTCGGTCGCTTCGAAGACGACGATCCTGGTGTCTTCGCCGAGCAGCGTCCGCAGGCGGTAGGCCGCGGTCAGTCCCGAGATACCGCCACCGACGACGGCGGCGGTCTTCACGGTGCTCACGGCTGGAGCTCGTGCACCAGCCCGACCACGCGCGTCAAGACGTCCGGGTCGACGCCGGGCAGGACGCCGTGGCCGAGGTTGAAGATGTGCCCGTCGGCCGCGCGGCCCTCGGCGTGGATCCGCCGGACCTCCGCTTCGAGCACCGGCCAGGACGCGTGCAGCAGCGCGGGGTCGAGGTTGCCCTGGACGACACCGCCGCCGAGCCGCCGGACGGCCTCGTCGAGCGGGAGGCGCCAGTCGACGCCGACCACGTCGGCGCCCGCGTCGCGCATCGCGACCAGCAGCTCGCCGGTGCCGACACCGAAGTGGATCCGGGGCACGCCGTACCCGGCGACCGCCGACAGCACCTTCGCCGAATGCGGCAGGACGAACTCGCGGTAGTCCCGCTCCGAGAGCGCGCCCGCCCACGAGTCGAACAGCTGGATCGCGTCGGCCCCGGCGTCGAGCTGCGCGGACAGGAAGGTGATCGCCATGTCCGCCAGGCGCCCGGCGAGCTCGTGCCACAGCTCCGGCTCGGAGTGCATGAGCGCCTTGGTGTGCTCGTGGTTGCGGCTCGGCCCGCCCTCGATGAGGTAGGAGGCCAGGGTGAACGGCGCGCCGGCGAAACCGATCAGCGGCGTCTCGCCCAGCGACCCGACCAGCAGCCGGACGCCGTCGGCGACCCGCTCCACCTGCTCCGGGTCCAGGACCGGCAGCGCGCGCACGCCCGCGGCGTCGCGGATCGGCTCGGCCACGACCGGGCCGGTGCCCGCGACGATGTCGATGTCGAGACCCGCCGCCTTGAGCGGGACGACGATGTCACTGAAGAGGATGGCCGCGTCGACGCCGTGACGGCGGATCGGCTGGAGCGTGATCTCGGCGAGCATCTCGGGGTCGAAGCACGCGTCGAACATCGAGGTGCCTTCGCGCAGCGCCCGGTACTCGGGCAACGACCGGCCTGCCTGGCGCATGAACCACACGGGGGTGCGGGCCGGGCGTTCGCCGCGCGCGGCGGCCAGGAACGGCGCGCCGGGCAGGGCACGACGGGCCGCGGGGACGGTCTGCGCGGGAGAAGCAGCTGAAGGAGACATCACGGTTCATGGTGCCATGGGCGCTCCGAGCCCTTACTCTCGGCGCGTCTGCGCCCCGAACCGGACTATCGCGTCTTACAGTCGGTTGGTGACCGCGATGACGTCAGTACCCGATCTCTTCCGTGAAGCCGTCGCGGCGTTGCAATCGGTCCGGCCCCGTCCCGAAGTGCAGCTGGAAACGATGCGCCCGCCGCAGCGCCTGGCGCCGTGGTCCTACGCGGTGAGCTGCGAGGTGGAAGGGCCGGCGGACGTGCTGGCGTCGGGGCGGCTGGTGCTGCTGCACGATCCGGACGGTCAAGAAGGCTGGGACGGGGTTCTGCGGCTGGTCATGTACGTCCGCGCGGAACTCGACCGGGAACTGGCGACGGATCCCTTCCTTCCCGCCGTCGGCTGGTCGTGGCTGACCGACGCGCTGGAGAGCTCCGGCGCGGAGTGGACGGCGCTGGGCGGCACGGTCACCGAGACGTCCTCGGCCCGCTTCGGCGACATCTCCGGGCCCACGCGCACCGACGACCTGGAGCTGCGGGCGTCCTGGACGCCGACGGACGCCGCGCTGCGGTCGCACGGGCAGGCCTTCTGCCAGGTGATGGCGAGCGTCGTCGGACTGCCGCCGGTCGGCGTGACCCTCTTCGAGCAGCGCCAGTCCTCCTGAGACCCGACACTCCGTCCCGACACGCCGGAATCCCGGCAATCGAGACATAGCATTTGGGTTATTCTGCAATCTCCGGCCAGCTAGCGCCGCTAGGAAAGCTAGCGACACTAAAGGCCCCTTGCTCCCCCGCCGGATCGGCGGCCCAAGTACGTGAAGGACCCCTTCATTGCGTCTAGCGCAATGAAGGGGTCCTTCACGTACTGCCGAAGACCGCGCGAAGCGCCCGAGGACACCTTCGCTTACCCCATTCGCGAGGCCCTCAGAGCGTCCGTACGCCGTCGAGAGGCGCTTCAGGGCCATCTGGACTAGACCAGCTCCGACCAGCGCGGAGACGGCCGCCCAGAGGTCTGGACCACCCCGTTCGTGCTACCGACAGTGTCACCGTCAGCAACAAGATCAATCCGGCCGAAACAGGCCCTTGAAGCACCCCGGGGCGCCTCCGGAGCGTTACTACCGCAGTCACCCAGCGAAGCGATCATGACCCTCCGCGAAGTTGATCAAGCCCCATGCCGGAGGCGGTTTCCGACCCTCGATGCCCTGCTCTCCAAGGCTCCCGGGCAGAGGCACCGGCAGGTGCACGGCCCATCTGCACAGTCGGTTGGACCCCGGTAACTGAAGTGCATCGTGTTCTTTCGGCGATGTGTTAGCCACCGGCTGTGTACTAGCCCGATCGTGTTACAACGAACTCCCTGAGTAACTACTCGTTTGAGATAGATACCCATTCGATCCCCCCGTGAAGGCCTCAGGGCGGCTACAGTGCCATCGACGACACCACTTTCGGTCTAAAGCTGGCGCGGCTAAACGGCCGAAAGTCCCGGTGCCGGTCGGGGGGCACGACCGACTCCAGGGAGGTAGTGACGTGGCTACCGTCGGCATTTCTCAGGCCGTCCGATCCACGCCAGCCGGTTCATTGCCGGCGAGCATGGTTCCGCATCCGCGGGAAGAGCTTTTTTCCGTGTTGGTGGTCGATGACCACCCGCTGTTGAGGGAGGCAATCTCAGCAAGACTCGCACAGATGGGTGCGGGCACCGTCCACGAGGCCGCCACGGTGGCCGAGGCAAGGGCGCGAGCACAGGCCACTGGGCCTTGTGACCTGGCGATCCTCGATCTCGGTCTGCCGGATGGCAGCGGCATCGAGCTGGTTACGGAACTCCGTAGCCATGGCTGGCCTCGCGTAGTGGTGCTCGCTTCATCGGACGACCCGTACGCGGTCAGGTCGGCGTTCCAGGCCGGCGCCCAGGCATACCTGCTCAAGTCGGCATCGCCGGTCGTAGTGACCGACGGCGTCCGCAGGGTGCTCGAGGGCGGCGTCTACGCGGACCCGAGCGTCGCACCGGTCTTGGCCACCGGCACCCGAGTCGCCGGCACCGACAACACCCCGCGCGAGCTTTCGGCGCGCGAGGTCGAGGTGCTGCAGCTCGTCGCCGACGGCCAGTCCAACAAGGAGATCGGCGAGGAACTCAGCCTCTCCGCTCTCACCGTGAAGTCTCACCTCTCCCGCATCGGGCGCAAGCTCGGCACGGGTGACCGGGCTCAGATGGTGGCGCTGGCCATGCGTGCCGGCGTGATCCGCTGACAAAGGCGAACTGCCCTGCGGGGCGGGCGGACCAGGCGCGGCCCGCTCGTCCCGTAGGGTCTTCACCTATGGATGGCGACCGACCCGGAGAACCGCAGGCGGACTCTATGACCGGCACTGATGACACCAGTGCCGCCGTCTTGTTACGCGAGCCCGCCGAAGGCACTCCACCGGTGATCGCCGACGCGACAGCCCTCGCCGAAGCCTGCGTGAAGATCGCGGGCGGCAGCGGGGCCATCGCCGTGGACACCGAGCGCGCGTCCGGCTACCGGTACTGGCCGAAGGCCTATCTGGTCCAGCTGCGCCGCGAAGGTGCCGGCTCCTTCCTCATCGACCCCATTCCGCTCGAAGGGCAGCTCGCGCCCCTCGCGGAAGTGCTCAACAACGCCGAATGGGTGTTGCACGCGGCCTCTCAGGACCTGCCGTGTCTCGCCGAACTCGACCTGCACCCGAAGAGCCTGTTCGACACCGAACTCGCCGGACGGCTCGCCGGGTACGAACGGGTCGCCCTCGGCACCCTCGTCGAACTCCTCCTCGGCTACCAGCTGGAGAAGGGGCACAGTGCCGCCGACTGGTCGAAGCGCCCGCTTCCCGTCGACTGGCTGAACTACGCCGCCCTCGATGTCGAGTTGCTCATCGAGCTGCGAGAGAAGCTCGAAGCCGACCTCGAGGCCCAGGGCAAGCTCGAATGGGCTCAGCAGGAGTTCGAGGCCGTCCGCACCGCGCCGCCGCCCGCCCCTCGGGCCGAGCCGTGGCGCCGGACGTCCGGCGTCCACAAGATCCGCAGCGCCCGCGGCCTCGCCGCGGTGCGCGAACTGTGGCAGGCGCGGGACGAGCTCGCCCGCAAGCGCGACCGCGCGCCCAGCCGGATCCTGCCCGACAGCGCGATCATCAACGCCGTCACCGCCGACCCGAAGACGGTCGAGCAGCTGCAGTCGCTGCCGGTGTTCAGCGGCCGGATCCAGCGGAAGTACACCGCGAGCTGGCTGCGGCACCTGCAGGCCGCCCGCGCGCTCCCCGCCGAGGAACTGCCCACCCCGGCGCAGCAGACCGACGGCCCGCCGCCGGTGAACCGCTGGTCGGACAAGGATCCCGACGCCGCCGCCCGGCTTTCGGCCGCCCGCGCGGCGCTGGCCGCGATCGCGGAGGACCGGCGGCTGCCGGTGGAGAACCTGCTACTGCCGGAACTCGTGCGCCGCACCTGCTGGCGCCCGCCCGCGGACCTGAGCGAGGACGCGGTCGCCAAGGTCCTCGCCGACGGCGGTGCCCGGCCGTGGCAGATCGAGCTGACCGTGGCGGCGCTGAGCAAAGCGCTCCACGCCACCGCCGCCGCCTGACCCGGCTTCAGTCCTCCAGTAGCGCCCGCGCGGATTCGCGCAGCTCGGCGTCCGGTTCCCCGATACCGGCCAGCCTCAGCACGCTGTCGGCCCCTTCGACGGCGTGCGCTTCGACGTCCAGGTCCGGCTGGTCACGCCGGACGATCGCGATGCTCTCGACGAGCCCGAACACTAGATCGGTCCGAATGCCCAGGAGGTCGCCGGGGACCCCGGCGACCGCGACGAGCGAGCCGTAGACGCGTTTGAGCTCCGCGCGTTCGGCCCGGAACCGCCCCAGCCTCGGCGAGGAGATCTCCGGCAGCAGGTACAGCGCACCGAGGTTGTGCCGCGCGCTGCCGAGCAGGTGGATGTCCGCGTAGGCCAGCGCCCACAGCCGCGTGCCGACCGGCGCCAGCTGGGCCGACAGCCCGCCCGCGACGTCCAGCGACGGCCGGACGGTGTCCTCCAGCAGCGCCGCGAGAATGTCCTCTTTGGACGGAAAGTGGTAGTAGAGCGACGCCTGGCGCAGTCCGGCGCGTTCGGCGATGGCCCGTGTGGTCGTCGCCGCGTACCCGGCGCCGGTGAACAGCTCCCCGGCCGCGTCCAAAACCGCGAGCCGCGCTTCCCGTTTGCTCGCCGCCGCACCGCTGGCTCTGGGCCTGCCCACCCCGGTCGTTTTCGTCATCTATCCGATCCTGCCATTTCTCCGCGAAGATCTTTGTTACGTCCGGCGGTCGGCCCAGGTTACCGAATCCGGTATCACTTAACACCGCGCTTACCGGGCGGAGATCAGAAGGACTCCGCATGCGCTTAATTTCGGTCATCCGATCGAAATTCGGCCCTCCAGACAGGAGCCCCCGAAAATGCCGTCCGAAGACCTTTCCGCCTTCGGTTACCGTCAAGAACTACGCCGGACGCTGGGCGGGTTCTCCGCCTTCGCCGCCGGATTCTCCTTCGTTTCCATCCTGACCACGGTGTTTCAGCTGTTCGCCTTCGGCTATTCCTTCGGCGACACCCTCTTCTTCTGGACCTGGCCGCTGGTGATCATCGGCCAATTGCTCGTCGCCCTGAACTTCGCCGAACTCGCGGCCCGATTCCCGCTGGCAGGATCGGTTTACCAGTGGGCGAAACACCTCTCACCTGGATTCGCGGGCTGGCTGGCGGGCTGGATGATGCTGGTCGGCTGCGTCGTCGCGCTCGCCGGTGCCGCCATCGCGCTGCAGGTCGTCCTCCCGTCGGTCTGGAGCGGTTTCCAGCTCGTCGGCGGGGATCCGGCGATCACGTCCCCGACCGGCGCCACCAACGCCGTCCTGCTCGGTGCCCTGCTGATCGTCTTCACCACCGCGATCAACGCGGGCGGCGTGCGGCTCATGGCGCGGATCAACGACGTCGGGGTGGCGGCCGAACTCGTCGGCGTCCTCATCCTGATCATCGGGCTCGCGCTCTTCGCCGTCCGCGGCCCGCAGGTCGTGCTCGCACCGGCGGGCGAAAGCCCGGGAGCCGGCGGCGTTCTCGCTTCGGCGCTGATGGCCGCGTACGTCCTGTACGGCTTCGACACCGCAGCCTCGGTCGCGGAGGAGACCAAGGACGCGAGGCGCATCGCTCCGCGCGCCGTGCTCCGCGCGCTCCTGATCTCCGGAATCGGCGGGCTCGCCGTCGTCATCACCGCGCTGATGGCGGCACCGAGCCTCACCGACGGCCAGCTCGCCGGGAAGGGCCTGCCGTATGTGATCACGGCCGTCTTCGGGGACACGCTCGGCCGGATCTTCCTCGCCGACGTCGCCATCGCCGTCGTCGTCTGCACCCTGACCATCCAGACCGGCACCGTCCGGCTGATCTACGCGATGGCCCGCGACGGCGCGCTTCCCGGCGCCAAACTGCTTTCCGCGGTCAACGCCCGCACCGGGACGCCGATCGCGCCCGCCGTCCTGTCCGGGGCGCTCGCGATCGGGCTCCTGCTGCTGAATCTGGGGAATCCGACCATCTTCAGCACCATCACCGGCACCTCGGTGGTCGTGGTCTACCTCGCCTATCTCCTGGTGACCGGACCGCTGCTGATCCGGCGCCGTCAAGGCCGTTTCACCTCCGAACCCGGCCACTTCTCCCTGGGGCGATGGGCTATTCCGGTCAACGTCGCGGCAGTAGGGTACGGCGCGATGATGATCGTCAACATCGCTTGGCCACGAGCCGAGATCTACGACCTGGCGGGCACCGGCTCCGTCTGGGTCCTGTTGTTCCCGATCGAGTTCGTCGGCGCCGCGATCCTCACCGGCTACCTCTGCTGGCGCCGCCGCTCCGCGCTCACCACGGTCCCCGTCCCCGCGATCTGAAGGAAGGTTCCATGAGCACGACATCGACCACGTACGGCGCTCGCGACCACGCGCGTGCCCAGGCGGGCACGGTGACCGACACGATGCCCGCCATCCCCGCGGCCACCTGGCCGGATCCGCCCGCCGGGATCGACCCGGCGAAGCTGGTCTGGGCCGAGACCGTCGCCGGCGGCGGCTACACCCACAAGGTCCTCGCCCGCGGCACCGAACTGCGGCTGACCGACCTCGAGGGCGACGCCTGCGCGCATCTGCTGCTGTTCAACGCCGACCAGCCGTGGGAGCGGCTGAACGTCGCGGACACGGTGAAGGTCCAGTGGAACGCCTATCTCGGCGAGTCGATCGCGCTGCTGTCGGATCAGGCGCGGGTCCTCGCGACCGTCGTCACCGACGAGAGCGGAAAGCACGACTCGCTGTGCGGGACGTCCACTGTGGACGGCAACGCCGAACGCTACGGCGACGGAAGCCCGCAGGGCGATTCGCCTTCGGGGAACGCGCTGTTCACGCTGGCCGCCGCGAAGCACGGCCTGACCCCGCGCGATCTTCCGCCGAGCCTGTCCTTCTTCCAGGGCGTCCACGTGGAGGCGGACGGAGGGCTGACCTTCGAGGGATCGGCAGGTCCCGGCAAATCCGTGGTCCTGCGGACCGAACTCCCGGTCGTCGTCCTGATCGCCAACGTCGCGCATCCGCTCGACCCGCGCCCGGACTACACGGTCACCCCGCTGCGTGTCTTCGCCCAGCGCAGTGAACCGTCCACACCGGACAGTCCTGAATGGACCGCGTCACCCGAGGCACAGCGCGCCTTCGAGAACACCGCCGACTACCTGACCGCCAGGGGGATCGCATGACCACGACGATCATCTCCGACACCGAGGTCGCCGCGCGGGCCCCGTACTCCACCGTGCTCCGCAGAGGCGAGACACTCGCGATCATCGATCTCGGCGGCAACCAGGCCGTCGACTTCCTCTGCTACGCCGCCGCCGACACGGCCAAACGCTACAGCGCCGCCGCCACGATCTCCGCACAGCGCAACATCTTCCTCACCACCGGCAGCGTGCTGCGCACCGGCGAAGGCGCTCCGCTGCTCACCGTCGTCGGGGACACCTGCGGACGACACGACACGATCGGCGGCGCCTGCAGCAAGGAGTCGAACAGCCTCCGCTACGGCCAGCACACTCGGTACCAGCACGCCTGCGTCGAGAACTTCCTGGCCGAAGGCGCGAAATGGGGCCTGGGGAAACGGGATCTGGTCGGCAACGTCAACTGGTACATGAACGTGCCGGTCGAGCAGGACGGCACACTCGGCATCGTCGACGGCATTTCCAGGCCCGGCATGGAGGTCCGGCTGCGTGCCGAGACCGACGTCCTGGTGCTGGTGTCGAACTGCCCGCAGATCAACAACCCGTGCAACGGGTTCGACCCGACTCCGGTCAGAATGATCGTCACCGGCGGTGACGCGTGAAACTGCTCGTCGCCAACCGGGGGGAAATCGCGGTCCGGATCATCCGGACCGCCAAGGAGATGGGCATCGCGACGGTCGCCGTCTACTCCGACGCGGACCGCACCGCCGCACACGTACGACTCGCCGATGAGGCCATCCGACTGGGCCCCGCGCCCGCCAGGGAGAGCTATCTCCTCGGTGACGCGATCATCGAAGCCGCACTGAAGACCGGGGCGGACACGATCCACCCCGGCTACGGATTCCTGTCCGAGGACACCGCTTTCGCCCGGACGGCGGAAGCGGCGGGGATCCGGTTCGCCGGTCCCACCGCGGACCAGCTCGAAGTCTTCGGCAGCAAGCACACCGCCCGGCACAAGGCCGTCGAAGCCGGGGTCCCGTTGTTGCCGGGCACCGGGCTGTTGGACACCCTCGCCGACGCGGAAGTGGCGGCCACCATGATCGGCTACCCGGTGATGCTCAAGGCCACCGGCGGTGGCGGCGGGATCGGCATGCGCGCCTGCGCTTCGGCCGAGGAGTTGCGGGAGGCCTGGGACGCGGTGCGGAGCATCGTGGCCAAGAGCTTCTCGACGTCGGGCGTGTTCCTCGAACGCCTGGTGACGCGGGCCCGGCACGTCGAAGTCCAGGTGTTCGGCGACGGCGCGGGTGAGGTGCTGGCGCTGGGCACCCGGGACTGCACCCTGCAGCGACGCAACCAGAAGGTGTTCGAAGAGTGCCCCGCGCCGGGTCTTTCCGAAGCGGTGCGCGAGAAGCTGGTCTCGGCGGCCGTCGGCCTCTGCGCGTCGGTGCGCTACCGGTCGGCCGGCACGGTCGAGTTCATCTACGACCCGGACCGGGAAGAAGCCGCGTTCCTCGAAGTGAACACGCGGCTGCAGGTCGAGCACCCGGTCACCGAGGCGGTCTACGGGATCGACCTCGTCGCGTGGATGCTCCGGCTCGCCGACGGCGACACCGGGATGTTCGCCACCGCGCCGGAACCGCGCGGGCACGCGGTCGAAGCCCGGGTCTACGCCGAGGATCCGGCCGCCGGGCACCGGCCGAGCGCGGGCCTGCTGACCCGCGCCGACTTCCCCGCCGACGTCAGGGTCGACACCTGGGTCGAGGCCGGCACGAAGGTGACGACGCATTACGACCCCTTGCTCGCCAAGGTGATCACCGTCGGTCAGGACCGGGCCGGGGCACTGGCCGCGCTGGGCACGGCGCTCGGGGGAAGCCGGGTGGACGGCGTCCGCACGAACCTCGGGCAGCTGCGCGCGGTCGCCGCCGACCCCCGGCTTCGGGAGGTCACGCACGACACCTCGACCCTCGACGCGATCACCGATCCCGAACCGCGGATCGAGGTGCTGCGCGGCGGCACGATGACCACCGTGCAGGACTGGCCGGGACGGCTGGGGTTCTGGCACGTGGGTGTCCCGCCGAACGGCCCGATGGACGATCTGTCACTGCGCCTGGGCAACCGCGCGCTGGGCAATCCCGAAGGGACACCCGGCCTAGAGTGCACTGTGGACGGTGTCTGCCTGCGGTTCACCGATGACGCAATCGTTTGCGTCACGGGATCTCCGTCCCCGGTGACCCTCGACGGCGAGCCCGTTCCCCAGTGGGAACCGGTCGAGGTTCCCGCGGGCGGCGTGCTCGACGTCGGCACCGGCACCGCCGGGCTCCGCGCGTACGTCCTCGTCCGCGGCGGGATCGACGTGCCGGACTTCCTGGGCAGCGCGGCGACCTTCACCCTGGGCGGCTTCGGCGGGCACGGCGGCCGCGCGCTGGCGACCGGCGACGTCCTCTCCCCCGGGCCGGTTCCGGAGAACGCCGTCACCGGCGCTGTCCCCGAGGCCGAACGCCCGGTCTTCTCGACGCACTGGGAGATCGGCGCGTCCGAAGGACCACACGCGGCTCCGGAGTTCTTCACCCCGGACGACGTCGAAACGTTCTACGCCACCGACTGGGAGGTGCACTTCAACTCCGCGCGGACCGGCGTCCGGCTCGTCGGGCCCCGGCCACGATGGGCGCGGGAGGACGGCGGCGAGGCGGGATTGCACCCGTCGAACATCCACGACACGCCGTACGCCATCGGCGCCGTCGACTACACCGGCGACCTGCCGATCCTGCTGGGCCCGGACGGGCCGAGCCTCGGCGGTTTCGTCTGCCCGGCGACCGTGGTGACCGGGCAGCGCTGGAAACTCGGCCAGCTGCGGCCGGGTGACACCGTACGGTTCGTGCCGATCACCATCGAGCACGCGATGTCGCTCCGGGAGACTCCGGCCTCGGCGGTCAAGCCGAGCCGAACGCCGATCGACGACGGCGGCATCTTCGGCCGTCTGTCCACTTCGGACGAGAACCCCGAGGTCACCTACCGGCGCAGCGGCGACGACAACCTGCTGATCGAGTACGGGCCGATGAAACTCGACCTGGCCCTGCGGATGCGGGTCCACGCCCTCGCCGACAGGCTGGGCGCGGAAGGACTCGACGGTGTCGTCGACCTGACACCGGGCATCCGCTCGCTGCAGGTGCACGTCGATCCGGACGTGCTGCCGGTGTCGAAACTGCTCGGCCTCGTCCAGGAGGTGGAGCACGATCTGCCGCGCACCGCCGATCTCGTGGTGCCGAGCCGGACCGTGCGGCTGCCGTTGTCCTGGGACGATCCGGCGACCCGCGAGGCGATCGAGCGGTACATGGCGGGCGTGCGCGACGACGCGCCGTGGTGCCCGTGGAACATCGAGTTCATCCGGCGGGTCAACGGTCTGTCCAGTGTGGACGACGTCTACCGGACGGTGTTCGACGCGGAGTACCTCGTGCTGGGCCTCGGCGACGTCTATCTCGGCGCGCCGGTGGCCACCCCGCTGGATCCGCGGCACCGGCTGGTCACCACGAAGTACAACCCGGCGCGCACCTGGACCGCGGAGAACTCGGTCGGCATCGGCGGCTCGTACCTGTGCATCTACGGGATGGAGGGCCCCGGCGGGTACCAGTTCGTCGGGCGGACCACGCAGGTGTGGAGCGGCTGGCGGCAGCGGGGTTCGTTCGAACCGGGTTCGCCGTGGCTGCTGCGGTTCTTCGACCGGATCTCGTGGTATCCCGTGTCCGCCGAAGAACTGCTGGACCTGCGGGCCTCCAGTTCGGCGGGGGACCTGGAACTCGACATCACCGACGGCGAGTTCGCGCTGGCCGACCACGAGCGTTTCCTGGCCGACAACGCCGCCGACATCGCCGCGTTCCGGGCAAAGCAGAGCTCGGCGTTCGAGGCGGAGCGGCAGGCCTGGGCGGCCGCGGGCGAATTCGACCCTCGTCCGGAACCGGCAGGCGCGAAGGTCCCGACCACGAAGGTCGAGGCCCCGCCCGGTGGCCACGTCGTCGAAGCGCCGTTCGCCGCGACCGTGTGGCGGGTGGACGTCGAGGCGGGCAAGACGGTCGGTCCGGCGGAGACGCTGGTGATCCTCGAAGCGATGAAGACCGAGGCGCGGATCCCCGCGCCCGCCTCGGGGGAGGTCGTCGAGGTACTCGTCTCCCCCGGCGATCAGGTCGCCCCCGGCACACCGCTGGTGGTACTGGGAAGGAGCGCGGGATGAGCGTGCGGGAGCGGGTGCGCGCCGCGTACCACCGGATCGCCCGGGTCGACCGGCCCGAGATCTGGATCGACCTGCGTCCCGAGGCGGACGTGCTCGCCGACGCGGAAGCGCTGGAAGCCCGTCGCGCGGCGGGGGAACCCTTGCCGCTGTACGGGAAACTCGCGGCGGTCAAGGGCAACATCGACGTCGCCGGGTTCCCGACGACGGCGGCCTGCCCCGAGTACGCCTACCGACCGGACGAGGACGCGCCGGTGGTGGCGCGGCTGCGCGCGGCCGGGGCGCTGATCCTGGGCACGACCAATCTGGACCAGTTCGCGACCGGGCTGGTCGGCACGCGCAGTCCGCACGGCGCGGTCCGGAACGCGATCGACCCGGCGTACGTGTCGGGCGGGTCGAGTTCGGGTTCGGCGGTCGCGGTGGCGCTCGGGATCGCGGATCTCGCGCTGGGCACCGACACCGCCGGATCCGGCCGGGTTCCGGCGGCGTACAACGGGATCGTCGGGCTGAAACCGACACGGGGACTGCTTCCGACGACCGGTGTCGTGCCCGCGTGCGCGAGCATCGACTGCGTGACCGTGTTCGCGCGGACGGTCGACGAGGCGACGGCGGCCTTCACCTGCCTGAGTGAGCCGCGGGATCTTCCGGTCGTCCACCGGCCGTTCCGGATCGGCGTGCCTCAGGAGTTGGGCGGCCCGCTGCGGGATGGCTGGGCAGAGGCGTTCGCCGCCGCGGCCGAGTCGTACCGTGACGCGGGCGCCGAACTCGTCACTGTCGACATATCGGCCTTCCTGGCCGCGGCGCGTCTGCTGTACGAAGGCGCGTTCGTGGCCGAGCGGTACTCGGCGGTCGGAGAATTCCTCGACGCGCACCCGGACGCGGTCGATCCGGCCGTACGGCAGATCATCGGCGCGGCGAAGGACATCCCGGCCCACCGGTTGTTCAGCGACCTCGTGACGCTCGACGGCCTCTCGCGAGAGGCGTCGGCGGTTCTGTCCACTGTGGACTGCCTGCTGCTGCCCACGACGACGGAGCATCCGACGATCGCCGAGGTCGAGGCCGACCCGCTGGGCGTGAACGCCCGGCTGGGCAGGTTCACGAACTCGACGAACCTGCTGGGCCTTTCGTCGCTGGCCGTACCCGGCGGAACCGTCGGAGGGCTGCCGTTCGGGGTGATGCTGGTCGGGCCCGCGTACGCCGACCGGATCCTCGCCGACGTCGCCCGCCTGGTGCCGCGGCGGACCCGGATCGCCGTCGTCGGCGCCCATCTGCGCGGGCAGCCGCTGAACCACGAACTGACCTCGCGGGGCGGGCGGTTCGTCTCGGCGGGACCGACGGCGGCCGAGTACCGGTTCTTCGCGCTGGACACCGTGCCGCCCAAACCCGGTCTCGTCCGGGTCGCCTCGGGGGGCGCACCGATCGAGGCGGAGGTCTGGGACCTGCCACTCGCGGGGTTCGGGGAGTTCGTCGCCGGCATTCCCGCGCCGCTGGCGATCGGGAAGGTGCGGTTGGCCGACGGGAGCGAGGTGTCCGGGTTCGTCTGTGAACCGGCCGCGGTGGAAGGTGCGGAGGACATCACGGGGTACGGAGGGTGGCTCGGGTACTTGAGCCGCTGAGTCACGTCTCGTGAGTGGTAAGGACGGTTCTAACCGTCCTTACCACTCACGAGGCCCCACGCTCACCAGGCGTTTTCCGGTTTGGTTGGCCTGCCGGACCATTCTGGGAAGAAGGTCACAAACCCTGGCGGCCCGCCCGGCGCTGGGTAGCTTCGGAGTGGTGCCCACCACAGTGATGTCCAGCCGCAGGACCGCGATCAGCGTGCTCGTGGCGCTGGGGCTCGTCGGGATCGCGATGGTGACACTGGGAGCCACCGGTGTGGCCGTCAAGCCGGTCGCCGGGAAGGCACTCGCGGTCCTCGAAGAGGTCCCCGGCCCCGAGAGCGGCCCGACGTGCGCCGTCGACAAGCGCTATGTCGACGAGGACACCTTCGGCATGCGCCCGGACGTGATCGACGCGTGGAACGCCCTGCGCGCCAAGGCCAAAGCACAGAACATCACGCTCTGCGTGAACGACGGCAAGCGCAGCCGGGCCCAGCAGCAGCGTGAGTTCGACAAGGCCGTCGAGCGGTTCGGCTCCGTGGAGCAGGCCAAGAAGTGGGCACTGCAGCCGGAGACGTCCATGCACGTCAAGGGAATCGCCGTCGACATCCAGCCGCTGAATTCGGCCTCGTGGGTGGACAAGAACGGCGGCGCGCTCGGCTGGTGCCGCCGCTACGACAACGAGAAGTGGCATTTCGAGTACGACCCGGCCTGGGTCACCGGCGGCTGCCCGGCCTTACTTCCCAGCGCGACCGGCAACTAGGGAGAAAGAGGGCAACGGTGGCGTGTTCGCGGGCAGTCAGTAGCCCGGCACGAATCGCCGCTCACGGCCACGGTGACCCGACCGCGTGCGCGCCGGACCTCTTCTCCGGCTCCATCAACCGGTCGTGGAACTGACGGCTGGGCGAAGGCGGTGGCGGCGGGACCGACGACGGCGCGGGTGCGGTTCCGCGAGTGCAGGCGGCCAGCGGCACGAGGACCGCCATCCCCAGAAGCGCACGACGGGTGACGGCCGGACCCGGCGTAGTCATCGTGATCCCTCCCCCTGATCACTCCGAACATAGCAATTTCCCGACCGCCCCCGGATCGGCCAAGCGGCCGACGCCGATGACCCGGGAGTGTGCCTTCCCCCACTCGACCGGGCCACCGTCCTGGTTACCGGCGGGTAACCGGGGCTAGGGTGCGGTCAGGACTACCTCTACTTCAGGAGCATTCGTGGCCGCAGGAGCAACACCGCTCGCGCCGAACGCGCGGTCGGTACGCAATGTCGCCTTCGTCGAAGGGGTGCGAACGCCCTTCGGCAAGGCCGGTGACAAGGGCATGTACGCCGGCACCCGTGCCGACGACCTCGTCGTCAACGCCATCCGTGAACTCTTGCGGCGGCATCCCGAGCTGCCGCCCGAGCGCGTCGACGAGGTGGCGATCGCCGCCACCACCCAGATCGGGGACCAGGGCCTGACGATCGGTCGCACCGCCGCGCTGCTGGCGGGCCTGCCGAAGTCGGTGCCCGGTTTCGCGCTGGACCGCATGTGCGCGGGCGCGATGACCGCGGTCACCACCACCGCGAGCGGAATCGGCTTCGGCGCCTACGACATCGCGATCGCCGGCGGCGTCGAGCACATGGGCCGCCACCCGATGGGCGAGGGCGTCGACCCGAACCCGCGCATCATCGCCGACAAGCTCGTCGACCCGACGGCGCTCGTGATGGGCCAGACCGCGGAGAACCTGCACGACCGGTTCCCGGCGATCACCAAGCAGCGCACCGACGCCTTCGCCGCGCGCAGCCAGGAGAAGTACGCCGAAGCGGTGAAGACCGGCAAGATCGGCCCCGAGCTGGTCCCGGTAGCCACCCGTTCGAAGGAACTCGGCTGGGGTCTCGCGACCGAGGACGAGCCGCCGCGCCCCGGCACCACGCTCGAGACGCTCGCCGGGCTGAAGACGCCGTTCCGCCCGCACGGCCGGATCACCGCGGGCAACGCGGCCGGTCTCAACGACGGCGCCACCGCCGCCCTGCTCGCCGACGAGGACACCGCCCGCGAACTCGGCTTGCCGATCGGCATGCGGCTCGTCGGCTACTCCTTCGCCGGCGTCGAGCCGGAGGTGATGGGCATCGGCCCGGTGCCCGCCACCGAGAAGCTGTTCGCGCGCACCGGCCTGTCGATCGACGACATCGGCCTGTTCGAGATCAACGAGGCGTTCGCCGTCCAGGTCCTCGCCTTCCTCGACCACTTCGGCATCGCCGACGACGACCCGCGCGTCAACCAGTGGGGTGGCGCGATCGCCTGCGGTCACCCGCTCGCGTCCTCCGGTGTCCGGCTGATGACGCAGCTTTCGCGTCAGTTCGCCGAGCGCCCCGACGTGCGCTACGGCCTGACCACCATGTGCATCGGCATCGGCATGGGCGGCACCGTGATCTGGGAGAACCCGGCGTTCGAGGGGGCGAAGTAAATGACTTTCACCGCTGAGCAAGCGAAAGCCGCTTTCCCCGACGAGGTCGTCACCAACGCCGTCACGCGGTTGGTGAAGGTGCCCGGTCTGTCCAAGCCGGTCGCGCTGATCACGCTGGACAACGGGCACGACCACACTCGGCCGAACACCTTCGGCCCGCAGGGCCTGGTGAGTCTGAACGCCGCGATCGACACCGCCTTCGCCGCCGAACCCGCCGCGATCGCGGTCATCGGCAAACCGTTCATCTTCGCCGTCGGCGCCGACCTTTCCGGTGTCGAAGCGGTCGCGGATCCGGCGCTGGCGCGAGAGATCGCGCAGACCGGGCACGACGTCTTCCGCCGTCTCACCGAGACCGAGATCCCCACCTTCGGATTCATCAACGGCGCGGTGATGGGCGGCGGACTCGAACTCGCGCTCTCCTGCCACTACCGCACGCTGTCCGAGAACACCCCCGCGATCGCGTTCCCCGAGGTCTTCCTCGGCCTGTTCCCGGGCTGGGGCGGCACGCAGCTGCTGCCGAACCTGATCGGGCCGGACGCCGCGGTCACCGTGATCATCGAGAACGCGCTGGCACAGAACAAGATGCTGAAGGTCGCGCAGGCGGCCGAACTCGGCATCGTCGACGAGGTCTTCGGCTCGGCCGACTACTTGGAGCAGTCGCTGCTGTGGCTGGCGAAGGTCGTCAACGGCGAGATCACCCCCGCCCGCCGCGAGATCGACCGCGGCGCGGGCTGGGACGCCGCGATCGCCCGCGCCAAGGCCATTGTGGACGGACGCACGAAGGGCGCGTCCCCTGGCGCGACCAAGGCCGTCGAGCTGCTGGAGCTGGCCCGCGAGAACGACCTCGACCGCGGCTACGCGGCCGAGACCGACGGGCTCGCCGAACTGCTCATGGACGACACGCTGCGCGCCGGGCTGTACTCGTTCAACCTGGTCAACAAGCGCGCGAAGCGGCCGGCCGGTGCGCCGGACAAGGCGCTGGCGCGCAAGGTGAACAAGGTCGGCATCGTCGGCGCGGGCCTGATGGCCAGCCAGATGGCGCTGCTGTTCGTCCGCCGTCTCAAGGTGCCCGTGGTGCTCACCGACGTCGACCAGGACCGGGTCGACAAGGGTGTGTCCTATGTGCACGGTGAGATCGACAAGCTGCTGGCCAAGAAGCGGGTTTCGCCGGACGGCGCGAACCGGCTGAAGGCGCTCGTCTCCGGCTCGCTCGACAAGTCCGCGTTCGCCGACGCCGACTTCGTGATCGAGGCGGTGTTCGAGGAGCTGGGCGTCAAGCAGAAGGTGTTCGCCGACCTGGAGCAGTACGTCTCCCCCGAGGCGATCCTGGCGACGAACACCTCGTCGCTGTCGATCACCGCGATGGCTTCGCGGCTCAAGCACCCGGAACGCGTGGTCGGGTTCCACTTCTTCAACCCGGTCGCGGTGATGCCGCTGCTGGAGATCGTCCGGGCGGAGAAGACCGACGACGCCGCGCTGGCCACCGCGTTCGCGCTCGGCAAGCAGCTCAAGAAGTCGAGCGTGCTGGTCAAGGACGCGTCCGCGTTCGTGGTCAACCGGCTGCTGCTGCGGTTCCTCGGCGAGGTGCTGGTGACCGTGGACGAGGGCACGCCGTTCGAGGTCGCCGACTCCGCGCTCGAACCGCTGGGCCTGCCGATGACGCCGCTGACGCTGATGCAGCTGGTCGGCCCGGCGATCGCCCTGCACGTCGGGGAGACCCTGCACGAGGCGTTCCCGGACCGGTTCACCGTCAGCGAGAACCTCGACCGCTTCGTCAAGGCGGGCAAGAAGGGCGTCTGGCAGTGGGACGACAAGGGCAACGCCACCGTCGATCCCGAGGTGGCCGAGCTGTGGCAGCGGGGCGACTCGCCATCGACGTCCGAGCAGGTGCGTGATCGCGCGCTGGCCGCGATCGCCGAGGAGATCCGGATCATGCTCGACGAGGGCGTGGTCGCGGAGGCGCAGGACATCGACCTGTGCCTGATCCTCGGCGCCGGCTGGCCGTTCTGGCTCGGCGGCATCACGCCGTACCTGGACCGGGCCGGGGTGTCCGAGAAGGTCAACGGCAAGCCGTTCCTGACCCCGGGCGTGGCGAGCGTGCCGCTCTCCTGAGGTTCGACGAAAGGCCACCGTCGGCGATGTTTCGGTCGCCGACGGTGGCTTTTTGCGTTTTTCGTGAGTTTTGTGGCGACGTTCTGCGTTTTCCGGAACACTCGGCCTACGCCTGGTTCTCCAGGCACTGGGGAAGAACTGAAAACTGGGAGGAAAGCCGATGAAGAACGGAAGCGTCCGGATCACCGGAGTGGACAACCGCGACTTCGGGATCACTCCGGCGAACCGGGACTTCTAGCCGGGAAGCCCGGCTCCCCTGCCATCCTCCGGGGAGCCGGGCTTTCGCACCGCAGCGACGATCATCACACGGCGCCGTGCGTTGGCCGTCCGGACACCGCCCGTTCAGCGAGGCTCTCTAGCGTCCCGCCGGTGAACAGCGAAAAACCGGGCGTGGACCGCCGCGGATTCCTCAAGCGCGCGGGCCTCGTGTCCGCCGCGGCCGCGGGCGCGCCGCTCGCCGCCGCCACCCCGGCGGAAGCCCTCGACCTGGACCTCGGCCTCGAGCTCGACCTCGGCAGGCTCTTCGGCCGGAACCGCTACCGGTGGCTGGTGGGCGATCACCACATCCACACCCAGTACTCGTACGACGCGATGTACACAGTGGACGGAATCGCCGGCGGCGCCCGGCGGCACGGGGCCGACTGGGCGGTGATCACCGATCACGGTCACGCCTCGCACGAGAAGTCGTCGGTGGAGCGCACGAACGCCGCGATCCGGGCGGCACAGCGCGAGCACCGCGATCTCCTGCTGTGGCAGGGCATGGAGTGGAACGTGCCGGGAGCCGAGCACGCGACGCTGTTCTTCCAGGCGGGCGCGAACCAGGCCGCGAAGCTGCGAGAGTTCGAGCGCGCCTTCGACTGGCGGCTGACCGGGACCGAACCGGGCACCCCCGACAACGAGGCGCTGGCCGTCAAGGCGATCCGCTGGCTCGCCACCGAAGAGCGGGCGCGCCGGATCCACGCGCCGGTGGTGGTGATCAACCATCCGCTGCGCAACGGCCGGATCGCCCCGCACGAGATCCGCGCGCTGCGCGACGCCGCGCCCGGCATCGTCATCGGCATGGAAGGCGCGCCGGGAGCGCAGGCCGACGGCTTCCCGAAACCGCTCGGGAGCGGCGGTGGCGCGCGCGGCGGATACGGCAACTCCCCCGGTTCGAACTCGTGGCCGGGTTTCCCGGAGTCGGCCTACCGGACCTACGGCGGGTTCGACTGGAGCACCGCGACCGTCGGCGGGCTGTGGGATTCACTGCTGGCCGAGGGAAGGCCGTGGTGGATCACCAGCAACTCCGACTCGCACTACAACCGGGGTGACACCCTTGTCCGGCCCGGCGTCCCCGACGGCTACTACGACGAGCACGGCGGCTACCCGGACCCGATCGACACCGGCGTCCCGCAGACTCTGCCCCCGTACGCGGACTTCGCCCCCGCCGAATTCAGCCGGACCGTGGTCGGTGTGACGAGCCGGAGCCACGAAGGCGTGCTGGAAGGCCTGCGCGCGGGACGCGTCTGGGTGGTTCACGGCGGGCTCGCGCAGGAGCTGGAATTCGGCGCGTACAGCGGTTGGAACTCGGCCACGATGGGCGGCAGGCTGCGGGTCCGGCGCGGGGACGACGTCACGGTCGTCGTCTCGGCGACGCTGGCGGCCCGGCCGAACGGCGGCGGCACGATCCCCCGGCTCGCGCGGCTGGACCTCGTCTCGGGGCCGGTCACCGGGCCTGCCACCGACCGTGATGCCCAGACAGCGCCGGGTACGAAGGTGGTGCGGTCGTTCGAACCGCGGTGGGCGCCGGGGCGGCGGGTCGCGTTCCGGCACACCTTCCGCAACGTGCGCGAGCCGTTCTTCGTGCGGACGCGCGGGACGGACGGCAGGAAGCACGTGCCCGGCGGGATCGAGCCGAGCGCGGACGTGATCGGGCAGTCGAATCCGTTCGAAGACCTGTGGCTCTACGGGAATCCGATCTTCGTCGACGTCCGGTAGGCGTAGGGTTCCGCCATGCTTTCCCTGAGCAGGCGACTGCTCGTGCGTTCACTCATGGCCGCCCTCCGGTTCCTGCTCGGTCTTCCGGAACCTTTGCTGCGCCTGGTCGCCGGCCGTCCCGTCCGCCTGGACGGTCAACGGCTGGCGACCAGTTCGCAGGTGCTGATCAAAATGTCCAGATTGGCGCCGTTCGACTACCCGCACCGCAACGGGAGTGTCGAAAAGGCACGCGCGGAGCTGAACCAGGCGGGGGAATTGGCGGGCGCGGGGATCGGCGGGGACATCCGCAGCGCGGACCACTCGTTCACCGGCCCCGCCGGGCCGGTGCGGATGCGGATCTATGAGCAGGAGGGGGCCGCTTCGCCGAGTCCGGCGCTGATGTTCTTCCACGGCGGCGGATTCGTGCTCGGCGGGATCGAAACGCACGAAGGCGCCTGCCGCTATCTCGCCGAGGAAGCCGGGATACGCGTGGTCTCGGTGGACTACCGACTGGCTCCGGAATGCCCGTTCCCCGCCGCCGTCGAGGACGGCATCGCCGCCTTCGCCCACGTGCACGCGAACGCCGCCCACTACGGCCTCGACCCGGCGCGGATCGCGGTCGGCGGGGACAGTTCCGGCGGCAACCTCGCCGCCGTCGTCGCGCACGCGGGCGCCCGCGGCGAAGTCGCGCGGCCCGCGTTCAGCCTTCTGCTGAACCCGGTGACCGACGCGTTCGGCACGCATCCGTCGCATGAGCTGTTCGGACTCGGTTTCCGGCTGGACACCGAGGAACGCGCTTGGTACCGCGACCGTTACCTCTCGGACGCGACGCTCTACCGCGACCCGCGCGCTTCGGTGCTGTACGACGATGTCGCGGGCCTGCCGCCGACCTACATCGCGACGTCGGGCTTCGACCCGCTGCGCGACGAAGGCGAGGCCTACGCGCGGAAACTGGCCGAGGCCGGGGTCCCGGTGATCCACCGGCGGCATCCCGGGCAGCTGCACGGGTTCGCCAGCAGGGTGGGAGTCGACCCGTCGGCACGGCAGGCACTCCTGCACGCGGCAGGTGTGCTTCGGGCGGGCCTGGCGCTGGCAGCTCGCAACTAGAGGACTACTTGCGGGGTCAGGCGCCCAGCGTGTCCGGGTCCGGTCCCAGCCGCTTTCCCTGCTCCAGCGTCGCGATCGCGGCACCGTCGTGCGCGTCGAGCGCGAAGTCGAAGACGTCCATGTTCGCCTTGATCCGTTCCGGCGTGACGGATTTCGGGATCACCAGGTGGTTCATCTCGATGTGCCAGCGCAGGACGACCTGCGCGGGCGTCTTGCCGTGTTTCTCAGCGATCGTGGTGATCTTCTCGTCGCTGAGCAGGTCGCCGCCGCGCGCAAGCGGACCCCACGCCTCGGTGACGATCTCGTGCTTCTCGTGGAAGTTCCGGAGCAACGGCTGCTGCAGCCACGGGTGGCACTCGATCTGGTTCACCGCGGGGACGGTCCCGGTCTCCTCGATCAGCCGTTCCAGATGCGGGATCTGGAAGTTCGAGACGCCGATCGCCTTCGCCCGGCCGTCGGAGGCGATCTTTTCCAGCGCCCGCCACGTTTCCACGTACTTGTCCTGTGACGGCAGCGGCCAGTGGATCAGGTACAGGTCGACATACTCGAGCCCGAGCTCGCTCAAACTGGTGTCGAAAGCGCGCAGAGCGGAGTCGTGGCCGTGCTCGGTGTTCCACAGTTTCGTGGTGACGAACAGTTCCTCGCGCGGCAGCCCGCTGGTGCGGACGGCCTCGCCGACACCGCGTTCGTTGGCGTACAGCGTCGCCGTGTCGATGGCGCGGTAACCCGCCTCGATGGCGGTGCGGACCGCGCCCTCGACCTCGTCGTCGCCGATCTTGTACACCCCGAACCCGAGCTGGGGAAGGGACGTTCCGTTGTTCAGCCTGATGCTGGGGACCATCCTCGAACCGTAACCCCCGCGACCGGTCAGGGCAGAGCGGGCAGGTGGACGGTCACCGAAAGACCGCCGCCCACAACGGGTTCCGCGGCCACCATGCCCCCGTGGGCCTGGACGGCGGCCCGCACGATCGAGAGTCCCAGCCCGGCACCGGTGCGGGCGGTCCTGGCGATGCCGGCGCGGCGGAACGGTTCGAACAGTTCGGGGACCGTGGCCGGGTCGAGCAGACCGCCGGACGACCGCACCCGCAGCACCGACCACTGTGGACCGGCTTGCGTGACGACGTCCAGCCAGCCGCCCTCGACGTTGTGCCGCACGGCGTTCTCCAGCAGGTTGCCCGCGATCCGTTCCAGCAGCGCCGGATCGCCGAACGTCGGCGCGCCCGGGGTCGCGAATTCGGTGCGAATGCCGCGTTTCTCCGCTTCCACCCGCACCGCGCGCCAGGCACTCCCGACGATCACCGCGAGATCGACCGGTTCCCTGGCCACCAGTCCGGCGCCGTCCGTGCGCGCGAGCAGCAGCAGCGAACCGACCAGCCGCTCGGCCCGTTCGGTCGCGTCGCGGACCACGCCCGCCATCCGCCGCAGTTCGGCTTCGTCGGCTTGCTCGTCGGCCAGGGTGACGTCGAGTTCGGTACGGATGACCGCGAGCGGCGTCCGCAGCTCGTGACTGGCGTTCGCGACGAAATGCCGCTGCGCGTCGAACGCGGCCTGCAGCCTGTCGAGCATGTCGTCGAAGGTCTCGGCCAGTTCGGCGAGTTCGTCCTTGGTGCGAACCTCACCGATCCGCTCCCCCATCGATTCGATCGACAGCCGTCGCGCCGTTCCGGTGATCTCACGCAGCGGCTGCAGGACCCGCGCGGTGAACGTCCACGCGAGGATCCCCGCCGCCAGCACGACGAAACAGAACGCGGCCGCGCCGAACAGCAGCACCCGGTTCCGGGCGTACACCCGCAAATGCTCGGTGACTGCGGAAGCGTCGACGTCCACGCCGTCGACGCGGACCGTGGTGCCCGGCGGAAGCTGCGGAACGGCGGAAACCGCGTCGCCGACCAGATTCCAGGTCAGCCAGAGCAACAGGAGGCTGACCAGTGCCACCAGCCCGGTCGCGAGCAGCGTGACCCGCGCGCGCAGGCTGCGGGCGTTCACCCGCGTGCGGTCCCCTGCTCCGGCACCCGGTAGCCGGAGCCGACGACGGTCTCGATGATCCCCGGCTCGCCCAGCTTCTTCCGCAACGTCATCACGGTGACCCGGACGGTGGTGGTGAACGGGTCGGCGTTCTCGTCCCACACGCGTTCGAGCAGTTCCTCACTGCTGACCACCGAACCGGCGGCCGACAGGAGCACCTCCAGCACGCCGAACTCCTTGCGGGTCAGCTCGACCGGACCGCTCGCACGGCGGACGGTCCGCCTCGCGGGATCCAGTTCGACGTCGCCCGAAGTCAGCAGCGGCGGCGCGGCCGGTGTCGCGCGGCGGCCCAGTGCCCGCACCCGCGCGACGAGTTCGGGGAAGGCGAACGGCTTGGCGAGGTAGTCGTCGGCGCCGAGGGAAAGGCCGTCCACGCGATCCGAAACGGAACTGCTCGCGGTGAGCATCAGCACGCGGGTCAGCTCCCCGGACGCGACGATCTCGCGGCACAGGTCGTCACCGGACATCCCGGGCAGGTCGCGGTCGAGCAACACGACGTCGTACCGGGTGACGGCGGCCTTCTCGTGCCCGTCGTCACCGGTGAGCGCGATGTCCACCGCCATGCCCTCGCGCCGCAGGCCGCGTGCGATCGCGTCGGCGAGGGGTTCTTCGTCTTCGACTACCAGAATCCGCACGACCCTACGTTGCCACACATTCCTGAGAGTGACCTTATTGGACCAACCGGCGGTGGCCGTTCGGTACAAGTGGTCGTGAGTGGCGTTTCAGGTTAGAGCGGACCGGTATCTGCCTACCTACGTGTGACCAGAAGGAATTGGGACGTCGAGTGTCCCGATTCCTTCATCGTCGAGGGGGGTCGGTCCGGTCTGGGTGCTTGATCGACGGAGGATCGGGGACACTCAACGTCCCCGATCCTCCGTTGATCAAGACCGTGCCATCCCCGTGACCTCGCGGACGGCAGCCGAGCGGGGAAGATTTGAGACGTTCAGCGTCCCCAATCCTCCCCACTCACCCAGGATCCAGTGGGTAGGCAAATACGGGTCCACTAGAACCCGAAACGCCACTCACGACCAGCGCAGGGCGAACCACAGCCGCATCCGGATCTCCGGATCCGCCAGGTCCACCTCCAGCGCCCGTTCGATCTGCCCGATCCGGTGCCGGACGCTGTTGCGGTGCACGCCGAGTTCGGCGGCCGTCCGGTCCCAGCCGCCGTGGTGCGCGAGCCAGGTGCGCAGCGTCTCGACGAGTTCGCGGTCGCCTTTCCGGTCGAGTTCGCGCAGCGGCGCCAGCGCTTGGGCGGCGAACCCGGCCGCCGCGTCCGGCGCGATCAGCGCGTCCAGCCCGGACCCCGCCACCTCCGCCACCACGGGCCGCCCCAGCGCGCGGGCGCGGGTCAGCAGCAGTTCCACCTCGGTGGCCGCCTCGGGGAGCCGATCGGGCGGAACGGGTGAGCTCACCACCGCGAGCCAGCCGTCGGCGCGGAGCCTGTCGAGGTCACCGATCTCCGGCGCCTCACCGACGATCGCGTCGAACCGCGGCCCCGGCGACAGTCGCACGAGCGGAGTGTCGAGCCGGGCGCGCAGCCAGTCGTAGCGCGCGGCGGCCTCGGCGGGGCCGCGGCGGTAGGCGATCCCGCCGACCAGGCGGCGTTCGTCCCCGCCGGCCACGCCGGTCTCCCCGAGCAGCAACGCGGTGGCGGTGGCACCCAGTCCCGCCGCGTCCGAACCCGCGCGGCCCGCCAGCCCGAGCAGCGCCGCCCCGACCGACAGGATCGAGCGGTCCGCGCCGTCGAACCGCGCGATCCGGCCGACCACGACCAGATGCGACGCCGTCGCCTGCGGGTACACCGGTTGCGCGACGACGTGCGTGCCGTCGGCCAGTTCCGTCGTCGCGCTGCGGATCCCCCGGCCCGCCCGCAGCGTGGCGACCAGTTCCCGGACCTCGTCGGGCAGGGGCGACGGGGCGCCGTGGTCGGCGGCGAGGACGTCGCCGACGCCGACCAGCGCCACCCACGCCCGCAGCCGCCCGGCCAGCGCACCCGCCAGTTCGCCGAGCCCGTCACCGGCCGCCCTGGTCAGTGCCTCGCGCGCGACCGCGATCCGCCGCTGTTCGCGCTGCCCGGCCTCGGCGAGCGCGACCGAAACCGCCCGGCTGATCGCCAGGAACGGCGTCCGCGGCTGGACGATCAGCAGGGGCAGGCCGTACCGGACGCAGGCCGCCCGCAGCGACGGCGGCAACGTCTCGTAGGCGCCGGGGGTCAGCCCGAACCCCAGCGCCGAGATCCCGCTGTCGGCCAGCCGCCGGACGTAGCGGTCGACCTCCGGCGGCTCCGACGGCAGGTTCACCCCGGCGGTGAGCAGCAGTTCCGCCCCGAGCAGGTACGGCGCGGGGTCCCGCAGCTCGCTGACGTGCGCCCAGCGCACCGGGGCGTCGAGCGCGCCCGGCCGCACCGTCTCCACGACCGGGTCGAGTGCCAGTTCCGGGTTGCCGACCACGGCCCGTAACGGGACATTCACATCCGAGTCGAGCGGATCGTGGGTTTGGGTCATTCCATCCTCGCTTCAAGGCAACCTTGGATGGATCATCCCATGTCGTTCAAGGTGCGAACGAACCTACGGTGACCCGAACGAAGCGAACAGCCCCAAGTCAAGGAGGACACCGTGGCCGGTGATTACGCGGTGATCGCGCTCTACATAGCGGGCATGATCGGGGTCGGCTGGTTCGGGCTGCGGCTCGCCAAGACCAAATCCGACTATCTCGTCGCGGGCCGTCGCCTCGGCTGGTTCATGTACTCGGGCACGATGTCCGCGGTCGTCCTCGGCGGCGCTTCGACGGTCGGCGGGGTGAAGCTCGGCTACACCTACGGTATCTCCGGCGCCTGGCTCGTCATCGCGATCGGCGTCGGCATCCTGGTCCTGCACACGCTGTTCGCGCGACGGCTGGTGAAACTGCGCGTCTACACCGTCGGCGAGATGCTCGACCTGCGCTACGGCGGCTCCACCAGCGCCATCTCCGGCGTCGTCATGTGGGGCTACACGCTGATGCTGACCGTCACCTCGACGCTGGCGTTCGCCACCATCTTCAAGGTCCTCTTCAACGTCCCGAGCTGGGTCGGCATCGCCATCGGCGGATCGATCGTGGTGCTCTACTCGGTGCTCGGCGGCATGTGGTCGATCACGCTGACCGACATCGTCCAGTTCGTCATCAAGACCATCGGCATCCTGTTCATCCTGCTGCCGGTCTCGATCGTCTCGGCGGGCGGTTTCGACGGGATGGCCGCGCGGCTGGACGAGAGCTACTTCGAACTGACCGCCATCGGCGGCGACACGATCTTCACCTACTTCCTCATCTACAGCTTCGGGCTGCTGATCGGCCAGGACATCTGGCAGCGCGTGTTCACCGCGAGGACGCCGGGCATCGCCACCGGCGGCGGCGTCATCTCCGGCGTCTACTGCCTGGTCTACGGCCTCGCCGGCGCGCTGATCGGCACCGCGGCCAAGGCGCTGTACCCCAACCTCGCCAGCGCGCAGGACGCGTTCGCGACCATCGTCGAGGAGCAGCTGCCCGCCGGGATCCGCGGCCTGGTGCTCGCGGCGGCGCTGTCGGCGATGATGTCGACCGCGAGCGGCGCGCTCATCGCCTGCTCGACGGTCAGCACCTCGGATCTGCTTTCCAAACTGGGCCTCAAGAAAGCCGTCGACGAAGTCCGCAGGAACCGGGTCACCACGCTGGTCCTCGGCATCGTCGCGATCGGCATCGCGATGGTCGTGGACGACGTCGTCAACGCGCTGACCATCGCCTACGACATCCTCGTCGGCGGCCTGCTGGTCGCGATCATCGGCGGGCTGGCGTGGAAGCGCGGCACACGCCAGGGCGCGCTCGCGTCGATGGTCGTCGGCACCGTCGTGGTCATCACGTTCATGTTCGTCGACGGCGTCGAGGCCAACAGCCCGATCTACTGGGGGCTCGGCTCCAGCCTGGCGGTGTACCTGCTGGTCAGCTTCTTCACCCCGCGGACCTCGGACGAGATCCTCACCGTGTGGACCCGCCGCCTGAACGGCAGCGCGGTCGCCGAAGAAGAAGAGGCGAAACTCGCCGCTTCGAAATCCTGAAAACCCTTACACCCAAGAAGGAGACACAGTGGCTGAGCAGAGCCCGATCGGACCCGTCGACTCGTCGAGGGTGCCCCGGTTCGCCGGTTTCGCGACCTTCGCGAGGCTGCCGCGGATCGATCAGGTCGAGCACGCCGACGTCGCCGTCGTCGGGGTGCCGTTCGACGCCGGGGTGTCCTACCGTCCCGGCGCGCGGTTCGGCCCCTCCGCGCTCCGTGAGGCCAGCAGGCTCCTTCGCCCGTATCACCCGGAACTCGACGTCTCCCCGTTCGCCGAAAAGCAGGTGGTCGACGCCGGTGACATCGCGCTCAACCCGTTCAACATCGGGGAGGCGATCGAGACCCTGCAGCAGGAGGCGGAGGCGCTGACCGCGGGCGGGACGCGGCTGGTGACCGTCGGCGGCGACCACACGATCGCGCTGCCGCTGCTGCGTGCGGCGGCGAAGAAGCACGGACCGGTGGCGCTGCTGCATTTCGACGCGCACCTCGACACCTGGGACACCTACTTCGGCGAGCCGTACACCCACGGCACCCCGTTCCGGCGGGCGTCCGAGGAAGGCCTACTCGACACCGAAGCGCTGTCCCACGTCGGCACGCGCGGCCCGCTGTACGGCAAGCGGGATCTGGAAGAGGATCGCCGCCTCGGATTCGGCATCGTCACCTCCGGCGACGTCATGCGCCGCGGGGTCGCCGAGACCGTCGACGCGCTGCGCCAGCGCATCGGCGGCCGCCCGCTCTACATCTCGGTCGACATCGACGTGCTCGACCCCGCGCACGCGCCGGGCACCGGCACCCCCGAGGCGGGCGGGATGACCAGCCGCGAACTGCTGGAGATCCTGCGCGGGCTGCGCGACTGCAACCTCGTCGGAGCGGATGTCGTCGAGCTGGCCCCGGCTTACGATCATGCCGAGATCACCGCCATCGCGGCTTCCCATGTCGCCTACGACCTGGTGAGCCTGCTCAGTTTGGGGAAGGGCGAATGACCAGCACTGAACGGATAGGCGGCGACGTAGTCGTCGAAACCCTCCGCGCGCTCGGCGCCGACACCGTGTTCGGCCTGCCCGGCCAGCACGCGCTCGGCCTGTTCGAAGCTCTCCGGCGCAGTTCCGAACTCCGCGTGATCAGCTCGCGGGTGGAGAACAACCTGGCGTTCGCGGCCGACGGGCACGCCCGTGCCCGGCTCGCGGCGGACCCCGAGGGCCCGGTCCCGGTGACCCCGATGATCGTGTCGACCGGTCCCGGCGCGCTGCTGACTTTGGCTTCACTGCAGGAATCCCGGGCCGCGTCGGTGCCGGTGCTCGGCATCTCCAGCCAGATCCCGGTCGCCGGTCTCGGCGGCGGACGGCACGGCTACCTGCACGAACTGCCCGACCAGCAGGCCAGCTTCCGCGATGTCGTGAAGTCCGTGCACGTGGTGCGGACCGTCAGCCAGATCCCGACGGCGCTGCGCGAGGCCTGGGAGTCCGCTGCGACGGCACCGTACGGCCCGGTGTGGGTCGAGATCCCGCAGGACATCCTGCTGGCGCCGACGGACCTGCCGCGGATCACGTCGGTGACGGCGAATCCCGCGCCGCTCGCGCCGTTGCCGGAACTGCTCGCCGAAGCCGCGGATCTCCTCGGTGCGGCGAAGAAGCCGGTGATCCTCGCCGGTGGTGGTGCCCTGCGCTCGGGTGCGCACGCGGAGCTCAAAGCGCTCGCGGAGGCCTTGCGCGCGCCGGTGTTGTCGACGTTCGGCGGCAAGGGTGTCTTCGGCTGGGACCACGAGCTTTCCGGGCAGTCGTGGCTGGAGGACTGGCACAGCACCGAGTTCCTGTCGGACGCGGACGTACTGCTGGTGCTGGGTTCCGGGCTCGGCGAGCTGTCCAGCAACTACCGCGAGTTCGCCCCGTGCGGCCGGATGATCCAGGTCGAGGCCGATCTCGGGAAACTGGAGTCGAACTATCCGGCACTGGGCATCCACGCCGACGTCCGTCTCACCCTGCAAGGACTTCTGGAGCAGGTTCCGTTCCGCCAGAGCGACGGTGTCGCCGAAAAGGCGGTCGCTGAGCTGCTGGGAAAGGTACGCGAACGGCTCGACGGCCAGGCGCTCGAAACCGAGCGCAAGCTGATCGACGACATCCGCGCGGCGGTCCCCGAGGGCACGCAGACGTTCTGGGACATGACGATCGCGGCCTACTGGGCCTGGTCGGCGTGGAACCCCGAGGGCGCGCCGATCCACACCGCGCAGGGCGCGGGCGGGCTCGGCTACGGCCTGCCCGGCGCGCTCGGCGGCGCGGCCGCCACCGGCGGTCCGGTGCTCGCGGTGTCCGGTGACGGCGGCGCGATGTACGGCGTCGCGGAGCTGGCCACCGCGGTCCAGCACCAACTGGACGTCACGTGGCTCGTCGTCGACGACGGCGGGTACGGCATCCTGCGCGAATACCTGACCGGCGCCTTCGGCCAGTCCACCGCCACCGAACTCGCGCGACCCGATTTCGCCGCGCTGGCGAAGTCTTTCGGTGTCTCCGCCACCGTGTCCTCTTTGGACACCGTCGGGAAGGACCTGGCCGACGCGCTGGGCACGCCCGGCCCGTCGGTGGTCGTCCTCCCCGCCCTGCTGAAGATGTTCGAGCCGACCCACCTGGAGAAGAAATGACTCAGGTCCTGAATTTCGTCGACGGCGCCGAGGTACCGGCGGCGGGCTCGCGGCCACTAGACCTGGTGGACCCCGCCACCGGTGAGGTCTTCGGCACCAGCGTGCTGTCCGAGCAGTCCGATGTGGACGCCGCGCTGGAGGCCGCCGAACGGGCGTTCAAGGTGTGGCGCAAGAGCACGCCCGCCCAGCGTCAGCTCGCGCTGCTGAAGATCGCCGACGCGGTGGAGGCGCGCGCGGAGGAGTTCGCCGAGCTCGAAATCCGCGAGACCGGCAAGATCCGGGCCGTCGTGCTGGAGGAGGAGATCCCGGAGTGCGTCAGCGCGCTGCGGTTCTTCGCCGGCGCGGCCCGGCAGCTCGAAGGCACCGCGTCCGGCGAGTACCTGCCGGGGCACTCCTCGGCGATCCGCCGTGAACCCGTCGGCGTCTGCGCGCAGATCGCGCCGTGGAACTACCCGCTGATGATGGGTGTCTGGAAGATCGCCCCGGCGCTGGCGGCGGGCAACACCGTCGTGCTGAAGCCCGCGGAGACCACGCCGTCGACGGCCGTGCTGCTGGCGAAGGTCGCGGCGGAGTTCCTGCCCCAGGGCGCCTTCAACGTGCTGTGCGGCGACCGCGACACCGGCCGCGCGCTGGTGAAGCACCCGATCACCGAACTGGTGTCAATCACCGGGTCGACCCGCGCGGGCATCGACGTCGCCACCGTCGCGGCGGCCGACCTCAAGCGCACGCACCTGGAACTCGGCGGGAACGCGCCGCTGCTGGTGTTCGGCGACGTGAACCTCGCCGAGGCGGCTGAGGGCATCGTCGGCGCGGCGTTCTACAACGCCGGGCAGGACTGCACCGCGGGCAGCCGGGTACTGGTGGACGCGGCGATCCACGACGAGTTCGTCGCGGAGCTGACCAAGGCCGCCGCCGCGCAGGCACCCGGCCGGGACTTCGGCCCGCTCAACAGCGAGGCGCAGTTCGGCCGGGTTCGCGGCCTCGTCGAGCGGCTTCCCGCCCACGCCCGCGTGGAGACCGGCGGCTCGCCCGCCGGTGACCGCGGTTTCTTCTTCTCCCCCACCGTGATCTCCGGCCTGAAGCAGGACGACGAGATCGTGCAGGAGGAGGTCTTCGGCCCGGTGATCACCGTCCAGTCCTTCGCGGACGAGGACGAGGCGGTGCGCCTGGCCAACGGCGTCCCCTACGGGCTGGCGTCGTCGATCTGGACCCACGACCTGGCACGCGCGACCCGCGTTTCGGGCGAACTCGACTTCGGCTGCGTCTGGGTCAACACCCACGGGCCGCTGGTCTCGGAAATGCCCCATGGCGGCTTTGGGCACTCGGGCCACGGAAAGGACCTCTCGTCCTACTCCTTCGCCGAGTACACCCGCGTCAAGCACGTCATGACCCGCTTCGCCTGAAGCAGCACCGGAGGTCCCTATGGGTGAGAAGATCACCGAAGTCGAACAGCACGGCATCGCGCCGATCCCGCCGGAAGAGCAGACCTCGCGTCCGCGCGACCTGTTCCGGATGGCGTTCGGCGGCGCGAACACCTTCGCCACCATCATCCTCGGGACCCTCCCGATCGCCTTCGGCCTGAGCTTCTGGGCGGCGGTGGCGGCCACGGTCGCCGGGGTGGTCGTCGGCGCGCTGGTGCTCTCGCCGATGTCGTTGTTCGGCCCGCTCACCCGGACCAACAACGCGGTCTCCTCCGGCGCGCACTTCGGCGTCGTCGGCCGTTGTGTCGGCTCCTTCCTCTCCCTGCTGACGGCGATCACCTTCTTCGCCATCTCGGTCTGGGTGAGCGGCGACGCCGTCGCCGGTGCGGCACAACGGCTTTTCGGCTTCGACGGCGGCGAAGTGCTGCGCGGCGTCGCGTACGGCGTCATCGCGATCGCCACACTGGTGGTCTGCATCTACGGCTACCGGTTCATGCTGCTGGTGAACCGGGTCGCGGTCACCCTGGGCACGGCGATCATGCTGCTCGGGATCGTGGCCTACGGCGGCACGTTCGACCCCGGGTTCGCCGGCACCGGCGTCTACGCGCTCGGGGACTTCTGGCCGACCTGGATCCTGGCCGCGCTCACCACGATGGCGAACCCGACCTCGTTCGGCGCCTTCCTCGGCGACTGGACGCGCTACATCCCCGCGCGCCACAGCCGCCGTTCCCTGCTGGCCGCGCCGTTCCTGGCGCAGGTGGCGACCCTGCTGCCATTCGGGTTCGGCATCGCCACCGCGACCCTGGTCGCGGATCCGGCCGACTACATCACCGGCCTGACCGCGATTTCCCCGCTCTGGTACGCGATCCCGCTGATCGTGGTCGCGCTGATCGGCGGGCTGTCCACCGGCACGACGTCGCTCTACGGGACCGGCCTCGACTTCAGCTCGATCTTCGTGAAGCTGAGCCGGGTCCAGGCGACACTGCTGATCGGCTCGCTCAGCGTCGTGTTCATCTTCGTCGGCAATTTCGTGCTGGACATGGTTTCGAGCATCAACGCCTTCGCCACGCTGATCGTGCTGTGCACGTCGCCGTGGATGGTGATCATGATGATCGGATTCGTGCTGCGGCGCGGGTTCTACGACCCGGACGACCTCCAGGTGTTCAACCAGGGCCGCAAGGGCGGGCGCTACTGGTTCACGCGCGGGGTGAACTGGCGCGCGATGGCCGCGTGGATCCCGGCGACGACGCTGGGCCTGCTGACCGCCAACACCCCGATGATCGCCGGGCCGTTCAAGGACATCGCGGGCGGCGTGGACGTCAGCATGGTGGTGACGCTCTGCACGGCGGCGATCGCGTATCCCGTGCTGGTCAAGCTCTTCCCCGAGCCGCCGGAGGTCTACTCGTACGCGGAGCCCGTCACGGAACCGGCTGTCGCGGTCTAGGCGAAGCGGCGCAGCGCACCGAGGAACAACGCGTCGAAGGCGCGGTCCGGGAGCACCCGGCGCACGAACAGGATCGGCTTCGCCCCGAGTCCCGCGGCGTAGCGGGTCTTCGGGCGCCGGGCCTGGACCGCCTTCAGGATGACGTCGGCGATCACCTTCGGGTGGGAGCCGCGCGCGGCCTGGTCGAAGAACTTGGCCAGCGCCTTGGCCTGCGGAGCGTAGGCGGTGTCGCCCGAGGTCTTGAGCAGGTTCTCGACCGCGATGCCGCCCCATTCGGTCTTGATGGCGCCGGGTTCGATCACCACGACGTCGATGCCGAACGGCTTGAGCTCCAGCCGCAGGGAGTCGCTCAGGCCTTCGACGGCGAACTTCGTCGAGTGGTACCAGCCGCCGAGCGGTTCGTAGATCTTGCCGCCGATCGACGAGATGTTCACGATCTTGCCCGAGCCCTGGGCCCGCATATGCGGCGTGGTCAGCTGGACGAGCCGCGCGAGGCCGAAGACGTTGACCTCGAACTGGTACTTCCCCTCCGAAAGCGGCACGTCTTCGAAGGCGCCGTACGAGCCGTAGCCCGCGTTGTTGACCAGGACGTCGATGCGGCCGGACTCCTCGATGATCCGCTCGACGCCGGCGACCATCGACGCGTCGTCGGTGACGTCCATCGCGAGGATCTTGATCCCGCGTTCGGCGAGCCCCGCCATCCGGTCGACGCGCCGCGCGGCGCCGTAGACCGTGTAGCCGGCTTCCTGCAGCGCGAGCGCGGTGGCTTCGCCGATGCCCGCGGAAGCGCCCGTGACCAGTGCGACCTTCATGTCGAACTCCCTAACTAACTGGTTGGTTGCTAAGTCAGGTTGCCACGGGACCGGACTGGCTGTCAACCAACCAGTTAGTTAGACTGGGTCACATGGTCAGGGACAAGGAAGCGACCAAGCGGAAGCTGCTGGACGCGGCGACGACCGAGTTCGCGACGTACGGCATCGCGGGCGCGCGGGTGGATCGCATCGCGAAGAACGCCGGTGCCAACAAGGCGCTGATCTATGCCTATTTCTGCAGCAAGGAATACCTTTTCGAGACCGTGGTGCAGGAACAGGTGGACGCCGCGATCAAGTCGGTCCCGATCACGCCCGACGATCTGCCCGGTTACGCGGGGCGGCTGTTCGACCGGTATCTGGAGCACCCCGAGGTCCTGAGGCTCATGGGCTGGCTCCGGCTGGAGCAGGGCTTCGACGCGGCACCGGAGGCCGAAGTCCGGGCGCACGCGGACAAGGTCGCCGCGATCCGGGAAGCCCAGCGCGCCGGGACCGTGCCGGACCACTTCGACGCCCAGGAACTGCTGAGCCTCGTCGTGCACCTGTCGATCCTGGGTTTCTCCTCCCCCGCCGCGACGCGTGATCTCGTCGTCCGCTCGGTCTCCCGGCTCACGGGAACCTGAGCCGGTTTCCACGCGACCACTGGGTAAATCACCTGGGAGGTCGTCTTGCAACGCCGAACTTTTCTGCGTGCTTCAGCCTTGTCCGCCGGTGTGGCCGCCGGAGTCACCGTGCCCGCCGCCACGGCCGCGTCACCTTTGCGCGTTCACATCCTGATGTTCGACGGCGTGGAGGAACAGGACTTCATCGCGCCCGTCGAAGTACTCGGACTGGCCGGGAAACTCACCGGCGGCGCTGTGGTCACCTCGCTGGTGAGCGCGGGACGGCCCGGACCCGTGCGCTGCACCTACGGCACCACCGTCGACGTCCCCCGGAGCTGGTCACCCGGCGAGGCCGACGTCCTCGTGGTGCCGGGTGGCGGTTACAAGGACCGGAACGGTCCGGGCGTGCACCGGCTCAACGCCGATCAGGGTTTCCTGCGTCGACTGAAGGCTTCGCGGGCGCTGCCGGTCGGGATCTGCACCGGGACGATGGTGCTGTCCGCGGCGGGCCTGACCAAGGGACGCAACGCGACGACACACAGCGGCGCGAAGGCGGATCTGGCCGCACAGGGCGCGAAGGTGATCGACGCGCGCGTCGTCGACGATGGCGACCTGATCACCGGCGGCGGGATCACCTCGGGACTCGAGGTTTCGCTCTGGCTCGTGGAACGGGTTCTGGGCGCGAAGGCGGCTCAGCGGGCGGAGGTCGTGCTGGAGTACGAGCGTCGTGGCACTGTCTGGCGGGCGTAAGGCGTGCTTTGCACAGCCACTCGCGCTGATAGCAGGGTAAGGGGATTTCGGGTCATCTAACGACCTCGAATCACGCACCCTTCCCGTCGACAACACGTGCTCGCGCGACGACCCGGCTCACGGTCGCCTGGTTCACCTGGCCGTACTTGGCGATTTCGCGCTGTGGCATCCCGTCAGCGAACAGCTCGCACATCAAGTCATTTCGCTGACGTGTCCGAGTCGCGATCTCGTCCGCCGCCAGCAGAAGCCGTCGCACCTTGTCATTCATTAGCCCATGATGCACCAAGCATCACAGTCGGCGTCCGGTGGATCTAGCGCGTGTCATGAAAGGGTCTTTCAAGACAGATTTCGTCTTGAAAGACCCTTTCATGACACAACTCAGCGGTGCGTGTCCTCCGGCGCGGGCGTCCGGCTCGCCAGGTTCGCGGACCACTCGGTGACCCGCCGCGCGACGTCCTGCGCGGTGAGCCCGACGCGGGCCAGCACCTCCTCGCGCGAGCCGTGGTCGTGGAACACCTGCGGCACGGCCAGATCCCGCAGCGGCACGTCGCATTCGGCGTCGCGGAACAGCGCGGCCAGCGCGGAACCGAAACCACCGTGGCGGCCGCTGTCCTCGACGCTCACGACCAGCTTGTGCTGCTCGGCCAGCGCCACCAGTTCGGCGGGCGCCGGGACGACCCAGCGCGGGTCCACCACGGTCACGCCGATGCCCTGGTCGGCCAGCCTGTCCGCGGCGGCGAGCCCGAGCATCGCGAACGCGCCCACCGCGACCAGCAGGACGTCGGCGTCGCCGGACGGCTTGCGCAGCACGTCCACCACCCCGACGCGTTCGACGGCGGGAACGGAGTCGATCACGCCGCCCTTGGAGAACCGCAGCGCCGTCGGCCCGTCCTCGACGGCGACGGCCTCGCGCAGTTCCTCGCGCAGCGTGCCGGCGTCACGCGGCGCGGCGACCCGCATGCCCGGCACCATGCCCAGCAGCGAGAGGTCCCACATGCCGTGGTGGCTCGGCCCGTCCGGCCCGGTGATCCCGGCGCGGTCCAGCACCAGCGTCACCGGCTGGCGGTGCAGCGCGACGTCCATCAGGACCTGGTCGAACGCGCGGTTCAGGAAGGTCGAGTAGACCGCGACGACGGGGTGCTTGCCGCCCATCGCGAGACCGGCGGCCGAGGTCACCGCGTGCTGCTCGGCGATGCCGACGTCGTACCAGCGGTCCGGGTACGCCTCGGCGAACTTGTGCAGCCCGGTCGAGCGCAGCATCGCCGCGGTGATCGCGACGACGTCCTCGCGGTCGGCACCGATCTTGACCAGTTCGTCGGCGAAGACACCGGTCCAGCTCGGGCCCTTGACCGGCGGCAGGCCGGTTTCCGGGTCGATCGGGTCGGTCTGGTGCATCTGGTCGGCCTGGTTGGTCACCGCGGGCTCGTAGCCGTGACCCTTTTCGGTGACCACGTGCACGATGACCGCGCCGCCGAAGTCACGGGCGCTCTGGAAAGCCTTCTCCAGCGCGCCGAGGTCGTGCCCGTCGACCGGCCCGAGGTACTTGAGGCCGAGGTCGGAGAACATCATCTGCGGGCTCAGCGCGTCCTTGAGCCCCGCCTTCGCCGCGTGCAGCGCCGCGTAGATCGGCTTGCCGACGATGGGCGTGTGCCGCAGCAGTTCCTTGCCGCGGTCCAGAACGCGCTCGTAACCCGGCTTGAGCCGCAGCGCCGCGAGGTGATCCGCGACGCCGCCGATGGTCGGCGAGTACGAGCGGCCGTTGTCGTTGATGACGATGACGACCGGGCGCCGCGGGTTCGCGGCGATGTTGTTGAGCGCCTCCCAGCACATGCCGCCGGTCAGCGCGCCGTCGCCGACGACCGCGATCGCGTGCCTGCCGCCACCGCCGAGTTCGAACGCCTTCGCCAGACCATCCACATAGGACAGAGCGGTCGACGCGTGACTGTTCTCGACGAGGTCGTGCTCGCTCTCGCAGCGCGCCGGGTAGCCGGTGAGGCCGCCGAGCTGGCGCAGCTTGCCGAAGCCGTCGTGCCTGCCGGTGACGATCTTGTGCACGTAGGCCTGGTGACCCACGTCCCACACGATGGCGTCGTTCGGCGAGTCGAAGACCCGGTGCAGCGCCATGGTCAGCTCGACCACACCCAGGTTCGGGCCGAGGTGACCACCGGCGAGCCGCACCTTCTCGACCAGGAAGTCGCGGATCTCCGCGGCCAGCTCGCCGAGCTGTTCCTGGTCCATCCGCTTCAAGTCGGCCGGTCCGTGCACGGACTCGAGCAACGTCACTCTCCCACCTCGCCTGGTTCCTCATTCCGCCGTTCCAGCCAGTCTACGGAGGGCGCCTGAGAGTCTTCCGTCCCCCGCGTCACGGGTCACATGTCAGAAAATCACCACACGGCACCCGACGGTGTGAACATGGTCTCGTTTGCCAAGTAGCGGTCACGTCGGGTGGCCGCGATAATCGCTGATCAACGGTTGAGCAGGAGCCGGTTTCGGAGGGCTTGATGGCGGACTTTTTCATCGGTGGCGAGTGGGTCGACGCGATCGGCGGTGGTCGCAGGGAGATCCGCTGCCCCGCTGACGGGTCGCTGGTCGCGGAAGTCGCCGAAGGCACCCGTGAGGACACCGAAGCGGCCATCGCCGCCGCGAGGAAGGCCTTCGACACCGGCCCTTGGCCGAACACCCCCGCCCCCGAACGCGGTGACCTGCTGCTGAAGGTCGCGGACCTGCTCGACCGCGACGCCGAGGCCTTCGCCCGCGCCGAGTCGCTCGACACCGGGAAACGGCTGGTGGAGAGCAAGTACGACATGGCCGACATCGCCGCGTGCCTGCGTTACTTCGGCAAACTCGCCGCCAACGACGCGGGCCGGGTGGTCGACACCGGCAACCCGGACGCGTTCAGCCGGATCGTGCACGAGCCGGTCGGCGTCTGCGGGCTGATCACGCCGTGGAACTACCCGCTCCTGCAGACCATCTGGAAGGTGGCCCCCGCGCTCGCGGCGGGCAACACCTTCGTCCTCAAACCCAGCGAACTGACGCCGCACACCTGCATGATGCTGATGAACCTGCTGACCGAGGCCGGGCTGCCCGGCGGCGTCGCGAACCTGGTGCTCGGCGCCGGCGCGCAGGCCGGGGCGCCTCTTTCGGAGCATCCGGATGTCGATCTCGTCTCGTTCACCGGCGGGCTCGCGACCGGGAAGATCATCGCCGCGTCCGCCGCCGCGACGATCAAGAAGGTCGCGCTGGAACTGGGCGGCAAGAACCCGAACGTCGTCTTCGCCGACTCGGACTTCGACACCGCCGTGGACTACGCGCTGACCGCGGTGTTCCTGCACTCCGGCCAGGTCTGCTCGGCGGGCGCGCGGCTGATCGTCCAAGAGGAGTGGCACGACAGGTTCGTCGACGAACTCGTCCGCCGTGCCGAACTGATCCGACTGGGTGGACCTTTCGACCCGAAGGCTGAAACCGGTCCGCTGATCTCGGCCGCCCATGTGGAAAAGATCGAACGGTACGTCGCCGCGGCTCTCGAAGAAGGCGCTGTCCTGCGCACCGGTGGCAAACGCCCCGACGATCGCGAGCTCGCGAAGGGGCACTACTACCTGCCGACCATCCTCGACAACGTGAAGCAGGGCAGCAGCGCCGTCGTCGACGAGTCGTTCGGCCCGGTGCTCACCGTCGAGACCTTCACCGACGAGGACGACGCCGTCCGCATCGCCAACGACACCCACTACGGCCTCGCGGGCGCTGTCTTCACCTCGGACGCCTCCCGCGCGCAGCGGGTCGCGAACCGGCTGCGGCACGGCACGATCTGGATCAACGACTTCCACCCGTACCTGCCGCAGGCGGAATGGGGCGGCTACAAGCAATCCGGCTTCGGACGCGAGCTCGGCCCGACCGGTCTGGCCGAGTACGTGGAGGCGAAGCACATCTACCAGAACCTCCGGCCCGAACCACAGCGCTGGTTCTCAGGGGAGCCGGCGTCCAACTAAAGACGGGAAGTGCCGATGAGTACTCCTTCCGACGACGGCCTCGCCGGTTTCGGCTACAAACAGGAACTCGAAAGAACGCTCGGCAATTTCCACACCTTCGCCGCCGGGATCAGCTACATCTCGATCCTGACGGGCACCTTCCAGCTGTTCTACTTCGGCTTCAGCTTCGGCGGGCCCGCCTACTGGTGGTCGTGGCCGATGGTGTTCGTCGGCCAGCTGATGGTCGCGCTGTCGTTCGCCGAACTGGCCGCGCACTACCCGGTCGCCGGATCGATCTACAACTGGTCGAAACGGCTCGGCAGCCCGCACGTCGCCTGGATGGCCGGGTGGATGATGCTGACCGCCTCGATCGTCAGCATCGCCGCCGTCGCGCTGGCATACCAGATCACGCTCCCCCAGATCTCGTCGTTCTTCTCGTTCTCCGGCGACAGCGCGGTGAACGCGGTCATCCTCGGCACCCTCCTGATCCTGTTCACCACGCTGGTGAACGCGTGGGGCGTCAAGCTGATGGCGCGGATCAACAGCGCCGGGGTGTTCATCGAACTGGTCGCCGCGGTCCTGCTGATCATCGCGCTCGCGGTGAACATCACGCGCGGCCCCGAGGTCGTCATGCAGACCAACAACACCGGCGCCGACCAGCCATGGGGCTACTTCGGGGCGTTCCTGGTCGCCTCGCTCGCGTCGACCTACGTCATGTACGGCTTCGACACGGCCAGCTCGCTCGGCGAGGAATCCCACGATCCGCGCAAGAACGCGCCCAAGGCGATCCTGCGGGCGCTGATCGCGTCGTTCGTCATCGGCGGGCTGATCCTGATCCTGGCGCTGATGGCCGTCGGTGACATCAACAACCCGGAGATCGCCACGGGCGGGCTGCAGTTCATCGTGAAGGACGTCCTCGGCAGCACGATCGGCACGATCTTCCTGCTGGCGGTCGTCATCGCCATCACGGTGTGCAACCTGGCCGTGCAGTCGGCGTCGATCCGGATGATGTTCGCGATGGGCCGCGACAACAACCTGCCCGCCGGGAAGCACCTGGCGCGGGTGTCGCCGAAGACGAAGACGCCGGTGATCCCCGCGATCGTGTCCGGCGTCATCGCGGTGCTGATCCTGGTGGTCAACGTCGGCCAGCCGCAGATCTTCACGGTGATCACCAGCATCGGCATCATCATGATCTACCTGGCGTACCTGCTGGTCACCATCCCGATGCTGGTCAAGCGTTTCCGGGGCCAGTGGCCGCCGCCCAAGGCCGAGGGCACCAAGTACTTCTCGCTCGGCAAACTGGGCCTGCCGGTCAACATCGTCGGCGTGCTGTGGGGCGGCGCGATCGTGGTGAACCTGGCGTGGCCGCGGCGCGAGGTCTACAACGCGACCGAGCCCTACCACTGGTACCTCGAATGGGGGGCCGTGCTGTTCGTCGGCGCGGTGGCCGTCGTCGGTTTCGCGTATTACTGGTTCGTCCTGCGGCACAAGAGCGGCGTCCTGGCCGATCACGCCGCGGAAGCACACCCCGAGGAGGCAGCACAGTGACCGGAGAGTTCGACTACATCGTCGTCGGCGGCGGGACGGCGGGTTCGGTGGTCGCGGCGAGACTCTCGGAAGACCCGGACGTCTCCGTGGCGCTCCTGGAAGCCGGACCGTCCGATGTGGACGACCCGGCGGTGCTGGAGCTGACGAAGTGGATGGCCCTGCTGGAATCCGGCTACGACTGGGACTACCTGGTCGAACCGCAGGACTCCGGAAACTCCTTCCTGCGCCACGCCCGCGCGCGGGTGCTCGGCGGCTGCTCGTCGCACAACTCGTGCATCGCGTTCTGGGCACCGGCGGAAGACCTCGACGAATGGGCGTCGCTCGGCCTTCCGGGCTGGTCCGCCCAGGACATTTTCCCGCTGTACAAGCGTCTTGAGACCAACGACGGCCCCGGCGACCACCACGGCCGCTCGGGCCCGGTGACCATCCGCTCGGTGCCGCCGAACGACCCGACCGGTGTCGCGCTGTTGCAGGCGTGCGAACAGGCGGGCATCCCGAGGACGGAATTCAACTCGGGCAAGACCGTCACGCACGGCGCGAACTGGTTCCAGATCAACGCGCGCGAAGACGGCACGCGGTCGTCGGCGTCGGTGTCCTACCTGCACCCGATCATCGGCAAGCGGCCGAACCTGGAGATCATCACCGGCGCTCGCGTCCGGCGGCTGCTGTTCGACGGCAAACGCTGCACCGGCGCGGAATACCTGGCCGACGACCTGATCCACGGCGTCAAGCTGCGCGCCCGGCGCGAGGTCATCCTGTCGTCGGGCGCGATCGACACCCCGAAACTCCTGATGCTGTCGGGAATCGGCCCGGCCGCGCATCTGCGCGAAGTCGGCGTGGACGTGCTGGTGGACTCCCCCGGCGTCGGCGAGAACCTGCAGGATCACCCCGAGGGCGTCATCCAGTGGGACGCGCTGCAGCCGATGACCACCGAATCCACGCAATGGTGGGAAATCGGCATCTTCACCAGCACGGAGGAAGGCCTCGACCGGCCGGACCTGATGTTCCACTACGGCTCCGTGCCGTTCGACATGAACACCCTCCGGCAGGGTTATCCCACCACGGAGAACGGGTTCTGCCTGACCCCGAACGTCACCCGGTCGCGCTCGACCGGGACCGTGCGGTTGCGCAGCCGTGACTACCGGGACAAGCCGAAGGTGGATCCGCGCTACTTCACCGACGAGCACGACATGCGCGTGATGACCTACGGCATCAAACTGGCCCGCAAGATCGCCGAACAACCCGCGCTGGACGAATGGGCGGGCACGGAACTCGCGCCCGGCAGGGACGTCAAGACCGACGACGAGATCGCGGACTACCTGCGCAAGACGCACAACACGGTCTATCACCCCGCGTGCACCGCGAAAATGGGCGGCGACGACGACCCGCTGGCCGTGCTGGACGCGCGGCTGCGGGTGCGCGGCGTCGAAGGCCTGCGGGTCGCCGACGGTTCGGCGATGCCGTTCCTGGTCGCGGTGAACCCGTGCATCACGACGATGGCGATCGGCGAGAAGTGCGCGGACCTGCTGAAGGAGGATGCGCGCGCTTAAAGGTGCTTGAGAAGGCCCCCTGGCTTCGGCTAGGGGGCCTTCGCTTGGCCCGAAAACCAGTGGAGCGGCCCCACCGGTGCCATTACCGTGCCTGCCTGCCACTCGCCCGCCGCCGTTGCCACGCGTGCGCGTCCGGTCGCTTCCGGGCGAGTGGCAAGTTCCGCGTCAACGCGAACCACAAGCTCATCGACGCCTGGCTCCTCGTGCTCTGCACCGCGTGCGGGGACACGGCGAAACTCACGATCCTGGAACGGACGAAGGTGCGCTCCGTCCGGCCTGACCTGCTGAACCGGCTGCACGTGTGATTGGAGCCGGATCACGGAGTTCGCCTTCTGATCACGCGAGATCCGGCTCCAATCACGCGAGTCACGCCCTCGCTCACCTTGAGTTCAGCCACAACGCCACCTTTGACTTACCCCTCGATAGGGGTTTGACAGACGACCGATGTGTTCCGGCGGCGGAGCCTTTGCGGCGTCAGACGCGGCCGGTCTCGTGGGCCCACATGGCGACCTCGACGCGGTTTCGGGCGCCGAGCTTTCGCATGAGGCTGGCGAGGTGGGCTTTGACGGTGCTTGGGGTGATATAGAGCTCGCCGGCGATCTCATTGTTGGTGCGGCCCCGGGCTACCGGCACGAGGACTTCCTCCTCGCGGGCGGTGAGCGGTTCTATCGGCTGCCTCGGTGGTGGGGTATGCGCCTGAGCGAACACCGCGAGCAGTCGGACGGTCACGCTGGGCGCGATCAGTGCGTCTCCGTCGGCGGCGGCGTGGATGGCCTGGGTCAGCAGGGCGGGTCCGGCGTCCTTGAGCAGAAACCCGCGGGCGCCGGCTTTGAGCGCCCCATGGACATACTCGTCGAGGTCGAAGGTGGTGATGACCACGATCGGCAGGGGGTCGGTGACGTCGGGGCCGGCGAGGCGTCGGGTGGCTTCGATGCCGTCCATCAGCGGCATTCGGATGTCGAACAGGCCGACGTCGGGGCGCAGCTGGAGTGCCAGGCGGACTGCCTCGCGCCCGTCGGCGGCCGCGCCGACCACTTCGATGCCGGGTTGGGCGTCGAGCAGCATGGTCAGCCCGGTGCGCACGATGGGCTGGTCGTCGGCGATGAGGACCCTGATGCTCATCGTGGCGTCCCGATTCGAGGCAAGACCGCCTCTACCCGCCAGCCCCGCTCGGCGGCGGGGCCCGCGTGGAAGGTGCCGCCGAGCAGTGAGACGCGTTCGCGCATGCCCACCAGGCCGTAGCCTGCCGGGGCGCGGCCGCCGGCGGCGGAGCCGTCGTCGTCGATGGTCAGCCGCACCTCGTCGGCGTCGCCTGTGACGGCGACGGTGACCTGGGTCGCGTGACGGGCGTGCCGTCGAGCGTTGGTGATGGACTCTTGGGCCAGGCGGTAGATCGCGGCCCCGACCGCCGGGCTGAGGTCGTCGAACTCGCCGAACAGCGTCACCTCGACGCAGGGACCCGTCTGGCCGTCGGTGGCGAGCTGCCCGACCTCGGCCACGCCGGGCTGCGGCGAGAACTCGGTGTCCTGTGCGGCACGGAGCACGCCGACGATAGCGCGCAGCTCGGTGAGGGTGCGGGTCGCCGCGTCCTCGATGACGGCCAGGGCCTCGACGGCACGCTCGGGGTGGGAGGCCGCGATGGCGCGTCCTGCCTGGGCCTGGATGGCGATGCCCGAGACGTGGTGGGCGACGGTGTCGTGGAGCTCGCGAGCGAGCTGTTCGCGTTCGAGGGCCTTGGCTTGGTCGATGTCGCGGATGCGGATCTTCGCGCGATAGCGGATCGCGGTGCCGAGCGCGGCGGCGAACAGGAAGAACGCATATCCCGCGACCGCCTCCGCCAGGGTGGTGGTGTCGGCGCCGAGGGTGATGATGACGGCCAGCCAGAGCAGGATGACGCCGAGGCCGCTCGCGGCTTCCCGGCCGGAGCCCCACCGGAACAAGGCGTAGGCCAGGATCAGCACCGCGATGCTGCTGTTCAGCAGGGCGCCTTGCGACCCGGTGAGAATTCTGACGAGGTCGACGCTCGTCAACGTGCCGAAGGAGACCACGACCGCGACGAGCGGGTGCGTACGTCGCCACAGCAGGGGGCCGAGGACCGCCAGCACCGCGATGAGCAACAGCGGGCGTGGCGCCAGGTCCTGGCGAAGCACCACTTCCACCACCGACCAGCAGATCAGTACTGCGACCAAAGCCCAGTCCCGCGGCCCCCGGCCCGGGGCATTCGCAGGTCGAGGTTCGGCCCACAGCGAGCGGAGCGCGTTGGTGGCCATCTGATCAGCCTAGGCAGCCCGCGTGCCCGGTGCCTCCGCCGAAAGTACAAGAGTCCGGCTGTGCCAACGGCCAGGTCGAACCAGGCTCCGCGGCCGATGTGCCCGCCACCGGCGTCCGTGAAGGTGAAAGCACCCACCCGAGCAAGCCAAGGAGCATCGTGATGAGAACGCCTCAATCCCGCACCGCACCAGAGAACGCGCCGTCCCAGAACACGCTGGAAGATCCGCGCATGCCCGTGCGGGCCAAACTCGCGGCGGCATGGACCAGCTTCATGTTCCTCTACATCTACGTCGACTACCTCGCCCTTTACAAGCCTGGCTTCCTCGACGGCCTCCTGGCCGGCATCGTCTACGAGTTCGACACCGGCCCGACCTTCGTCACCATCGCACTCGCGCTCATGGCCGTCCCGATCCTCATGATCCTGCTCTCCGTGACCCTTCCCGCCCGCGTTAGCCGTGCCGTCAACGTCGTCGTCGCAACGCTGTACATCCCCGTCTCGATTTTCAACGCGGCAGGGGAGACTTGGACCTACTCCTATTTCTACGGCCTCTCCATCGGACTCGAGGTGCTGCTCCTGGCCTTCATCCTGCGCTCCGCCTGGACCTGGCCACGCCGCACACCGCAGCAGGCGTGACTGTTCTCAGCGCTCACGAGAAACTGTGCGTCACAAGGTCTTCCGCGCCGATTCACCCTCTAGTGGTCAATGTGCAATAAGCGTTGTCGCTTAAAATTACGAACATTTGTTCGGGGGATTTCGGTATTGTGAAGGGGTGTCCGAGACCCTCATTCCCGAACTGCCGCAGGAGTTGTGGCGCGCCGGCAAGCTGGAGCTTGCCCACGGCGTCACACACCTGTTGCAGGTGATGAGGGTCGCCTCGGCCGGGCTGGGGAAATACCTGGCCGAGGTCGAAACGCGGGGCGCGGAAGACTTGTTCGGCTACGGGAGCGCGTCACGCTGGTTCGCTGACGTGGCCCGGATTTCCCACGGTGACGCGCAGGACGTGGTGAACCGGGCGCTGGCGCTCAACCCCGTCCCGGAGGTCGGTGGCACGGGAACGGTGTTCGCGCCCGCGACAGCCGCCGCGGCCGAGGACGGCGCGCTCGCCGAGCAGCACATCGACCTCATCCTCGGCTTTCTCCGCAGGATCCCGTCCGAAGTGCCCACGGACGAGCGCGACGGCGCGGAAAAGATCCTCGCCGACCTCGCCCGGAAAGCCGGGCCGAAAGAGATCACCGAAGCCGGCGCCGACCTGCTCGCCCGTCTGGACCCGGACGGGAACGAACCGAAGGATCCCGAACCCGCCCCGCCGCGGCGCGAGGTGTTCGTCGAGCGTCGCAAGGACGGCTTCTGGAAGCTCTCCGGACTCCTCGACCCCGAGACCGGGGCCCGCACCGCGGCCGTGCTGGACGCCCACGCCGGACGACGCCCGGTCGACGAGTTCGGCCAGGCCGACCACCGGACCCTGCCCCAACGCCGCGGCGACGCCTGGGCCGACGTGCTGGACCTCGCGATCGCCTGCCCCGACCAGCCCGGTACTTCCGGCTACCGCACCCTCGTGCACGTCACCATCGGCCTCGAGGAACTGAAGACCGGGATCGGGAACGCCTGTTTGGACTTCGTCGGCCGGATCACCGCCCGCGAAGCCAGACTGGCCGCCTGCGACTGCCTGATGATCCCCGCCGTCCTTAGCGCCGCCGGTGAACCCCTCGACGTCGGGCGGATGAGACGGTTCGTCACCCCCGGCCAACGCCGGGCGTTGAACATCCGAGACGGGGGCTGCGCGTTCCCCGGCTGTCATCGGGCGCCGAAGCACTGCCACGCCCACCACATCGATCACTGGGCGGACGGCGGCCCCACCGACCTCCGCAACCTCGTGCTGCTCTGCTCGTTCCATCACCGGCTCATCCACCACGACGACTGGCAAGTCCGGATGGCACCCGATGGCATACCGGAATTCGTGCCACCCCAGTACCTGGATCCGCTACGACAACCCCGGCGCAACGTCCTGCACCGCGTCACGTGACAACGGAACCGAGGAGCCTGTCGGCCACACTGGCGACGGGCCCCTCGGCATGCCCAGGGTCCTCAGGGAATCGAATCCGAAATGACCGCCGGTGTACCGCGGTCCCCGGAGATCTGGTTCAGCGCCCAGACCTGCCCGAACTCGGCCAGCGCGGGCCCCGACCAGTAGGCCCCTATGCTCACGCCCTTCCACAGCGGCATCTTCGGCCCGCTCAGAGTTCCGTGGCTGACCTGAACCTGGACGGCGCCCTCGCCCCAGGTGAAGACGAAATGGGCGTACATGAACACCCACGCCTGCCTGCCAAGAAGATCCCGGGTGAGCACCGGCCCGTCCGACACGTAGGGCGCCGTGTAGATGACCTGTTTCCGGCAGCTCCGGTAGCTGACCTCCTGTGTGGCGATACCGGGCGGAAGCATCGAGGGGAGCACGGGTCAGCCTTTTCCGCCGCGATCATCGATTACCAGAGCAAGAGATCTCGTTTCCCGAAATTCGAACACGAAACCCAGGATGACGAGCACCCGGCAACCGGACAAGCCGAAAGAAGCCGATCCATTCCGACGGTCTACAAATAGGCCGTTATTGCAACAACGCAACGCATTCGACGTGCTGCGTCATCGGGAACGCGTCGAAAGCGCGCAGGTCCACCAGCCGGTACCCGTGCCCGGCGAACAACGCGATGTCCCTGGCCAGTGCCGCCGGGTCGCACGCGACGTAGACGATCCGGTCCGGCGAACCTTCCACAATGGACTCGACGACGGCCTTGCCCGCGCCCTTGCGCGGCGGGTCGAGGACGACGACGTCGACGGGTTTCGGGGCGTCGGCCAGCAGGTGTTCGACGCGGCCGGAGCGCCAGCGGACCTGCGGGAGGTCGGCCAGGTTCTCCTCGCCGTCCGACACGGCGCGGCGGCCGGATTCGATGGCCAGGACACGTCCGCGCGGGCCCACCTGCGAAGCGAGCACCGACGCGAAGAGGCCGACACCGGCGTACAGGTCCCACGCCACGCCATCGCGCGGGGCTTCGGCCCATTCCGCGACGACGGCGGCGAGCGTGTCGGCGGCGGCCGGGTGGACCTGCCAGAAGCCGTGGGCGTCGAGGCGCCAGTCGCGGCCGGCGGCGTGCTGGACGGCGAGGCCGCCCGCGAGCTGCCGCGACTTGGTCTTCCCGTGGACCGTCGACAGGTCGCGAAGGTGCACGTGTCCCTCGCCGTCCTTGGTGACCTCGATTTCGCTGCCGGGCCGCCATTTGCGCGAAACCACGTCGTCGAGCGCGCCGGGGACGGTGATCGGGCAGTCGTCGATCGGGATCACGCGGTGACTGTGGTGTGCCCGGAAGCCCGCGCGGCCGTCCTTGCCCGCGACGAGCCGGACGCGGCTGCGCCAGTCCAGCGGGCCGCCCTCGAGTGCCTCGACGACGACCTCGCGCTCGATCCCGGCCAGCCTCTTCAGCTGCTCCATGACCACCGCGGCCTTGAGTTCACGCTGATGAGAGGGGGTGGCGTGCTGCCAATCGCAGCCGCCGCACTCCCCCGGCGCCGCGAGCGGGCACGGCGGCTCCACGCGTTCCGGTGAGGCCTCCAGGACCTCGATCGCGTCGGCGCGGCAGAACGCGCCGCCCTTGTCCTCGGTGACCGAGGCCAGCACCCGCTCGCCGGGCAGCGCGTGCCGCACGAACACGACCCGGCCCTCCGCCCGCGCGACGCAGTGCCCGCCGTGCGCCACCGCGCCGACCTCCAGCTCGATCGTCCGTCCGAGCCACGTACCGGTCGACGCGTCCACACTCATTCTGATTTTTCCTTGTCCTTCGGCTTTTCGGTCTGCTTGACCACGGGGGAGAAACCGCGCCGCACGTCGCCCGCCGCGGGGCGCGCCTTCCGGTCGCGTTTGATCGCCTTTTCCGACGATTCGAGCTGCCAGGGCACGCTGGTCACCATGACACCGGGCTGGAACAGCAGGCGTCCCTTGAGCCGCAGCGCGCTCTGGTTGTGCAGCACCTGCTCCCACCAGTGCCCGACCACGTACTCGGGGATGAACACGGTCACCACGTTGCGCGGATTGTCGCCACGGACGCGCTTCACGTAGTCCAGCACGGGCTTCGTGATCTCGCGGTACGGCGATTCGATCACCTTCAGCGGCACCTTGAAATTGTGGTCGTCCCATTCCTGGACGAGTTTGCGCGTCTCCAGGTCGTCGACGTTCACGGTGACCGCTTCGAGGACGTCGGGCCGCACGGCCTTGGCGTAGGAAAGCGCACGCAGGGTCGGCAGGTGCAGTTTCGAAATCAGCACGATCGCGTGGTTGCGCGAAGGCAGTACGACCGGTTTCCGGTCCATTTCGCGCAATTCCTCGGCGACCCGGTCGTAGTGCTTCCGGATCGCGGTCATCAGGATGTAGATCGCCACCATCGCCGCGATCGCGATCCAGGCGCCGAGCAGGAACTTCGTGATCAGCACGATGATCAGCACGGTTCCGGTCATCGTGAGCCCGACGGCGTTGACCGTCTGCGAACGCCGCATCCGCCGCCGCACCGCCGGGTCGGTCTCCCTCGCCAGCAAGCGGTTCCAATGCCGGATCATGCCCGCCTGGCTGATCGTGAAGGAGACGAACACGCCCACGATGTAGAGCTGGATGAGCTTCGTGACCTCGGCGTCGAACGCGATGATCAGCACCAGCGCGAACGCCGCGAGGAACAGGATGCCGTTGGAGAACGCCAGCCTGTCGCCGCGGGTGTGCAACTGGCGCGGCAGGTACCGGTCCTGCGCGAGGATCGAGCCGAGCACCGGGAAGCCGTTGAACGCGGTGTTCGCGGCCAGCAGCAGGATGATGCCGGTGACGAAGGAGATGTAGTAGAACGCCGGTGTGAAGTCGGAGAACACCGCCTGCGCGATCTGCGCGACGATCGTCTTCTGCTCGTAGCCCGCCGGGGTGCCCGTCAGCTGGGTTTCCGGGTGCTCGGCGAATTTGACGTCGGTGATGATCGCCAGCGTGATGATGCCGACCAGCATCGTCACCGCGAGCACGCCCATCATCAGCAGCGTGGTCGCGGCGTTCTTCGATTTCGGCTTCCGGAACGCGGGGACGCCGTTGCTGATCGCCTCGACCCCGGTCAGGGCCGCGGCGCCGGAGGAGAACGTCCGCAGCAGCAGGAAGAAGAACGCGAAACCGGTCAAGGAGGCTTCTTCGTGCAGCTCGAAGGAGGAGCTCTCGGCCCGCATGTCGGCGCCGGAGGCCGCCTCGATCAGCCCCCAGATCACCATGCCGAGAATGCCGATGATGAATCCGTAGACCGGGATGGCGAAGGTTTTGCCCGATTCGCGAACTCCGCGCAGATTCAGCGCGGTCAGCACGACCACGATGACGACGGCGAAAATCACCTTGTGCTGCGCCACCCACGGGATGGCCGAACCGATGTTCGCCACGCCGGACGACGTCGAAACCGCCACGGTGAGCACGTAATCGACCAGCAGCGCGCTGGCCACGGTGAGCCCGAATTTGCCGCCGAGGTTGGTGTTGGCGACTTCGTAGTCACCGCCGCCGCTGGGATAGGCGTGCACGTTCTGCCGGTAGGAAGCGACCACGACCAGCATGACGAGCGCGACGGCGACCCCGATCCAGGGCGCGAACGCGTACGCGGACAAGCCGGCGACGCTGAGCGTCAGAAAGATTTCCTCAGGCGCGTAGGCGACGCTCGACAACGCGTCGGACGCGAAAATCGGCAGCGCGATGCGCTTCGGCAGCAGCGTATGCGAGAGGCGGTCACTCCGGAATGGACGTCCGAGGACGAGCCGCTTCAATACGGTCGGGAACTTCGACACCGCAGAAGCGTAACGGGCGGTGCTCACGGTAGGTTCGGCGCTGGTGTGTCTGGGTACCTGCGGACGGGTGAAACGTCCGCGAACTAAGGAGGCAGGGCGTGCACGTGGTGATCATGGGATGCGGCCGGGTCGGCGCATCCCTGGCCGCGGCGCTGGAGCGACTGGGGCACGAGGTCGCCGTCATCGACAAGAGCAGGCAGTCGTTCCGGCGGCTCGGGAGTGATTTCCACGGTCAGCAGGTGGTCGGCGTCGGATTCGACCGCCAGGTGCTGATCGAGGCCGGGATCGAACGCGCGGGTGCTTTCGCGGCGGTGTCCAGTGGCGACAACTCCAACATCATCTCGGCGAGGGTGGCCAGGGAGAACTTCGGCATCGACAAGGTCGTCGCCAGGATCTACGACCACAAGCGCGCGGCGGTCTACGAACGGCTGGGCATCCCGACCGTGGCGACCGTCCCGTGGACGACCGACCGGTTCCTGCGAACCCTGCTTCCCGACGGCGTCGCCTCGGAGTGGCGGGACCCGTCCGGCAGCGTCGCGCTGCTGCAGCTCCCGCTGCACGAAGGGTGGATCGGGCACAGCGTGCGCGATCTGCAGGACACCACCGGCGCGCGGGTCGCGTTCATCATGCGGTTCGGCACCGCCGTACTGCCCGACGCCAAGGCCGTGATCCAGGCCGACGACGTCGTGTACGTAGCCGCGAAATCGGGCACTGTCAGCGACGTGACCACCGTCGCCGCTCGCGAACCGGAAGAGGAGAACTGATGCGGGTCGCGATTGCCGGGGCGGGCGCGGTGGGCCGGTCGATCGCCGCGGAGCTGATCGACGGGCGCCACCAGGTGATGCTCATCGAGCGCGAGGCCGACCAGTTCGAGCCGCACACCGTCGAGCAGGCGGACTGGGTGCTGGGCGACGCGTGCGAGGTGTCGATCCTCGAGGAGTCCGGGATCGAGCAGTGCGACGTCGTGATCGCCGCGACCGGTGACGACAAGGCGAACCTGGTGGTGTCGCTGCTGGCGAAGACCGAGTTCGCGGTGCGCCGGGTGGTGGCGCGGGTGAACAACCCGGCCAACGAATGGCTGTTCAACGACGCCTGGGGCGTCGATGTCGCCGTGTCGACCCCGCGGATGCTCGCGGCGATGGTCGAGGAGGCGGTGAGCGTCGGCGATCTGGTGCGGCTCATGACGTTCCGGCAGAGCCAGGCGAACCTGGTCGAGCTCACCCTCCCGGAGGAGACCCCGCTGGCGGGCAAGGCCGTCAGCGAGATCAACTTGCCGCGTGACGCCGCACTGGTGACGATCCTGCGCGGTGACCGGGTGATCGTGCCGCAGCCCGAAGACCCGCTGGAGCCGGGTGACGAGCTGCTGTTCGTGGCGACGTCGGACGTGGAGCCGGAGATCCGGACCGCTCTGGGTTACTAGAAAGCAGGGTTACTAGGCCGAGTCGGGCGCCTGCGCGTACTTGGCGCGCAGGCGCGCCTCGACCTCTTCGTCGGTCTCCTCGGCGGGTGCTTCTTCCGCGAGGGCCTTGAGGTGCTTGTCCGACCGCCGCACCGCCCAGACGACGGCGAGCAGGCCGAGCGCGTACAGCGGGTACCCCATCGCGATCTTCGCGAAGGCCAGCCAACCGGTGTAGTCCTCGTCGTAGAGCCAGCGCTGGACGACGAACCGGGCGCCGAAGATCAGTGCCATCGCACCGGTCGCGATCGAATAGGCGATCAGCGACTTCTTGTCCTTGCGCCAGGCGTGGCCGCTGCCGTTGAGCGCGTTCCACACCACGCCGGCCAGCGGCCAGCGGACGACGATCGACAGCACGAAGACCCCGAAGTAGACCAGGCTCGTCCAGATGCCGAACAGGAAGAAGCCCTTGGCCGATCCGGTCCGGTAGGCGATGAACGCCGCGATCGCCACCCCGAAGAACCCGGAGATGGCGGGCTGCAGCGGCTCCTTGCGGACGATCCGCAGCACGGTGATCGCCACCGCGCTGCCGACCGCGGCCCAGATGCCCACCGTGAGACCGAAGATGGCGTTCGCGATCACGAACACGATGACCGGCAGCGAGGAATAGAACAGCCCCGACAGCCCACCCATCTGTTCCAGCAGGGTGGGCTGAGGCTTTTTGTCGTCGTCGTCCGGTTTCCCGGTGTTCTTCTGCTCGCCGCCGGCGGGTTCAGTCACGATACGGGATCAACTCACAGGGCTCTGAAGTTCGTAATAAGGGTTGTAAAGCACCTTCTGACCATCACGTTCGGCCATCCGGCCGCGCACCTTGATGGTTCGCCCGGGTTCGATTCCGGGGATCCGGCGGCGTCCGAGCCAGATTAGCGTCACACCCTGCGTGCCGTCGAACAGCTCGGCCTGCAGTGTCGCGGCCTCGTTGGTCGGGCAGAGCTCCACGCTGCGGAGTCTGCCGAGCACCGTCACCTCTTGACCCGACCGGCAGTCACAGGCGCGCTGCGCGCCGCCGGCCTCGGATTCTTCGGACAGGTCGTCGGCGTCGAGATCCTCGACGTCGCTGGTCAGCTTGCGAACCAACCGGCTGAAGTAGCCGCCGTCTTTGGCGGACATAACGGTGCTCCTGTGCTCCGGGGCCCCCGACTTGAACGGCCCGTGCGTAATCCAGCGTAACTGTGTACCGACCAGGACAACCGGTTTGGGAGAAGATCGCAACGTGACCTCCGCTATTCCGCCTACGACGGCAGTAGTACTCCCCGGCACCGGGTCCGACGAAGTGTTCGTGCGCAGCGTGTTCTCCGGTCCGCTGCGGGCTCTGGGCATCCGGTTGCTCGCCCCGCCGCCTCCCCCGGGAGACCGTCTCGCGGACGGCTATCTCGAGGAGCTGGACAGGCTGGCCGGCGAGCACGGTCCGCTGCTCGTCGGCGGCATCTCGTTCGGCGCGCATCTCTCCGCGGAGTGGGCGGCGCGCAATCCGGGCCGCTGCACCGGCCTGCTCGCCGCGCTCCCGGCCTGGAACGGCCCCGCCGGGCAAGCACCCGCATCGCTCGCCGCGCGACTGTCAGCGGATCTGGTGGCCGAAAACGGGGTCGACGGCGCGCTGGCGAAATCGGCGGACGGCGTGCCGGAGTGGCTTTCGGCGGAACTCGGCCGCGCGTGGCGGCGGCACGGTGCCGGACTGGCGGCGAGCTTGCAGACGGCGGCGGCCCATCCCGCCCCGGCGCTCGAAGACCTGAAAGGCCTCGACGTGCCCGCGGGGATCGGCGCGTGCGTGGACGATCCGATCCATCCGGCCGGGGTCGCCCGCGCCTGGGCGGACGCCCTGCCGCGCGCCGAGGTCGGCGAGTCGACGCTCACCGCCCTCGGCGCGGACCGGGAATCACTGGGCCGGGCGACCGTGCTGGCCTGGCTGCGGGCCCGTTCTTAAGCCTGCTGCTCGGCGATGTGCTGCGCGACGGCGTCGGGCAGCGTGATGGTCAGCGGGGTGCGGACCGGCATCGGCGCGTCACCGCGGTCGATGATGGTGTGCCGCACGATCTCGCGCAGCACCGCGGGCGCCTGCGACGCCTGCGACTGCGGTCCGGCGATGACACCGCGGAGCATCCAGCGCGGTCCGTCGACCCCGACGAACCGCAGCGCGACGTCACCGACGATCGCGGACAGCTCCAGTCCCCACTCCCCCATGCCGACCGAGACCTTGGCGCCGTCGGCCCGCAGCTGCTCGGTGAGCTCGGTGCTGACGTCCTTCCAGAGGCCGCCGGACCGGGGTGCCGCGTAACCGCTGACGGTGATCTGCCCCTGTTCGGTGACGACGTGCACCGCGCGGACGCCGCCGCTGTCCGGGTCCATCTCGACCTGGACCTGGGAACCGTCGGGTACCGGCACCTTGACCGAGCCGAGGTCGATCCTCGGGATGCCGTCCTCGGGCGCGTCCGCGACGTCGAAGGGGCCGTCCGCGGTCTCCGACAGCTGGGCCTCGATCTCCTCGCCGCTGTCCGCGCTGTCGACGCCGGGGCGGTCCTCGGCCTCGGGCGCGGCGTGCCGTCCGCTGGGCTTGGCCTCGCGCTTGCGTCCGAAAATCCCCACTAGTTCTCCGTTCCTTCCCTGGCTCCGGCTCCCAGTGTGGCGTGTCCGCCCGTGGAGCCATACCCTCCCTCGCCGCGCTCGGACGGCTCGAGTTCGGCGACCTCGACGAATTCGGCCTGTTCGACCCGTTGCACGACCAGCTGCGCGATCCGGTCGCCGCGGGTGAGCACGACCTTCTCGGAGAGATCATGGTTGATCAGGCAGACGCGGATCTCACCGCGGTACCCGGAGTCGATCGTGCCCGGGGTGTTGACGACCGAGAGGCCGACACGGGCCGCCAAGCCCGAGCGAGGGTGGACGAAACCCGCGAACCCGGGCGGGAGGGCGATCGCGACGCCCGTTCCGACCACGCCGCGTTCACCGGGCGCGAGGACGAGATCCGAAGTGGTGACGAGGTCGGCGCCCGCGTCGCCGGGGCGCGCGTAGGCGGGAAGGGGGACCGAAGGATCGATCCGGGAAAGCAGTACCTGAACGGTGGACACGGGCGGCGAGACTACCCTGAACACGTGGGTGAAAGCGTGAACACGGCCGAAGGCGGCGCCGTCAAGCATTCAGAGCGGCTCTACGTCCCGTGGTGGGGCTGGCCGTTGCCGCTGCTGGGCGGCGGGCTGCTGGCGGCGGAGATCGACATGGGTTATCCCGGGCTCCGCGGCTGGCTGCCGTACGTGGTGCTGATCCCCGCGGTGATCGCGCTGATGGTCTCGCTCGGCCGGTCCCGCGTGCGGGTGACCGGAGGGGACGAGCCCGAGCTGTGGCTGCGCGACGCGCATCTGCCGCTGAAGTTCGTCGGCGACGTCGACGTGATCGACAAGGAAGCGAAGCGGAAGGCGCTCGGCCGCGACGCGGATCCGGCGGCCTTCGTGCTGCACCGGGGCTGGGTCGGCCCGGTCGTGCGGGTCTGGCTCACCGATCCCGACGACCCGACGCCGTACTGGCTGTTCAGCACCCGGAACCCGGAGAGGGTGGCCGCGCTGCTCCGCCAGCCCGCCTCGAAGTCCTAGAAAACACCCTGGCACAGGAAAGGGGGCCGGCCTCGCGGCCGGCCCCCTTATTCCTGTTCAGATCCCGAAACCCCTGTCGCGCCGTCCCCTGTGCCCGTAGGCTCAGGCGCAGTCGCGGCAGATGAGCCGTCCGCCACTCTCCTCCGCCAGCCTGCTGCGGTGATGCACCAGGAAGCAGACGGAGCAGGTGAACTCGTCGGCCTGCTTGGGCACGACCTTCACGGTCAGGTCCTCACCGGAAAGTCCGGAGAGGTCCGCGCCCGGCAGTTCGAAGTTTTCGGCGGTCGCGTCCTCGTCGACGTCCACGACGCCGGACTGGTTTTCGTTGCGCCGTGCCTTCAGCTCTTCCAACGAGTCTTCGGCCAGCTCGTCGGCTTCGCTGCGGCGCGGAGCGTCGTAGTCGGTCGCCATTTGTCCCTCACCCCTGCGATGCTTTCGATGTCAGATGGCCCGGACCCTCGAGCGCGCGGCTCGTGAGTCCTTCGTGCCGCTGGTTAACGTCCCAGCGCCCCTGTTTGTGCCCGACTGGGCAGTGAGCGAGGTCTCTCTTTTGCGCCTCTTACTGCCGCCTGAGCCCGCGAAGGGTAGCTCACGCCGATACCGGCTCTGCAACGAGTCAGACATTGCTGCGATTACGTCACCCAACAGGGGGAACCCGGTCTTGAGACGCCTGTCGTCCGAATGGGTTGCCCCCGCGTCGGGAACCTCACCCCATGGGCTCGGCCGCTTGCCCGGAGCGGTCGTCACGTGGTGCTATCCGGAGGCCCGCGCCGCTCAGCTTCGCCGCAACGCCTAGGCTGATCGGACACGATGGTGAGATGAAGCACCGTCCGGGGATCCGGGCTTTGGGGAAGGGACTGGCAGGTGGCGTCGGGGAACGGCATCGGGGACCGCGGGGCGAGGCCGTACCGCAAGCACAAGCCGCTGCCCGCACTCATCGTGATCGGGGTGCTGGCGCTCGGCGCGGTGATCGTTTGGGTGAATGTCGTGGCGGGCAGGTCCGATATCGACACCAGGGTCCGCTGCGATCCGCCGCCCGTGCCGCAGCAAGGTGTCACCTACTCGCAGATGGCGCACGACGGACTGGACGACCGCGCGCCGGTCCCGCCGGACAAGGTCGCCGTCCAGGTGCTCAACGGCTCCCAGGTCCGCGGACAGGGCGGCATCGCCACCAACACGCTCAGGGAGCTGGGTTTCTCCCAGATAGTCGAACCCGCCAGCGACCCGGCCTACAAGGACGCGGAAGCCAAATGCCGCGGCCAGATCCGCTTCGGCGAGAACGGCGCGGCCGCGGCCCGCACGCTGAGCCTGGTGGTCCCGTGCGCCGAACTGGTCAAGGACAACCGCAAGGACGCTTCGGTCACGCTCACCACCGGCACCCTGCTCGGCGACATCCGCCCGAAGGCGGAGGCCCGCAAGGTCCTCGACCAGCTCACGCAGTGGTCGAAGGCGCAGCAGGGCAGCGGCGGCGGTGAGCAGTCGGCGGGCGGCGGCGCGCCGGTGATCGACCAGGCTTTGCTGAAGGCCGCTCGCGAAGCCCCCTGCTGAGCCCTCAGATCACGCCCACTCCAGAATCGATCAGCGCCTGACGTAGCGGCGTCGCGATCGAAGGCGCCACCGCGAAGGTCGCGTCCGGTCCCAGCTCGGCGTCTTCACCCGGAAGAGAGACCAGAGCTCCCGCCTCGGCGGCAATGAGCGCTCCCGCGGCCCAGTCCCATTGCCCGAGGCCGTGCTCGACGTAGGCGTCCAGCCAGCCCGCCGCGACCGCGCACAGGTCAAGCGAGGCAGCTCCGTTGCGCCGGATGTCGCGGACCCGGGTGGCCAGTTCCGCCACGAACCCGGCCTGCTTCGTACGCCGTTCGACCTTGTAGGCGAATCCGGTGCCGACGAGCGTCAGATCGAGCCGATCCGGGGAGTTCACCGACAGCGGCCGCCCGTCGAGGAACGCGCCCTGCCCGCGCGCGGCGGTCCAGCGGCGCCCGCTGACCGGTTCGACGACGGCGCCCGCCACCGACATCCCGCCGACCTGCGCGGCCACCGACACGGCGAACCACGGCAGGCCGTAGAGGAAGTTCACCGTCCCGTCGATCGGGTCGACCACCCACGTCACCCCGTCGCCGGCGACCCCGCCGCCCTCCTCGCCGAGCACGGCGTCGTCCGGGCGCAGTTCGGCGAGCCGCGCGCGCACCAGCCGTTCCGACTCGTGGTCCACCGCGGTCACCACGTCGGTGTCGGCGGACTTGGTGTCCACTCGCACCTCGCGGCCCGCGTTCATCCCGGTCCAGGCCTCGTGGACCAGTTCGGCGGCCTCGCCCGCGACACGCTCGGCGACACCCTTCAGCAACGTCTCGTCAACTCCCACGTCCGCCATGTCACCACATCCGGTTAAAGTCTCCGAGGCAGGCTTCTGAATCGTGCGAGAAGGGACCACGTCCGTGGTGGAGGCGACCCGAGGTTTCGGTATCGACATCGGCGGCAGCGGGATCAAGGGCGCGCTGGTCGACTTGGCGGAGGGACAGCTGATCGGCGACCGGATCCGGTTCGACACGCCGAAGCCGTCGACGCCCGAGGCGGTGGCGGACGTCGTCGCGGAGATCACCGGCCAGGCGGGCTGGGACGGGCCCGTCGGAGTCACGCTGCCCGCGGTGGTCAAGAAGGGCGTCGCGCACACCGCGGCCAACATCGACCACAAGTGGATCGGCACCGACGCCGACGCCCTGTTCGCCAAGCGCCTCGGCCGCGGCGTGGACGACATCGCGATGCTGAACGACGCCGACGCCGCGGGCATGGCCGAGATCCGCTGGGGCGACCCGGTCGCGCGGCGTGGCGTGACGGCGCTGCTGACCTTCGGCACCGGCATCGGCAGCGCGGTCTTCCAGGACGGCAAGCTCGTGCCCAACACGGAGTTCGGCCACATCGAGGTCGACGGTTTCGACGCGGAGAAGAAGGCCGCGGCGTCGGTGAAGGACAACGAGGACCTGTCGTATCCCCAATGGGCGGAACGGGTGAACAGGTATCTCACCGTGCTGGAAAACCTGATCTGGCCGGATCTGTTCATCGTCGGCGGCGGGGTCAGCAAGAAGTCGCACAAGTGGGTCCCGCTGCTGGACATCCGCACGCCGGTGCTCGTCGCGTCCCTGCAGAACAACGCGGGCATCGTCGGCGCGGCGGCCGCCGCCGCGGAGGGCATCGAGCACTGACGCGCCCGTGCTGACATCCGTCCCACGGATGTCACTTCGGCGGGTCGGACGGCGTGTCGCGCCCGCCGGGTGGTGATCCGCGCCGCGACGCTGTCACGTATCGTCGTTACAATGGAACACGGCCCACGGCGGCGGCACCCACGAGAACGAGGGAAACCGCAGGCCGAGGGGTGTTCCCCGAAGTTTGAGGCAGCCGAGACCATCACGCCTCGGCTCGTCATGTTCGACCGCTGCGAAAGGGCGTAAGTGGCAGCCGCAAGAACCGCAACCCGAAGCGGGACGAAGACAGCGACCGCAACCGGCGAGCCGGCCGACGAGGCAGCCACCGGCGAGGCGAAGCCCGCTGCGCGCAAGACCGCCGCCAAGGCGGCAGGCGCGAAGAAGGCCCCGGCGAAGAAGGCTCCGGCCAAGAAACCCACCACCAAGGGCGCCAAGACCGAAGACGGCGAACCGGAAGACGGTCCTGGCGAGCTCGACGAAGCCGACCTCGAAACCCCGGATCTGTCCGACCTCGAAGAGGTCGAGGTGGACGTCGTCGATGCGACCGTCACCGAGGAGACGGAAGAGGACGCGGAGTCCGAGGAGGACGTCGAAGAGACGCCTCCCCGCGGTCGCCGCACCTCGACCGACAAGAACGCCGGAAAGACCTCCGACAACCCGGACTTCGTCTGGGACGAGGAAGAGTCCGAGGCGCTGCGCCAGGCCCGTAAGGACGCCGAGCTCACCGCTTCGGCCGACTCGGTCCGCGCGTACCTCAAGCAGATCGGCAAGGTCGCCCTGCTGAACGCCGAGGAGGAGGTGGAGCTCGCCAAGCGCATCGAGGCCGGGCTCTACGCCGCCGAACGCGTCCGCAACGCCGAGGAGGAGGGCGAGAAACTCGTCACCCAGATGCGGCGCGACCTCAAGTGGATCGTGCGTGACGGTGAGCGGGCGAAGAACCACCTCCTGGAGGCGAACCTCCGGCTCGTGGTCTCGCTGGCCAAGCGCTACACCGGTCGTGGCATGGCGTTCCTGGACCTGATCCAGGAGGGCAACCTCGGTCTGATCCGCGCGGTCGAGAAGTTCGACTACACCAAGGGCTACAAGTTCTCCACGTACGCCACCTGGTGGATCCGTCAGGCGATCACCCGCGCGATGGCCGACCAGGCCCGCACCATCCGTATCCCGGTGCACATGGTCGAGGTCATCAACAAACTCGGCCGTATACAGCGTGAGCTGTTGCAGGACCTCGGTCGCGAGCCCACCCCCGAAGAGCTCGCGAAGGAAATGGACATCTCCCCGGAGAAGGTCCTCGAGATCCAGCAGTACGCCCGCGAGCCGATCTCGCTCGACCAGACCATCGGCGACGAGGGCGACTCGCAGCTCGGTGACTTCATCGAAGACTCCGAGGCCGTCGTCGCGGTCGACGCGGTGTCGTTCACGCTGCTGCAGGACCAGCTCCAGTCGGTGCTGCAGACGCTGTCCGAACGTGAGGCGGGTGTGGTGCGGCTGCGGTTCGGCCTCACCGACGGCCAGCCGCGCACGCTCGACGAGATCGGCCAGGTGTACGGGGTGACCCGTGAGCGCATCCGGCAGATCGAGTCGAAGACGATGTCGAAGCTGCGTCACCCGTCGCGTTCGCAGGTGCTGCGCGACTACCTGGACTAGGTCCCAGGCTCACGAAGAACCCCGTCACCGTTTTCCGGTGACGGGGTTTTCGCGTTTCGCTCGTAACGTCACTCGATCTTCCACCGACTCGTTGTGCAACGACGGGGAGGTGCATCTGTGGCAGGCAATCGGGAAACGGCAGCTCAACGCCGCAGGAAGCTGGCTGTGGTCGGCCCGTGTAGACCAATCAGGCAGAAGAAAACCAACGCCGCAAATGACAATGCGTCCGCTGACCGCGGTATCACTTCCAAACCGGTCCCGATCAAGCGCATCCGCGCCGTGCTCGACAGCTACTGTCAGCCTCCACGCGTACAGGCACAACGCGGCTTGAAGAGGGCAGCTCTCCTCGCAGAACTATGCCGACTCACCAGGCAAAAGGATGCGGCTTCCGCGATGCACGTCGCACGAGACCTGATCGAGCGCACGCGGAAGAGCACAAGACCAGCCAGCCTGGCGGCAGCCGACACCCGGAGAGTCAACTTCGGAGAACGCTGCACTCGTGTCCGCTCGGTTGTCGTCAATCCAGTCGGCAACGGCAAACGCCGTTGAGTTCCCGGTGTGTCGCGCCGAACCCCAAGCCGTTTTTCGCGTTCGCTGTCGATTCGCGGCCCGCCCGTTCGACGCGTGGGTATGACGAAACCTCACGCGACCAAGAACCTCGACCGCCACGGCTCCGCGGAATTGCCCTGGAGCCGTCCCCGCGACATCCTCGCCGAGGACACCCCCACCGCCGACCTGACCTTCTTCGTGACGACCGTGCGACCCGACGGGCGGCCGCATTCGGCGGGTGTCGGGGCCGTCTGGGTGGACGACACCCTGTACTTCAAGGGCGGGCCGGGCACCCGCCGGTCCCGCAACCTGGCGGTGAACCCGGCATGCGCCGTTTCGGTGCGCCTGCGGGGAATCGACCTCACGCTGGAAGGCGAGGCGCACCGGGTCACCGACACCGCGACGATGGAGCGGGTGGCGGCGGTCTACCGGACGGGCGGCTGGCCCGCGACGGTGGAGGGCGACGCGCTCACGGCTCCTTTCAGCGCGCCCAGCGCGGGAGCCCCGCCGTGGCACCTGTACCGCCTCACCCTGCACCGCGCCATCGGCGTGGCGGGTGCCGAACCGTACGGCGCCACGCGCTGGGACTTCGCCCCATGAGCTCAGGGCCTGCCGCTACTTCCGCAGGCTGTCCTGAAGGCCACCTTTGAGACGGTCAACGTCTCAAAGGTGGCCTTCAGGACACGGGAACACGTCACGGTCGATGCCCTCAGTGCCCCCAATGTGGCATTGGGGGCATCAGCTGGGCGCAGGCGTCCTTCACCCCATGAGCTCAGGGCCTGCCGGTCAGCGTGGTCCACGGGACGTGCACGGTCACCCGTTCCCGGAGCTGCTCGTTCATCAGCCACAGCTCCCCCGTCGCCGGCCAGTACGACAGGTTCTGGGAGTTCACCGGAGCCTTCCCGCTCAGCCGCGACGTCGAGGTGCCGCCGACGCCACCGTGCAGGCACGCCGGATGGTCGCCCGCCACCCCGGCGTACTCGGGGCAGGTGCCAGTCATCACGAAGTACCCGTTGCGCGCCACCGTTCCCTGCATGCCCCACACCGGCGACACGAATCCTTCCTTCGCGTGCACGGTGCCGTCGGCCGACAGCTTCGGCAGGCCGGTCGCGCGGTCGAACGGCCACCGCAGCACCCGGCTGCCCGCCGCCTTGGGCACGTGTTCGGAGGTCACGATCGAGCTGTCACCGTGGTCGAAAGACATCGTCGACAGACACGGCCGCGGCCCGGTCGCGGTGGTGCACGTTCCGCCGCCGGGGTACCAGTAGGCCCCGACCTGCGGCATCGCGTAGTCGTAGAACGCCGCGTGGTACTTGCCGTCCGGGCCCTTCCCGACGACACCGGAACTGTCGTCGACCTTCCAGAAGTGCGTCGTGTCGAAGACCCGCACCACTCCCCCGGTCGTCGCGACGAACAGCCGGTTCCCGATCCAGGTCATCCCGTGCCCGTGTCCCTGCACGACGGCGAAGTTGTCGTCCGACGTGGGCTCGACGAGCAGGACGTGCCGGTACCCCAGTCCGGTCGCGTCCACAAAGGACAGCCGGACCATGGTGTCGCCGGGGGTGTGCCAGGACGTCGCCACGACCCGCTTGCCGCCGACCTTGCCGGTCGCCGCGTCGGCGTCACCGGAACCGGTCAGTCCCTGCGGGATCCAGTCGTTGGTCTTGTCGTCGCCCGCGTCCTCCCAGCAAAATCCCGCCGGTTTCAGCGCGGCCGCGAGATACGTGCCGTGGCACAGCGGCCGCGCCTTCCGGTTGGCCGACGACAGGATCTCCGGCAGGCCGCGCGGCGGGAGCTTTTTCTCCAGCGCGGCGATCCGGGCGCCGTAGACGTCGAAGGCCGAACCCGGCGTCCAGCGGTAGCCGTCGACCGTGGCCGCGTCCATCCTCGGGAACGCGGCCGCGGCGGAGGCGACCCCGGGGACGAGGGCGAACACCAGCAGAAGTGAAGCGAGTAGTCCCAGCCTCTTCATGTCCGCGAGCCTCCCGGCCGCGCGCATACTTTCGATACAAACGCGTCAGGACACGGAAAACCCGCGTTCGGCCAAGGATTCCTCGACCCGCAGCCGCTCGATCCCGCGGTCGAAACCCTCCGGCAACTCGTCCAGCCGATGGTCGACCTCGACCTCCCGGCATGCCTGGACGAGCAGCGCGTCGTACGCCTGCCGGGTGCCGTATCGGCGGACAGCGGAGGTGCCGGAAGGCAGCTCCGCCAGCAGCCGGTGCACGCGGCGGAGATCGGCGGCGAGTTTCTCGATGGGCGGCCCGGCCGGGATCTCCGGTTCGCGGCGACGGCGCCACCAGCGCAGCACGGCGGGTGCTTTGAGCGCGCACCAGAAAAGAACCGACGGCGCCACGGCGACAACGGTGTACAGCGCGACAGGCCCGGTGGCCACGCCTCATGGTAATCCCGCGCGGAGGGCCGGAGAACCCCGCGAATCCGGCTATATTCGCGACGTGCTGACCGAGAGCTACCGCTACCCGGACACCGGCGACCACGTCACCGGGACGTTCATCCGACGGCACGAGCCCTACGACGGCTACTGGACGGCCAGTGAGGACCGCGCGCTCGGGAAGGTCGCCGGGAAGCTCGCCGGGATCCTCGGCCCGCGCGAAAAGGTCAAGGCGCTCGACGCGGGCTGCGGCGAGGGCCGCCTCCTCCCCTGGCTCGCCGGTTTCTCCGCGGACATCACCGCCGCGGACCCCGACCCGGACAGGCTCGCGAAGGCGAGCGAGACCGTCGTCGAGGACACCGCGTTCTCCTTCACCGTCTCACCGATCACCGAGCTGGGCGGCGGTCCGTACGACCTCGTGATCTGCAGTCACGTCATCCAGCACGTGCCGACGCCGGACGTCGTGCCGATCCTGCGACGGCTGGCCGCGATCACCGCGCCCGGCGGCGCGCTGGTGCTGGCCCACAGCCGGTCGCCGATCGGGCAAGGCGCGTTCAGCCTCGACAGCGTCGAGGCCGGTGGAGAGGTCCGCTCCCGCCGCGTGTCGCGCGAAGAGTTCGACAAGGCGTTGCGTGACGGCGATGGCCCGGCGCTCCCCGTCCACTACCTCGACCCGGCGGAGGTCACCGCCGACGCCACCGCGGCGGGCTGGCGCACCGAGTGGGAGTGGACCTACCACGTCCTCGACGACCTCGGTCCCACCGACGAGCACATCGACCGCGACGAGCTGGTCAACGCCTCCGGCCCGCTGCGCCGCCATCTCGGCCGGGATCTGGTCACCCTGCTGCGCCGCGAACGCGCGTGACCGCGGTACTCCTCACTTTCGCCTGGGCTGTCCCGCTGTCCGAGCGGGAGGCGGCGAAGGTGCTGGACGGCGGCCGGGATCGCGGCCTGCTGGTCCACCTCGACGGGAAGCTCGGCGAAGAATGGGCGGCCGCGGAGAACTTCCTCACCAGCTACACCACTCCGCCGCTCCGTCGCGTGCTACGGAAGCGCACCGGCGGTTCGCGGCTGTCGATCCGTGTCGGCGGGGTCAGCCTGCCGTGCGAACTCGTCGTCACCTGGCATCCGGCCTATCACGCGATGACGCTGGTCCTCGCCACCACGGTCACCGGACCGGCCGTGGACGGGCCCGCCGCCGAATTCGATCTCGCCATCGCCGTGCTGCAGAGCCTCCAAGGCCGCGAGACGACGAACGGGGAGGCCGGGCTGCACGGCGGCTACGGCGAGAAGTCCTTCCCCTCGCTGCTCAAGGCCGTCACCCACATCTTCGAGGACCTGACCAAGGGCTGCGGCCTGAGCGAGGGGCTCGGCCGCAAGGGCTGGTGCGTCGAGCTGCGGTCCCACGACGGGCATCCGCCCGCCCAGCGGGTCGCCGCCGATCCCCGGCCGTACTACGGGATGGCGACCAGCGACGAGGGCTGGCGATTCGTACCCCGCGAGGTCGCCAGGGACGCGCTCGGCCCGTCTTGGGGCACGCGGTCCTTCGTCGCCGCGTACACGATGGCGGGCGGGATCGTCTGCCTCAACAGCAAGGATTCCGAGTACGTCGAGCGCCAGGACGAGCTGATGCGCGGCCCGTTCGGCGCGGCCGAACCGTACTTCGGCATCGACAGCGACATCGGCGGGCTCGACCACGGGATGCTCTTCATCCTCGAACGGGTCCTGATCCGGATGGCGCTGGCCGACCAATGGCTGGCGTCGATCAGGAAGGGCGCGAGCCGCACCCGGCTGCTCCGGGGCTCACTCGACGACATCCTCGAAATGCTGCATTCGGTGCTCCCGCCCGAGGTCGACTCGCTGGAGCGCCGCCTGGTCACCAGCATGGGCGTGGAGCGGATCATCGCCCAGCTCGACCGCCAGGCCGAGGCGATGGACGAGGAGACCAGGTACGCCTACGAGAACACGGTGAGCGCGCGGGTCACGCGGCTCACCGTGGTGACCGTCGTGCTGACGGTCGTCACCATCGTCCTCGGCGTCCTGCAGGTGCTCGTGTCACTCTGACCGGCGGCGCTGCTTGCGGGCGCGTTCGGAGAACAGCACCCCCACGCCCGCGGCCACCATCAGCGCGCTCGCCACGACGTGCATCCCCGGCGGGAGCAGATGGAGCTGGACGAACCAGCTCGGGTTGCTGCTGCCCAGCAGCCGGTTGATCAGCCCGCCCCCGCCCTGCACCAGCAGGAGGATTCCCAGCAGCTCGATCATCGTCGCGCCCCTTCCTTGACCCGGTCGTCGTCCTTGGGGGACAGCTCCTGCCACAGCGGGCCGGTGGCGAACCAGATGGCCGTCACGACGCCCAGCCTCGGCAGCCAGCCCCACAGCGGGTCGACCTGCTCGGTGTCGCCGACCATGGCGATCAGCAGGAGCAGCACCCCCGCGGCGAGCCCGCAGGCCAGCACGCATTTGAACCAGTCATGCCATTCGGCACGCGCCTTCGCCCGGCCCCTCGGCTTGGGCGGCGGTGGCGGCCCGCCCGCGAACCGGTGGGCGAAGCGCACGTCGGCCCACTTGATCATCGAGTGCCCGAACACCACGCTGAAGCCCAGGTACACCGCGGCGAGACCGTGCACGAAGTTCGCCTTCGCGCCGTTTTGCAGATCGATGACCGTCGCGACCAGGACGACGAGGTCGATCACCGGGGTCAGGAGCAGGAGCACGATGCTCGTCCGCTTCAGCTTGAACAGATAGCGGGCCACCAGGCCGGCGACGATGGCGACCCAGAAGCCGATCTCCCCGCCGGCGACCACGGCCGCCATGGGGTTTTCCGCGATGAAGTCCAGGATCTTGTTCACGGTCCGAGTCTGGCTCGCGTCCGGCGGCTCCGCGTCGGCGTACGGCACGAGATCACCGTCATCAGTTAGTAGGACCCCGCCGCGCGGCCCGGTGTGCTGGGATGGACGGGTGCCCACGTTCTTCCCGCGCCTGCGCCACCTTCCCCTGTGGAAGCAGGACCTCGTCATCGCGGCGGGTACGTGGGTGCTCGGGGTCCTCGTCTACCTCAGCGGGATGCAGGTACTGCTCAACGGCCCGGACACGACGCCACTGTGGATCCGGCTGACCGAACTGACCGTGCTGTGCTCGCTGCAGGTCCTGCGCCGCAGGGTCCCGCTGGCACTGCTGTGCTCGCTGGTCGTGGTCGGCGTGGACGCCACTTTCGGCCCCTCGCTGCCGATCATCGTCGTCTTCACGGACTTCCTGTACGCGGCGACGCTCTACGGTTCGCGGCGCACCAGCAGGCTGATGATCGGGATCGCCGCGCTGGGGACGCTCGGGGTGGTCTGCCTGGCGCTCCTTTTCACCGCGCAGTGGCGGACCGCGGTCATCGTCGCGTTCGCGCTGCTGCCGTTCCTGGTCACCCCGGTGTGGTGGGCGGCGAACGTGCGGCAGCAGCGGGACATCGCCGAGAACGAACGGGCCAACGCGGTGCAGCTGGCCAAGATCGGTGAGATGGACCGGAAGGTCGCGGTGGCCGGGGAACGCTCCAAGATGGCGCGGGACCTGCACGACGTCATCGCCGGACACCTGTCGGCGATCGCCATCCAGTCCGAGGCCGCCCTGACGATGTCCACCGCCGACCCGCAGCTGTCCAGGAAGGTGCTGGAATCGGTGCGGGAGAACAGCGTGAGCGCGCTGGAGGAGATGCGCGCGATGATCGGGCTGCTGCGCGCGGATCCCGCCACCGGGAACCCCGAGATCGAGGCGACCGCGCCCGCCCGGCTGGCCGAACTGTCCAAACTGGTCGAATCGGCGCGCGCCAGCGGGCTGGCGGTCGAGGTCGGGTCCATCGTGGACGAGTCCCCGGCCCTTCCGGCGGCGATCGATCTGACCGCGTACCGGATCGCGCAGGAGGCGCTCACCAACGCGGCCAAGCACGCCGCGGGCGGGCGGGCGCTGCTCGACATCCGCGCGCACGGAGGCATACTCACCGTCGAAGTGCGCAACGATCTCCGTCCCGGCTCCGGCTCGGGTGACGACGGCGGGACCGGACTCGGCCTGCTGAACATGCGGGAACGCGCCGCCGCGGTGGGCGGCACTCTCGCCGCCGGGCCGTCCGGCGGTGGCTGGCTGGTCCGCGCCGAACTGCCTCTGGAGGGGTCTTGAGCGACGGGAACATCAAAGTGCTGGTCGCCGACGACCACGGCGCGATCCGTGCCGGGTTGATGATGATCCTCGGCAACGCCGAGGGCATCGAGGTGATCGGCGAGGCCGCGGACGGCGCCACCGCCGTCCGGCAGGCGAAGGCGCTGAAGCCGGACGTCGTGCTGATGGACGTGCGAATGCCCGGCGTCGACGGCATCGCGGCCACGCGGGAACTGATCGCGGAGGGCTTGTGCGAAGTCCTCGTGCTGACCACCTTCGACCTCGACGAGTACGTCCACGCCGCGCTGCGGGCCGGAGCGGCCGGGTTCCTGCTGAAGTCGGTGGAGGCGTCGCGGCTGATCGAGGCGGTGAAACTGGTCGCGGCGGGCGAAGGGGTGCTCGCCCCGCAGGTGACGCGGAAGCTGATCGCCGCGTTCGCCGCGGGGACCCGCGAACCTTCCCTCGTCCCCGACGGGCTCGACGACCTGACCGAACGCGAGCGTGAGGTCCTGGCGTGCCTGGGCGGCGGCCTGTCCAACGCGCAGATCGGCACGCGGCTGCACATCGGCGAGACCACGGTGAAAACGCACGTTTCGCGGGTGCTGACGAAACTGGAGCTGCGGTCGCGGGTGCAGGCGGCGATCCTGGCGCAGGAGAACGGCGTCGTCCTGGAGGACTAGCGCGTCCCACCGATCTGCGAGGTGGGCGGCGATCTTCTAGCGTGACCCTTCATGCGGCGAACTCTGGACGTGGACGAAGTCCTGAAGCGACAGGACTCGGGTGAGCTGAAACGACGCCTGCACGGGCGCGATCTGATCGGTTTCGGGGTCGGCATCATCATCGGCACCGGGATCTTCACCCTCGCCGGTGTCGAGGCGAAGACCCACGCGGGCCCGTCGGTCACGCTGTCGTTCGTGCTCGGCGCCGTCGTGGCCGGGCTGGCCGCTCTCTGTTACGCCGAACTCGCCTCCAGCGTGCCGACGGCCGGAAGCGCGTACACCTACGCATTCGCCACGCTCGGCGAGACGTTCGCCTGGATCATCGGCTGGGATCTGCTGCTCGAGTTCGCCCTCGGCGCGGCCGTCGTGTCGCGCGGCTGGTCCGGGTACCTCGCGAATCTGATGGGACTTTCGCCCGACTGGTTCGGCGAAGACGCGAAAGTGAACATCGGCGCGGTCGCGATCATCGCCGTGCTGACCGTGATCGCCGTCATCGGGATCAAGGAATCGGCGCGGGTGACGAATCTGCTCGTGCTGGTCAAGGTCGCGGTGTGCGTGCTGATCCTCGGGGTCGGCGTGTTCTACATCCGCGGCGAGAACCTCACGCCGTTCATCCCGTCCGCCCAGCCGCCGACGGAGACTGCGGGGGCGCTGCACCAGCCGATCGTGCAAGCCGTCCTCGGTCTCGAACAGTCCGTCTACGGCATCGCCGGGATGGTGACGGCCGCCGCGGTCGTCTTCTTCGCGTACACGGGTTTCGAGGCGCTCGCCAACCTCGGCGAGGAGACCGTGAACCCCAAACGCGATCTGCGGGTCGGGATCCTCGGCGCGCTCGGTGTCTGCGCCCTGCTCTACATCGGGGTCTCACTGGTGCTGACCGGGATGGTGCCGTTCGCCGAAATCGACACGGGTGCCCCGCTGGCCGACGCCTTCGACCGGGTCGGGCAGCACTGGGTGGGCGCGCTGATCTCGCTCGGCGCGGTCACCGGGCTGACGTCGGTGATGATGGTGGAACTGGTGACGATCGGCCGGATCGGGTTCGCGATGGGCCGCGACGGCCTGCTGCCGAAGAAGTTCGGCACGGCGCATCCGCGCTGGGGAACCCCGCACCGGATGACCATCGCCGGCGCCGTGCTGATCGCGCTGCTGGCCGCGTTCGTGCCGATCTCCGAACTCGCCGACATGGTCAGCATCGGCGCGCTGTCGGCGATGATCATCGTCGCGGTGGCGGTCCCGGTGCTGCGGAAGCGCCGCCCCGATCTGGAGCGCCCGTTCACCGTGCCGTTCTCGCCCTACCTGCCCATCGTGGCGGCGCTGGCGTGCTTCTACCTGATGCTCAACCTGGACGTGATGACCTGGCTGCGGTTCGCCGCGTGGATGGCGCTCGGTCTGCTGATCTACGTCCTCTACGGCCGCAAGCACTCCCGCTTCGCGAAGGACGATCTCAGCTCCACAGACCTGCCGTCGTGATCGCGGCGACGGCGGTCCCTGTGTCGCCGTCGGCCACCACGATCAGCATCCGGTACAGCGCCGCGGCCAGCCATTCCACCGGCTGGTCGTGCAAACCGTTGTCCCCCAAGGACGGATAACCGTCCATGATGGACACCAGGGTTCCTTCGGCGCCGATCCGCATCCCGGCGACCAGTACGGAATGCGCGGTCGCCGGGCGCCAGCGGGACGACCACAGCGGCGGGACGCCCGTGTCGAGGTAGTCGAGCAGCGCTCGCGCCGGGGTGTCGTGCGCGCCGAATTCGGCCGGGTCGACCTCCGCGATCAGCGCGACCCGCGGCAGAGGCCAGAGCGCGGCCAGGAGCATGAACAACGACTGCGGCGCCCAGTCACCGGTGGCGGGCACCGCGACGAGCCGTCCTCCCGACAGCGTCCCGATCGCCCGCGCCAGACCTTCTTGGGTGGTGCCCCCGAGAGCCGCGACCTCGTCCTGGTCCGCGACGCCGAAACCCGCCGCGCGCAGGGCGGCCAGTGTCGCGAACGGCCCGGCGAGCCCGTCCTTCTGCGGGAGTTCGGCTCGTGCGACGGCGACGAGATGCTCGCCGCCGGGCAGCCAGCGGCGACCGGACAGACCGGTCCGGTCGCCGTCGATTCCGGAGGACATCAGTCTTCGAACGTCCACGACTGCATGACGAACCGCCCTTCGTTCGCCGCACCGGCCGAAGCGTAGGTCGCCAGCGCGGCCTCGTTGTCCGTTTCGACGCCGACCCACATCCCCCGGCAACCGCGTTTCCGCGCGACCCCGGCCAGCGCGTCGACCAGATCGCGGCCGATCCCGCGCCGCTGGTAGTCCGGGCTGACGTCGAGTTCGTTGAGGAACATCTCGGTGCCCTTGTCCGGATGCGTCACCTCGGTACCGGTGATCATCCCCGCGGGTTCACCGTCCTCGTAGGCGATCAGCAGGTGGTTCTCCTCGCCCGCGAGGAACTTCTCGGACGCCGCCCGGTCCGCGGGGCCGTCGAACAGGTGCTCGGCGGCGACGACCTCTTCGACGGTGCCGGCCCGCCGGATCTCGGCCACTGGTCCTCCTGATGGTGGTAGCGCCACAGGCTGGTCAGTATCCCGCTCAGAGCGGCGCCGAGCCATCGTCTTTCCTCGGCGAGCGCAGCGCCACCCCGGCGACGACGGCCAGTGTGCCGAGCGCCTCGGGCAGGGCCGGGACCTGCTTGAGCCACAGGAAGCCGACCACGCCCGCCGTGACCGGCAGCAACGCGAGCAGCAGCGCGAACCGCGCCTGCCCGGCCTTGCGCAGGACCACCTGGTCGAGGGCGTACGGCACGACGGTCGAGAGCACGCCCACCCCGATGCCCAGCAGCAGCAGACGTGGCGAACCCCACACCGCGCCGGTGCCGAACGCCAGCGGCGACAGCACCACGGTGCCGACGGCGAACCCGACGGCCAGCCCGTCGATCCCGTTCCCGCCGACCGCCACCCGCTTCCCGAGCAGGATGTACCCGGCCCAGGCAGCGGCCGCGCCCAGCGCGAAGAGCACGCCGAGCAGGCTGCCTTCGAGCCGGACGTCCGCGATGGCGATCACCCCGGCCACCACCAGCAGCAGCGCGAAGACGTCGCGACGGCTCCGCGAACCGAAAGCCGCCACCACGACGGGCCCGGCGAACTCCAGCGCCACCGCGGTGCCGAGGGGCAGCCGCGCGATCGCCTCGTAGAAGAGCACGTTCATCCCGGCGGTGACGATGCCGAACGCGCCCGCGAGCAGGAACGTGCGGCCGGTCCACGCGGAACGGGGTGGCCTGCGCCACGCCAGGAGGACCACGGCGGCACCGAGACAGCGGAGCCATGCCACCCCCGCGGGTGAGGCGACCGAAAAGAGACCTACGGCGACGGCCGCACCGGCGTACATCGAAATTCCGCTGAGAACGAACAAGACCGGAGCCGGCATGGCCGAGAGGCGGCTCCGGACGACTGCGATACCCACCCTCGCATGGTGCCTGACGTGGGAAAAGGCGGTTCGGCGGGGAGTCTTCTCCTACGTTGCGTGATTACGCTACGGCATCCGAGGTAATTACCAGTGACAAATGAGACACCCGCACGGGAACACTTGCGGGTCGCCAAACGTCTGGAAGAGTGGAAGCACGAACACGGCGGGGCCGGGAACGAACGTTTCCGGCATCAGTGCCGAAGTGGTCGTAGCTGGATCGATGGCACCGGGTCACCGGTGCCGGGACGGAGGGAGACTCCAATGACTTCACCGACGCTCACCCGCCCCGAACTGACCGCTGCCGACCGATGCGACCGGTGTGGAGCTGCAGCCCAGGTTCGAGCCATTCTCAGCACCGGTGGCGAGTTGCTCTTCTGTGGTCACCACGCCCGCGCACACGAAACGAAGCTCAAAGAAATGTCCGCGGACATTCAGCGGTAGTCCACCAGTCCACGACCACCGGCGGCCGGCTACTCCCCAGGGAGAGAGCCGGCCGCCCTGTTTTTACTCTAGAAATACATACATACAGAATGTATGTTAGCGGCATGACGACCAGCGACCTCCTGGGCGAGGTGCACGAGGTGGACCTCGGCGCCGCCCGTATCCGCTACCGCGACCGCGGCGAAGGCCCTCCCGTGGTCTTCGTGCACGGACTGCTGACCAACGGCCTGCTCTGGCGCAAGGTGGTCCCCGCGGTCGCGGATGCCGGCTTCCGCTGCCTGACCCCGGACTGGCCGCTGGGCTCGCACGACCTCCCGGTCCCCGGCGCCGACCTGAGCCCGCCCGGGGTCGCCGCGCTCATCGCGCGGTTCCTCGAAGCGCTCGACCTGACCGACGTCACCGTGGTCGCGAACGACACCGGCGGCGCGCTCACGCAACTGCTCATGACCACGGCCCCGGACCGGGTGGGCCGGGTCGTGCTGACGCCGTCGGACTGCTTCGAGCGGTTCCTGCCGCCGATGTTCGCGGCGCTGAGCCCGCTGGCGCGGATCCCCGGCGGCACCTGGTCACTCGTGCAGGTGATGCGGTCACGAGCGCTGCTGAAGGCCACGAACTTCGTCTGGGCGATCAAGCATCCGGCGCCCGGGCACATCCTCGATGCCTACCTGCTGCCCAGCAGGCGGAGCCCGGAGATCCGCGACGACCTGCGCCGCTTCATGGCGGGCATCGACAAGCGCTACACGCTGGCGGCGGCTGAACGGCTGCCCGCGTTCGAGAAGCCGGTGCTGCTGGTCTGGGCGCCCGAGGACCGGCACTTCCCGCTGTGGCTGGGCCGCAAGCTCGCGGATGTCCTGCCGAACGCGGAACTGAAGACGATCGAGGACTCGTACACCTTCGTGCCGGAGGACCAGCCGGAGCGGCTGAGCGGCATGGTGGTGGAATTCCTGCGTGCCCACGCCACGACGTAGCCAGACCGAACGATCGCAGTCGACGCAGACCGCGCTCATCACCGCGGCGCGGACGCTGTTCGCCGATCCGGGTTACGCCGCCGTGCCCGCCGACGAGATCGTCCGGGCCGCGGGTGTCACCCGTGGCGCGCTGTATCACCACTTCGGGGACAAGCAGGGGCTGTTCCGCGCCGTGATCGAGCAGATCGAAACGGAGATCACCGAGGAGCTCCAGGACGTCCTGCGCTCGACGGACGACCCGTGGGCGGCGGCGCTCGGCGCGCTGAGCCGCTTCCTCGACCTGTGCCTGCGGCCCGAGGTGGTGCGGATCTCGCTCACCGACGCCATCTCCGTCCTCGGCTGGCAGGAATGGCGCGAGCTGGAGAACCGGTACGGGCTGGGCCTGATCACCGAGATCCTGGAAGGCGTCGCCGCGGACGGGCGGCTGATCGAGGCGCCGATCCCGGAGCTGGCGCAATTGGTGCTGAGTGCCTGCGCGGAGGCCGCGCTGATGATCGCGCACGCCGAAGACCCCGAAGCGGCGAAGGAGAAGTCCCTCGCCGCTCTGGTGGCCCTGCTCTCCGGTCTTCTGCGGACCTAGACCGTGTCCAGGATCATCTCGAAGGCCGCCTCGGCGGCACCCAGCAGCTTCACGTCGGCACCCAGCGCGGAACTCACGATCTGAGTCCCGCCCACGGCGCGGCTGACGAGACTCCGCCGCCGGACCTCGGCCGCCACCGACCGCACGACCGAATCGGGCAGCACGGTGAGCAGGTCGCCCAGCACCACCAGCTGCGGGCCGAGCAGGTTGACCACGTTCACCAGGCCCAGCGTCAGCCATTCCGCGAACTCCGAGAGCCGCTCTTCGGCCGCGTGCGGGTCCCGGCCCAGTTCCCGCAGCTCGAACAGGATCGCCCCGCGCGGGGTGTCCTCGGGCAGGTCGAGCGCGCGGCACAGCGCGGCCTCGCCGACCTCGGTCTCCCAGCAGCCGCTCGACCCGCAGTAGCAGGGACGGCCGCCCGGACGGATCGCCATGTGCCCGATCTCGCCGACGTACCCGGAGCCGCCGCGCAGCGACGAGCCGTCCGCGATGATCCCTCCCCCGACCCCGACGTCGGCGGAGACGTACACGGCGTCGGAGGAGCCCCGCGCGGCACCGCGCAGGTGTTCGGCGATGGCGCCGAGTTCGGCGTCGTTGCCGACCAGGACGGGGACGCGCAGCACACCGCCGAGCCGTTCCCCGAGCGCCACGTCGGTCCAGCGCAGGTTGGGCGCCTCGTGGACGTGCCCGTCGCCCCGGCGGACGACGCCGGGCACGGACACCCCCACGGCGATCGGCTGCACGCCGAGGTCGCCCGCCAGCATGGTGGTCGACTCGATCACGTGCGTGATCACCTCGTCGGCCTCCCGCATCCGGCCGCGGAGGTTCCAGCTGTTGCGCCCGAGGATCTGGCCGCCGAACCCGACCAGCGCGATCGCCACGTGTTCGACCTGGAGGTCGACCGCGAGCACCACCGCCGCGTGCGGCTGGGGCAGCACCAGGAGCGAGGGGCGGCCTGCCCCTCGTCCCGGCCTGGGGACCCTCTCCTCGACGACGCCCGCTTCCGCGAGGCCGTCGACGAGGGTCTTGATGGTGCTGCGGTTGAGCCCCAGCTCGGTGGCCAGGGTCGCCCTGGTGCTCGGGCCGCTGACGTGCAGCAACCGGAGCAGGGTCGTGCGGTTGTGCCGGCGCACCTCGTCTGGTCGTGCAACGGGTGTGCTGGTCACGGACTTCATCATTCCATGCGGACTCAGCGCGGCGACGCAGCCGCGCGGCGCCGGGACAGCGCGTCCACCGTTGCCGCGAGCAGCAGCACCAGACCGGTGACGATGTTGACCACCGCCGCCGACTGCTTCAGCAGGCCCAGCGCGTTCTCGACGACCGCGAGCACGAGGCCACCGATCACCGCGTCGACGACCCGGCCCTTGCCGCCGAACAGCGACGTACCACCGATGACGGCGGCACCGACCGCGAACAGCAGCGTGTTGAGGCCACCGGCCTGCGGGTCGACCGAACCGACCTTCGACGAGTAGACGATCGCGCCGATCGCCGCCACCGCCGAGCAGATGACGAACACCGAAGCGCGGATCTTCTCGACGTTGATACCGGCGCGGCGGGCCGCTTCCCGGTTGCCGCCGACCGCGTAGATGTGGCGGCCGTACTGCGTGCGGTTGAGCACGTAGGTACCGAGCACCAGCAGGGCGAGCACGATCGGCACGACGTACGGGACACCGGAGATCACGATGTTCGGGTTGGGCGCGCGGTTGATCGTGAGCAGATAGGTCGCGATGGCCGCGACGACCGCGATCGCGCCGACCTTGAACAGCACCATCGGCGTCGGCTGGGTGACCAGGCCCCGTTTCAGCCGCGAGAAGTGCTGGCCCAGTGACACCGCGGCGAACCCACCGGCGGCGACCACGAACAGGATCCAGCTGCCCATCGTGGACAGGTTGCCGTTGGCGACCTTGAACAGCACGTCCGAGGTGCTGATGCCGAGGGTGCCGCCCTCACCGATGAACTGGAGGATGACACCTTGCCAGGCGAGGAAGAGCGCCAGCGTCACGACGAACGACGGCATGCCGATCTTCGAGACGAGGAACCCGGTGAGGACACCGATCGCGCCACCGACGCTGATCGCGAGCACGATCTCGATCCACGGATTGGCCGCCGCTCCCGAGAGCACCAGCGCGATGGCGAGCACGGCGAACCCGACACCCGCCCAGATCCGCAGAATCACCCCGAGCAGACCGGCGATCGCGAGCACCACGAGGAACGTGATGAACACACCGTTCCCCATCCCGCCCAGCAGGTTTCCGTTGCGCACGTAGTGCATCGCGAGGACGGCGGCGGTCACGCCGGACGCGGTGCCCGCGGACAGGTCGATCTCGCCGAGCAGCAGCACGAACACGATGCCCATCGCGATGATCGCCTTGCCGGCGCCCTGCGCCATCAGGTTCGCGATGTTGTTCATCGTCAGGAAGGTGTCCGACAGCGAGGCGAACACGATCACCAGCACGAGCAGGCCGAGCAGCGCGGGCAGCGAACCCAGCTGTCCCGCCTTGAGCCGGGAGAAGTAGTCGCCGATCGCCTCACCCGTTGACATCGATGTCGTGTCGATGCCGAAGTCCGTGATGGCCGCCGACGGGTTGAGCGCGGAAGCCGCCGACTTGCCCCCCTCCGGCGAGGCGGGCTTTGCAGGAGTCTCAGTCATTTCCGGTTCTTTCTCACTCACAGGACGGCGGCTTCGGGGCGGGCAAGGCCGAGGTCGCCGGAGCGGCCGGCGGTGATCAGTTCCACGACCTGGCCGTGGGTGACGTCCTTGGTGTGCACCTCGGCGACGAGACGGCCGAGGTAGAGCACCGCGATGCGGTCGGCGACCTCGAAGACGTCGGCCATGTTGTGGCTGATCAGCACCACTCCGAGGCCCTGTTCCGCGAGGCGGCGGACGAGGTCGAGCACCTGACGGGTCTGCGCGACACCGAGCGCGGCGGTCGGCTCGTCGAGCAGGACGACCTTCGAGTCCCACAGCACGGACTTGGCGATCGCGACGGTCTGCCGCTGCCCACCCGAGAGGGCCGAAACCGGTGTGCGGACGGACTTCACGGTGCGGACCGAAAGCGAGGCCAGTGTCTCGCGCGCGGCCTTCTCCATGCTGGCCTCGTCGAGCAGCCATTTGCTGCCGCGTTCGCGGCCGAGGAACATGTTCTGCACGATGTCGAGGTTCTCGGCGAGGGCGAGGTCCTGGTACACGACCTCGATCCCCAGATCCGCGGCGTCGCGCGGGCCGTGGATGTGCACCTGCTCGCCCTGGAACTTCACCGTGCCCGAGTCGTAGCCGTGGATGCCGGCGATCGACTTGACCAAAGTGGACTTGCCGGCACCGTTGTCGCCGACGAGCGCGGTGACCTCACCGGCGCGCACGTTGAAGTCCACGTCGTGGAGGACGTGGACCGGCCCGAAGCTCTTGTTCAGCTGCTTCAGTTCGAGGATGGGTTCGCTCATGGGGGTTTCTCGAATTCTCCCGGGTGGGAACCGGGCCGGGGCGCGCTGTCGGGAGCACGCCCCGGCCCGGTCGTCTGGATTAACGGGTCAGGAGATGCCGAGCTGCGTGCACGCCGCGGCCAGCTCGCCGCCGCAGATCTCGGCCGCCTTGACGTAGCCCTGCGTCACGACCTCCTTGACACCGTCCTTGGTGGTCAGCTTCGGCTCGAGGAGCACGGACTTGACCTCGCGGTTGCCCTTCGGGTCCTTCGCCTTGCCGGTGGCCAGCGCGTCGGCGCCCGCCTTGTCGCCCTTGGCCAGCAGGACGGCGAGCTTCGCCGCGGCCTCGGCCTCTTCCTTGATGGGCTTGAAAACGGTCATGTACTGGTCGCCGCGCAGGATCGCCATGAGGCCGTCCGCGGTGGCGTCCTGGCCGGTGACCGGGACCTTGCCGTTGAGGCCGTTCTTCTTCAGCACGGTGATGACCGCGCCCGCGAGACCGTCGTTCGCGGCGACGACGCCGTCGACCTTGCCCTTGTTGTCGGTCAGGATCTGCTCGAAGGTCTGACCGCCCTTCTGGTTGTCCCAGTTGTCGATGGCCTGTTCGCGCACGAGCTTGAGGTCGTTGCTGGCGAACTTCGGCTGCAGGACGGACTTCTGGCCGTTGGCGAACAGCGTCGCGTTGTTGTCGGTCGGGGCACCCTCGATCATGACGACCTCGGCGCCCTTCTTGTCCTTCAGCGCGTCGGCGAGGCCCTGGCCCTGGAGCTGGCCGACCTTCTCGTTGTCGAACGAGACGTAGTAGTCGGAGCTGCCGCCGAGGTTCAGGCGGTCGTAGTCGATCGTCGGGATGCCCGCGGCCTGCGCCTTCTTGGCGACGGCCGAGCCGACCTCGCCGTTGATGGCGGCGATGATCAGGACCTTGACGTTCTGCGCGATCATGCCGTCGGCCAGCGTGGTGAACTTCTGGACGTCGCCCTGCGCGTTCTGGACGTCGGCGTCGAAGCCCGCGTCCTTGAGCGCCTTGGTCAGGAACGGCTTGTCGAAGGACTCCCAGCGCGCGGAGGTGGCGGTCTCCGGCAGGATGACACCGACCTTGCCGCCGGCGGCGGCACCGCCCGGAGCCGGGGCGGACTGCGAGGAGTTGCTGCTGCCCGAGTCGGCGGAGTTGGCGCCACAGGCGGAGAGCACCAGGCCGGCGCCCACCGTCGCGGCGAGGAGGGTAAGGGTTCTGCTGCGCATCCTCGTTCCTTCCGGATCTTGCTCGCGGGCGGCGATCCTGGAGGACCGGTCGCACCATCGCGCATATGTTGTGGGCGACAACATATGCCGCCGAACGGGTTTCGCGGAAGACGGCTGAATCGATTAAGCCTCATCAAATGGACACGGTTTGGCAACGTGGCCGTAGCAAGACGTACGAAGTCTAGGTCCGTTGACGGTGTGACCGCCACCACTTGCGCAGCGTAATGTGCGCCGGTCCGCGCGTTCAGTCCCGGACGCAATGAACGGGACTTTCCTTGCAAATTTTGCAAGGAAAGTCCCGTTCATTACACGGGTACGGGGCGCTACCAGGTACGCAGGGTGACGATCCGCTCTTCGAGCTGTTCGACCGTCGCCATCGCGGTCGGCGGGCCGCCGCAGATCCGGCGGAGTTCGTTGTGGATCGCGCCGTGCGGCTTCCGCGTGCGGTGGTGGATCACGCCCACCAGGGCGTTCAGCTCCTTGCGCAGGGCACCGAGCCGCTCGCTGACCGACTGCGGCCGCGCGACCGGCGCCGCCTCTTCGGCCTTGGGCTTCCGGCGCTTCTCGTCCGAGAGCTGCTCCTCCTGCCGCTTCCGCAGCAGGGCGCGGACCTGGTCCGGTTCGAGCAGCCCCGGGAGCCCGAGGTACTCCTGCTCCTCGTCGGAACCGGAGAACACCGCGGTGCCGAAGGAGTTGCCGTCGTAGATGACCTGGTCGAGCTCGGCGGAGGCGCCCAGCGAGGTGAACGCCTTCTCCTCTTCGCCCGGCTCGTCCTCGGTGCGGTTGGCCTGGGCGAGGAGTTCGTCCTCCCAGCCCTCCTTCTCGCGGTGTGGCTTGCCGAGTACGTGGTCGCGCTGCGCCTCCAGCTCGCTGGCCAGTTCCAGCAGCACCGGCACGCTCGGCAGGAAGACCGAGGCCGTCTCGCCCGGTTTGCGCGAGCGCACGTACCGGCCGATGGCCTGCGCGAAGAACAGCGGGGTCGACGCGCTCGTGGCGTAGACGCCGACGGCGAGACGCGGGACGTCGACGCCTTCGGACACCATCCGGACCGCGACCAGCCAGCGGTCGGTCGAGTCGGAGAACTCCTTGATCCGCCCGGACGCCTTGGGGTCGTCGGAGAGGACGACAGTCGGGGTCTGGCCGGAGAGCCGCTCCAGGATCTTGGCGTAGGCGCGCGCGGAGTCCTGGTCGGTGGCGATCACCAGGCCGCCGGCGTCCGGGATGCCATTGGCGCGAAGCTGCGCGAGGCGCGTGTCCGCGGCCTGCAGCACCGCCGGGACCCACTCACCGGCCGGGTCGAGCGCCGTGCGCCAGGCCCGCGCGTTCTGCTCGGCGGTCAGCGGCTCGCCGAGCCGCGCGGTGAACTCCTCCCCCGCGCTCGTGCGCCAGGAGGCTTCGCCGGAGTAGGCGAGGAAGACGACCGGCCGGACCACGCCGTCGGCGAGCGCGTCGGCGTAGCCGTAGGAGTGGTCGGATTTGCTGCGCTGGAAGCCCGAACCGTCGGGCTCGTAGGTGACGAACGGGATCTGCGAGTCGTCACTGCGGAACGGTGTCCCGGTCAGCGCGAGACGGCGGACGGCGGGCGTGAACGCCTCGCGGATCGCGTCACCCCAGGACTTCGCGTCACCGCCGTGGTGGATCTCGTCCAGGATGACCAGGGTCTTGCGGTTCTCGGTGCGCACGCGGTGCAGCGTCGGATGCGCCGCGACCTGCGCGTAGGTCACCGCGACACCTTGGTAGTCGCGTGAGGTGGCACCGGCGCCGTTGCGGAAGTTCGAGTCGATCGCGATCCCCGCGGCCGCCGCCGAGGCGGCCCACTGGTGCTTCAGGTGCTCCGTGGGCGCGACGATGGTGATCGCTTCGATGGTCCGGTCGCTCAGCAGCTCGGCGGCGATCCGGAGACCGAACACCGTCTTGCCCGCGCCCGGCGTCGCGACGGCCAGGAAATCCTTCGGTTTCTTCGTCAGGTACTTCGTCAGCGCGCGGCGCTGCCAGGCACGCAGCGGGCGGGCGGTGCTGTCCTTCGACGCGGGAGGCGCGCCCAGCTCGCCTCGATTGCGCTCAACCGTTTCCGACATGCCGGTTCCCCTCCTCCCTCACCCGAAACCCCTGGTCATCCGCCCTGTCACAAGCGAAAACCCCCACTTTGGTATCCGGCCGCGACGCCGGCGCCTGAGGTGAGGGCACTCCAGTGAGCCTACCTGCCGGGCCCGTGGAACGCCGGAAGCGCCACCCCCGTTGTCGGTTTACTCACCCGAAAACCCAGGGGTGACGAGCCGAATGCCCGGACATGGACCATGCTGGACCCTGTCAAGGGCGCTCGGCGCCGGCGGAGGAGCTGCATGAGCGAGGAGAACGGCCGGAACGAGCCGGCCGCCGAGGTCACGAAGGCCCGCAGGCGCCCGTTGCGCCTACTCAGCCGCACGCTCAACAAGGCCTGGGAAGGCAACATCTTCTCCGAGGCCGCCGAAGCCGCGTTCTGGCAGACGCTGTCGCTGCCGCCGCTGCTGCTCGGACTCCTCGGTTGCCTCGGCTTCGTCGGCGACTGGTTCGGTCAGGAGGTCGTGACCGCGGTCCACGACCGGATCATCACCTTCAGCAAGACGATCTTCAGCGACAACGCCGTCCACGACATCATCGAGCCGACGGTCAACAGCATCCTGTTCGTCGGCAAGGGCGAGATCGTCTCCATCGGATTCCTGATCTCCCTGTGGGCGGGCTCGTCGGCGATGTCGTCGTTCGTCGACGCGATCACCGTGGCGCACGACCAGTACGGCGTCCGCAACGACGTCTGGCAGCGGATCTTCGCGCTGCTGCTGTACCTGGCCGGGCTGGTCATCCTGGTGGTCGGGCTGCCGCTGCTGGCGATCGGCCCGGACCTGCTCCCCCAGTTCTTCCCGAACGACTGGCGGGGCACGGTGTCGTACTGGGTCGGCACGCTGTACTACCCGGTGCTGGCCGTGATGATCGTGCTGGCGCTGACGACGCTGTACAAGCTGTCCCTGCCGCGCAGGCTGCCGTGGCACCGCGGGCTGCCGGGCGCGATGCTCGCCATGGTCGTGTTCCTGCTCTCCAGCATCGGCCTGCGGATCTACCTGAACTGGATCACCCAGACCGGCTACACCTATGGCGCGCTCGCCGCGCCGATCGCGTTCCTGCTGCTGATGTTCTTCATCGGGCTCGCGGTGGTCGGCGGCGCGTACTTCAACAGCGCGATCCAAGAACTGTGGCCCGCCAAGGCGACGAAACGCCAGCGCCGGAAATGGCGGCGGCTGGAGATGGAACGCGCCAGCGAACGGATCCGCGCCGAAGAGGGTCGCAAACTGTGGGAACGCACGACCGTCCCGCTCCGGCGTCCCCGCCAGAACGGCGATTCTCCCGACGGTGACGCCGAACACGCTTCGGAACAATCGGTGAACGAAGAAACGCAGAGCGAAGCCGATCAGGTGACAGAACGGCGAAGTTGACACCGGCCGGGGGATGACCTCATCCCGAAGTCGTACCCCGATTCCACCCGTGGTGTGAATCCAGTCCGCCCTCCGCCATGAAAGGCTCGCGGTAATCCGCACGTTCCCGAGTCGCCTTTCTGGGGGATCCCGTCATGTCCACGCTGGCCAGACTGAGCCTGCGCAACCGAAGTCTCATCGGGCTGCTCGCCCTGGTGGTCATCGGCTTCGGCGCCTTCGCTCTGCCGCAGCTGAAGCAACAGCTGTTCCCGTCTCTGCAGTTCCCGCAGGCGCAGATCATCACGCCGTACGCGGGCGCGTCGCCGGACGCGGTCGACCGTCAGGTCACCGAACCGCTCGAAGGCGGGCTGCAGGGCCTCAAGGGGCTCGAAGAACTGAACTCGACGTCGTCGGAGGGCTTGTCGCGGATCACCGCGCAGTTCGAATTCGGCACGGACATCGACGCGGCCGTCGGGCAGATCCAGCGCGTCGTCGACGGGGTCAAGGCGCGGCTGCCGCAGAACAGCGAACCGACCGTTTCGGCGGGCTCCACCGACGACCTCCCGGTCGTCCTGCTCGCCGCCGGGACCACCGGTGACCCGCAGGCCCTCGCGCCGGCGCTGACCGGGGAGGTCGCGCCGGAGCTGCGCAAGATCGACGGCGTCCGCGAGGTCGAGGTGACCGGTGCGCGGCAGCCGCGGGTCACCATCGCGCTGGACTACGCGAAGCTGGCCGCGGCGGGCGTCGACCCGTCGTCGATCGCCACCACGCTGCAGACCGCCGGTGCCGCCGTCCCGGCCGGGACGCTGACCGAAGGCGACAAGACGCTCACCGTCCAGGTCGGCGGCGGACCGACCACAGTGGACACGATCAAGAACCTTTACCTGACGCCGTCGGCGACGCCGGGATCGCGTCCCGGTGCCCAGGCGCCCAAGCCGGTACCGGTCAAACTAGGCGAGGTCGCGGACGTCCAGGCGGGCTTCGCGCCGCCGACGTCGATCACGCGCACCAACGGCAAGCCGAGCCTCGGGCTCTCGATCACCATGGTGGAGAACGGGAACGCGGTCGCGATCTCGGAATCCGTGCGGGACAAGCTGCCCGAGCTGTCGAAGAAGATCGGCGCCGAGATGAGCGTCGTGTTCGACCAGGGCACCCCGGTCAAGGACGCGATCAGCGGGCTGACCACCGAAGGCCTGCTGGGCCTGGCTTTCGCGGTCATCGTGATCCTGCTGTTCCTGATGTCGCTGCGGTCCACGCTCGTGACGGCGGTGTCGATCCCGCTCTCGGTGGTCGTGGCGCTGCTCGCGCTGTGGACCGGTGATCTGTCGCTGAACCTGCTCACCCTCGGCGCGCTCACCATCGCCATCGGCCGGGTCGTCGACGACTCGATCGTGGTGTTGGAGAACATCAAACGACATCTGGCGTACGGCGAGGAGAAGGAGCGCGCGGTCCTCGACGGCGTGCGCGAGGTGGCGGGCGCGGTGACCTCGTCGACGCTCACCACGGTCGCGGTGTTCCTGCCCATCGCCTTCGTCGGCGGTTTCGTCGGCGAGCTGTTCTCGCCGTTCGCGATCACCGTCACCGTGGCGCTGCTGGCGTCGCTGCTGGTCTCGCTGACGATCGTGCCGGTGCTGGCGTACTGGTTCCTCAAGCCGCCGAAGACCCCCGCGAACGAGCACGAAGCCGAGCTCACGCGGCAGGCGGCCGAGGACAAGGAACGCCGCGGGCTGCTGCAGCGCGGATACGTGCCGGTGATCAAGTTCGCTACCCGTCGCCGCGTCACCGTGGTGCTGCTGGCGCTGATCATCTTCGGTGGCACGGTCGGGCTCGCGTCGCAGCTGAACACGAACTTCCTCGACCAGTCCGGCTCGACGACACTGAGCCTTTCGCAGAAGCTGCCGCCCGGCACCAGTCCCGAGGCCAAGGAGAAGGCCGCGGGCGCGGTGGAGCAGGCGCTCGCCGCCGAACCCGCCGTCGAGACCTATCAGGTGAGCATCGGCGGAGGCAACTTCTTCGGCGGTGGCGGGACGGCCACCAACATCCAGGTCACCGTCGCCAAGGACACCGACGTCGAGGCGCTCTCGGATCGCTTGCGGGGCAAGCTGAGCGCGCCGGAACTCGGCGAGGTCAAGGTCGGCGCCGAAGCGGGCGGCTTCAACTCCGACGGCGTCTCGATCACCGTCACCGCTCCCGACGAAGCCTCGCTGAAGCCCGCCGCCGAGCAGGTCCGCCAGGCCCTGACCGGGGTGCCGGACCTGACCGAGGTGACCAGTGACCTCGCGCAGGGCTCGCCGCGCGTGCAGGTCGAGGTCGACGCCGCCAAGGCCGCCGCGAGCGGGCTTTCGGCGACGACGATCGGCCAGATCGCGAACCAGGCGATCGCCGGCCGCACGGTGACCCAGTTGCCGGTGGACGGCGAGCGCACGGACATCGTGCTGCGCGCCGGCTCGGCCCCGGTGTCGGTGGAAGCGGTCAAGGCGCTGCCGATCCCGAGCGCGACGGGCGTCGTCCGGCTCGACTCCGTCGCGAATGTGTCCACTGTGGACGGCCCGGCCGCGGTGCACCGCACCTCGGGCGAGCTGAGCACCACGGTCACCGCCAAGAACACCGGCGCGGACCTGGCCGCCACCACGAAGGCCATTCAGTCCAAATTGGACGGCCTGACCTTCACCGGCGGCGCGGCGTACAAGCTCGGCGGTGTCAGCGAGGACCAGCAGGAAGCCTTCGGGAACCTGTTCCTCGCGCTGCTGGCCGCGGTCGCGATCGTGTACCTGATCATGGTGGCGACGTTCCGCAGCCTGCTCCAGCCGCTGATCCTGCTGGTGTCGATCCCGTTCGCGGCGACCGGCGCGATCGGGCTGCTGCTGGCCACCGGTACCGCGCTGGGCCTGCCCGCGCTGATCGGGATGCTGATGCTCGTCGGCATCGTGGTGACCAACGCGATCGTGCTGATCGACCTGATCAACCAGTACCGGGCTTCGGGGATGAGCGTGTCCGAAGCGGTGATCGAGGGCGGCAGGCGACGGCTGCGGCCGATCCTGATGACCGCCGCGGCGACCATCTTCGCGCTGGTCCCGATGGCGCTCGGACTGACCGGTCAGGGTGGGTTCATCGGGCAGCCGCTGGCGATCGTGGTGATCGGCGGGCTGGTCAGTTCGACCCTGCTGACGCTGATCCTGGTGCCGACGCTCTACACGACGGTCGAGACGCGGAAAGAGAAGCGCCGCGCGAAGAAGGACGCGAAGCGGCGACGTCACACGGAAGCCCCGGCCTCCGAGACGCTGACGCCCGAGCCGACTTCGTAGGTCTGGGGGACGGGGGAGGAAGGCACGCCGGGCCGGTGGGACGCCCGGCGTGCCTTTCGCTCACGCCTTCCGGAAGCGCCACGTCTTGCTGTCGAAGGCCACACACCACGAAGGCGACAGCACCACGACCCGCAGGGTCCCGTCGGCGGCCACGTCGACGCCCTCGGTCTCGAAGTTCCCGCTGCAGGTGCTCTTCAACGGCAACTGCCCCAGCGAGGTCACCCGCCCGGTGACGTCCGAACCGGACGACGCGCCGGAAAGATCGACCTGCAGCAGCGGCTTGGTCGTCCCGAACAGCGTGCCCTCGGGGTCGTCGGACGCGCACAACAGCCGTGTCGCGGTGACGAAGTCGCAGCCCTGGATGTCCCGCACGGGCCGGTCGAGCCGGATCGCGGACGAGTACGGCAGGTTCGCCGACGGGTTCGTGTGCGCGACGCCGGGCATCGGGTGCACGAGGAGCCGGTCCATCGTGCCCCACTCGCCCGCCACCATCCAGCGCGCGTCGGGGGTCACGGCGGCGAACGAGTTGTTGTTCGCTTCCCACGATTCCAGCGCGTGCGTGTAGTTCGCCCAGGTCCCATCGGGCGACTCGACGCGGAAGAGCTTCGCGCCCCTGTCGTCGCGCTGGTACGGCTCGACGTACCAGCCTTGCGCCGAACCCGGGTCGCCGATGTGGTTCCAGCCCTGCGAAGACAGGTTGACGGGAACGGTCGCGATCCCGGTGTAGCGGTAGATGGTCCCGGAGGGCCGCTCGATGGTGGCCAGGCCCTGGCCCTCGTCGAGCGGGCGGGCGTTGTCCGAGCCGACCGTGGTCCAGCCCGTCACGGCCTGGGCCGCGGCGGGGGTGAACACCGCGAGCAAGGCGGCGATGGCGAGCACGATCCCGGTTTTGCGCATGAAGGCTCCGTCCCGACGGGTTTTCGCTGGCGGGTACTGAATTACCAGCGAAAACCGGGACGGGCAGCCACCATGTGAAGGATTTTCAGATTTTGTCCGGTTTCGGACACCGGACGGCCAGGTGTCAGTCGCCCGGCTTGAGACCGTCGTAGATCTTCTTGCAGTCGGGGCACACCGGCGAACCGGGCTTCGCCGACTTCGTCACCGGGAAGACCTCGCCGCACAGCGCCACCACGTGCGTGCCCATGACCGCGCTTTCGGCGATCTTGTTCTTGCGCACGTAGTGGAACATCTTCGGCGCGTCGTCGTCGGTGCCGTCGGTGCCCTCGGGACGGGTATCCGGCTTCGGAAGGGTCTGTGTACTCACCCCTCCATAATGCCCCAAAACCTCCTGCGCACACCGGCGACCTGGCAGGATCTCGCCCATGTTCCAGAAGGTGCTCGCGACATTCGGTTCGGGCGGGGCGAAGATCGACGCCCGGCTGCTCGATCGCTCGGTCTCCCCCGGCCGTCCCCTGCGCGGCGAGGTCCTGCTGCTCGGCGGTGAAGTCGATCAAGAGATCAACGGTCTCTCGGTGAAGCTGCTCGCCCGCGTCCAGATCCCGGGCGAACGCGAAACGAAGGTCGAAGACCTCGAGTTCGGCGCCCAGCAGCTCGCCGGCAGCGAGCGGATCACGCCCGGCCAGCAGGTCCGCATCCCGTTCGAGGTCGCCCTGCCGTGGGAGACGCCGGTCTCCAGCGTCTTCGGCAAGCCGCTGCACGGGATGGCCGTCGGCCTGCAGACCAGCCTCGACATCGCGAACTCCGTCACCGACCCGGTGGACGTCGACGGCGCCGCGATCGAGCCGCTGCCCGCGCAGAAACGGATACTGGACGCCTTCAGCCGGATCGGCTTCGTCTTCCGCGAGGCCGTGCTGGAACGCGGCCGGATCAACGGCGCGACCCAGCAGCTCCCGTTCTTCCAGGAGATCCGCTTCACCCCCTCGCCGCGGTTCACGAACGTCTTCACCTCCGTGGCGGTGACCTTCCTGTCCTCGGCGGCGGAGACGCAGGTCGTGCTGGAGGTGACCAAACGGGTCCGGGTGTCCAAGAGCGGCGGGTTCGGCGGGCGCGGCCAGGAGTTCCTCGGCCTGTTCAAGGTCGACCACGGGGCGCTGGACCGGGTCAAGTGGGAGCCGCAGATCGAAGGCTGGCTGCACGAAGTGGCCAAATCACGCGGAATCTTCGACTGAGATGGACTGGCCGACCGCGATCACCAGGCTCGGTGGCGATCACCAGATCGCCGCCGTCGCGTGGAACGACCTCGAAACCCGCTACGCCGAGCCGCATCGCCGCTATCACGATCTCCAGCACGCCAAAGCCGTCGCCCGCGACAGCGGTGCCCTCGCCGTCGCCTTCGGCCTGAGCTCCCGTGAGCGAGCCCTCATCGCCGTCGCCGCCTGGACGCACGACGTCGTCTACGACGCCCGACCCGGCGAGGACGAACAGGCCAGCGCGGCCTGGACCCGCGACGAACTCGCCAACGCCCGGGTCCCGGAGGCCGAAATCACCCGTGCGGAGGAGCTGGTCCTCAGCACGATCCACCACGCCGCCCCCGACGACGACGTCCTCGCCACCGCACTGCTCGACGCCGACCTCGCGATTCTCGGCGCCTCGCCGGAGAAGTACCAGGAGTACGCGAACGGTGTCCGGGAGGAGTACTCGATCTATTCGGACGAGGACTGGCGCATCGGACGCGCGACCGTCCTGGAGAGCCTGCTGGCGCGGCCGCGGCTGTATCGCAGCGACATCGCGCGGGCACGCTGGGAGAGCAAGGCGCGGGAGAACCTCGCGCGCGAACTGACCCGATGGCGTGGCGCGGACCCACATCACCGATGATGTTCGTTCGTGACTCCGCAACTGTCCCTTCACGAAGAGGTCGCCTCCGCCCTCGCCGACGGTGACCCCGTCGTCGCGCTGGAGAGCACCATCCTCTCCCACGGTCTCCCGCCCGGCCGGAACCTCGACGTCGCCCGGCGGCTGGAGAAGGTCGTGCGCGACGGCGGCGCCGTCCCCGCGACGATCGCCGTGCTCGACGGCGTCCCCTTGATCGGGCTCACCGGCGAGCAGCTGGAGCGCGTCTGCGCGCCGGGCGCGGACCTGGACAAGCTGTCCCTGCGCGACATCGGCCCGGCCGTCGGCCTCGGCCGCTCCGGCGCGACGACCGTCGCGAGCACCGCGGCGCTCGCCGCCGCGGCCGGGATCGGCATGTTCGCCACCGGCGGGCTGGGCGGCGTGCACCAGGGCGCGGCACAGAGCTGGGACGTCTCGGCGGATCTGGGCGTGCTCGCGAAGGTGCCGACCACGGTCGTCTGCTCCGGGGTGAAGTCGGTCCTCGACATCGCCGCGACGCTGGAGCTGCTGGAGACCAACTCGGTGCCCGTGCTGGGGTACCGCACCGGCGAGTTCCCCGCGTTCTACCTCCGCTCGTCCGGCTACGAGGTGCCGTGGCGGGTCGACGACGCCGCGCAGGCGGCCGCGGTCATCGCCGCCCACCGGGCACACGCGGATTCCGGGGTGCTGCTGGCGAATCCGATCCCGGCAGCGTCCGAAATGGACCGGGAACTGCACGATCGGCTGCTCGCCGAGGGGCTGGAACTCTTGAAATCGCAAGGGGTCCACGGCAAGGAGGTCACACCGGTGTTGCTGGAGCATTTCCACACCGCGAGCGGCGGCGTGAGTCTCGACGCCAACGAGGCGCTTGTCCTGTCCAACGCGGAACTGGCCACCTCGGTCGCCGTCGCGCTCGCCGGGAACGCGGCATGAGCGGGATCGTGGTCGTCGGCGACGTCGGTCTGGACGTGGTCGCGCGGCACGAAGGTCCCATCCCGCACGGCGGCGACATCCGCGCGAAGGTCCACTTCACCAGCGGTGGCGCGGGTGCGAACACCGCGCTGTGGCTGCGCGCCGAGGGAGCGGAAACCACGCTGATCGCGCGGATCGGCGACGATTCCGGCGGCCGCATGGTGAAGAGCGAGCTGGAAGCGGCGGGCGTCCGCTGCGAATTCGCGGTGGATCCCGAGGACCCGACGTTCTGCGTCGTGGTGCTCGTCGACGGTGCCGGTGAGCGGAGCATGCTCGCCGACCGCGGCGCGAACGCGAAGTTCGCTCCCGAGGACATCACCGAGCAGGCGCTGAGCGGGGCGAGCCACCTGCACCTCTCGGGCTACGTCCTGCTGTACCCGTCGTCCCGGCCCGCGGCGCTCGCCTCACTGGCGGCGGCGAAGAAGGCCGGGCTGACGACGTCGGTCGACCCGCAGGCGGCGACGCTGATGACCGATCCGGCGGGTTTCCTCGACGACGTGCGCGGCGTCGACCTGCTGATGCCGAACACCAGCGAGCTGGTCGCGCTGACCGGGTCGAGCGATCCGGAAGCGGCGAAGGAACTGCTGGGCTACGTCGGCGACGTCGTCGTCACCGCCGGTCTCGACGGCGCCAGCTGGATCGACGCGGGCGGCACCATCACCTCGGTGCCGTCGGTGCCCGCCGACTGCGTCGACTCCACCGGCGCCGGGGACGCCTTCGACGCCGGTGTGCTGGCGGCGTGGCTGCGCGGCGAGTCCACCGTGGAGGTGCTTCGGGCGGGTACGCGGCTGGGTGCCCGCGCGGTCGCGAAGGTCGGGCCGCAGCCCTGATCAGCCGCCGTCGATGACCTGGTGGTTGCCGCCTTCGATGCGGGTCGGTTCGGCCTGGTACCGGTTGACCGTTTCGCTCTTGCGTGGCGGCCGGTCGTTGGCCACCAGGACGGCGATCCAGGGCAGCGGGATCGAGATCGCGATCAGCGCCAGCGCGAGCCACCAGGTCTCGTAGAGGATGCCGGCGAGGATGAGGCACGGGATGCGGAAGGACATCATGATGATGTACTTCCGCTTCCGCTTGGCGAGCTGGTCTTCGTAGGACGGGGCGGCTTCGGTGATCAGCACCGGAGCGGGTTCCCTCGGTTCGGGACCGTGGGCGGGCGCGTTCACAGCACCACCTCCGGCTTCCATGCTCCCACTCGCCGGGCTCATCCGACACCCGGGTGGGTGAGCCGGTGCCAAGCCGCGACCACGAGCGTTTCCACGCCCGCCGAAAGCGTCGGATGCGGGAGCGGCGCGAACAGCGGCGAATGGTTCGACGGGATGTCCTGTTCGAACCGACCCGCCGTCATCGCGGCGATGACCTCCTGCTCGTCCAGCCCGCCGACCAGCCAGAACACCGACGGCACCCCGGCCGCGCGGCCGAACTCGCTGAAGTCCTCACTGCCGGTGACCAGCGGCGCGGGCATCACCCGGCCCTCGCCGAAGTGGTCGCGGAACGCGGCGGTGAGGCCTTCGGTGGCCGCGTCGTCGTTCTCGGTGACCGGGAACGTGCCGATGCGCTCGATCTCCGGCGGCTTCGGCGCGCCCGCGGTCGCGGCCTCGCCCTGGACGATCCGCTCGACCGCCGCGACGACCTTCTCCCGCACGGCCTGGTCGAACGACCGGATGTTGACCTCCAGCACGGCGTGGTCGGCGATGATGTTGTGCGCGGTCCCGATGTGCAGCGAACCGACGGTCACCACGGCCGACTCGGTCGCCGAGATCTCCCGCGAAACGATGGTCTGCAGTTTCAGCACCACGGACGCGGCGAGCACCGCGGGATCCACCGTCGTCTCGGGGCGCGAGCCGTGCCCGCCCCGGCCGTGCAGCGTGATGCGCAGCGCGTCGGTGGCCGCCATGATCACGCCCGGCCTGGTCAGCACCCAGCCCGCCGGACCGGGGACGACGTGCTGGCCGAGCACGACGTCGGGTTTGCCCGCGGGTTCGAAGACGCCGTCGCGGACCATGCCGACGGCGCCGTCCCCGGCCTCCTCCCCCGGCTGGAAGACGACCATCAGCGTGCCCGACCAGTGCTCGCGTCCGGCGGACAGCAGCGAAGCGGCGCCGGAGAGCCAGGTGGCGTGCATGTCGTGGCCGCAGGCGTGCATCACCGGGACGTCGCGGCCGTCGGCGTCGACCCCGCGGGCGGTGCTCGCGTAGGGCAGGCCGGTCTTCTCCTCGACCGGCAGCGCGTCGATGTCGGCGCGCAGCATGACCTTCGGGCCGGGTCCGTTGCGCAGCACGCCCAGGACGCCGGTGCGCCCGATGCCGGTGTGCACCTCGTAGCCGTCGGCCTCCAGGCGCCGGGCCAGTTCGGCGGCGGTGCGGGTTTCGGCGAACGACAGCTCCGGATGCCGGTGGAGGTCGGTGTACAGGTCTTCCAATCCGGGCAGCGCCGCCTGCAGCGGTGCCAGGACACTCTCGAGGCTCACGACGTCATCCTGGCAGTATTACCCACCGTGAGCACACCAGCGGCCTTCCCCGACCTGTCCGACGACGTCTGCGCGAGGCTGCGGGACGCCTTCCGCCGGGCGGGTTACGACGCCGACGGCGTGGTCGACGCGCTCGGCTCCGCGCAAGCCGCCCTCGGCCGCGGCGAACCCGAACTCGTCCATCGCGCGACCCGCGACGCCGGTGACCTCGGCACGCTGATCCGGCTGTTCCTCCTGGGCTCGACCGAAGCGGAGAAGGACGTCGAGGCCGCCTTCGCGCCGTTGTCCCTCGATGACGCGGTCGCCGCGACGCTGCTCGTCCCCGCCACCGACGGCTACCGGGCCGGTCTCGACGTCCGCCCGCACGGCGACGACGAGGGTTCGTGGTGGGTCGTTTCGGACCTGGACGCGGACATCCTCGGCCATACCGTGCCGGAGGACCACGTGCTCGGCATCGGGCAGGCGTCCCTCAGCCTGGTCCGCGCCACCGGCCGCCGCGAGGTCGGCAGCCTGCTCGACGTCGGCACCGGGAACGGCGTCCAGGCCCTGTACGCCACCCGCCACGCGAAGAGGGTCACCGCCACCGACGTCTCGGCCCGCGCGCTGGCGCTCGCCGCGGCCACCTTCCGGCTCAACGAACTGGACGTCGAACTCGTCCGGGGTGAATGGTTCGCCCCGGTCGCGCGGCGCCGGTTCGACCAGATCGTCTGCAATCCGCCGTTCGTGGTCGGCCCGCCGAGGGTGGACTACACCTACCGCGACTCCGGGCTGGCGGGCGACGACGCCAGCGCGCTCGTGGTGCGGCAGCTGCCCGGGTTCCTCAACGAAGGCGGCACCGGTCAGCTCCTCGCGTCCTGGTTGCACGTCGAGGGCGAGGACTGGGGCGATCGGGTGACCCGCTGGCTGCCCGCCGAGACCGACGCGTGGTTCGTCCAGCGGGACATCGCGGATCCTGGCCTGTACGTCGGCACGTGGCTGCGCGACGCGGGAATCGAGCCCCGCTCCCCCGAAGGCCGCGCGAAATCCGGCGCCTGGCTCGACTGGTTCGCCGAAAACGACGTCCAAGGCATCGGATTCGGCTTCGTCACCCTTCGCCGGGCGGACGGCGCGACCCCGACGATCGTGTGCGAGGACCTCCGGCAGGCCTACGACGACCCGCTGGGCGCCGAGGCGGCGAACTGGCTGGACCGGGTGGAATGGCTGCGCGCCAACGGGGAGTCACTCCTCGACACCCGGTTCCGGGTCCCGGAGAGCGTCCTTCTGGAGAGCGTCGCCGAGCCGGGCGAGGAGGGCTGGACCACGACCGTCCAGCGGCTGCACCGCACCGACGGTCCCGGCTGGTCACACGAGATCGACGAGCTGGCGACACGGCTGCTCGCCGGCTGTCAGGGCGCGCTGCCCCTCGAGGACCTGATCGTGCTCTTGGCGGCCGCTCAAGGCCTCGAACCGGAGGAACTGGCGGCCGCCGCGCTGCCCGTCGTCCGCGAACTGGTCCGGCACGGCATGCTCCTCCCCGCCGTCTGATGCGGGCGGTGGTGGCGAGGGTCACGGAAGCGAGCGTGACCGTCGGCGACGAGGTGACGGGCGCCATCGGCGAACCGGGTTTGCTGGTACTGCTGGGAATCCACGTCGACGACGATGTGACGAAGGCGGCCACGATGGCACGCAAACTTCACGAAGCTCGCATACTTCGCGACGAAGAGTCGTGTGCCACCACCGATGCCCCCCTGCTTGTCGTGAGCCAGTTCACTCTCTACGGCGATACCCGCAAAGGCCGCCGTCCGTCGTGGACGGCGGCCGCCAGGCCGGAAATCGCCGAGCCTCTCGTAACGGCCGTCGTGGACGCCCTGCGCGAACGTGGCGCACGGGTCGAGACCGGCCGGTTCGGGGCCATGATGGCGGTCCGGAGCGTGAACGACGGTCCGTTCACCCTCCTCATAGAGGTCTAGACCACATGGGTTTCTCCCCCACGGGCATTCTCAGGAAAAGCTCAGGGTTGGTCGAGCAACGTCCCAGGTCAGCCGCCCGTCTTCTCTGTAGCGGCCGGGAACGTTTTCGGACCTCCCGGCGTTGAGCAAAGTGTCCAGCCAAGCTGGGCCGACGAGGAGTAGCGGGTTTTCCACAGGGCTTGCTACGCCGAGGCGGTTCCGGCGGACACACCGCAGCACGTTCAGCCCGTGACCGGGGAGGCAGAATGTCAGTCCAGACTCTCGAACGCGAAGCGCGCGGGATTCGCGAGCGCCGTATCCCGGCGCAATCCACCGAGGAGCCGGTGATCGCGGGGGCGTTCACCGATGCAGCAGCAGATCTCGACGCCCAGAGCCCGGCCGCGGACCTCGTTCGCGTGTACCTCAACGGAATCGGCAAGACGGCACTGCTGTCCGCCGCCGACGAGGTCGAGCTGGCCAAGCGCATCGAAGCCGGAGTGTTCGCCCAGCACATGCTGGACACGGCCGAGAGCCTCACGCCGAAGCGGCGCTCGGAGATGACCGCCCTCGTGCGTGACGGCCACGTCGCGAAGAACCACCTGCTGGAGGCCAACCTCCGTCTCGTGGTCTCGCTCGCGAAGCGTTACACCGGCCGGGGGATGCCGCTGCTCGACCTGATCCAGGAGGGGAACCTGGGTCTGATCCGCGCGGTGGAGAAGTTCGACTACTCCAAGGGGTTCAAGTTCTCGACCTACGCCACCTGGTGGATCCGCCAGGCCATCACCAGGGGGATGGCCGACCAGGGACGCACCATCCGGCTGCCGGTCCACCTGGTGGAACAGGTGAACAAGCTGGCCCGCATCAAGCGCGATCTGCACCAGCAGCTCGGGCGCGACGCCACGCATGACGAACTGGCCGCCGAATCGGGCATTCCGGCGCACAAGATCTCCGATCTGCTCGACCACTCGCGTGACCCGGTGAGCCTCGACATGCCGGTCGGCACCGAGGAGGACGCCCCGCTCGGTGACTTCATCGAGGACTCCGAGGCGACCGACGCCGAGAGCGCCGTGATCTCCGGTCTGCTCCAGGACGACCTGCGTCGCGTGCTCGCGACGCTGGACGACCGGGAGTCCCAGGTGATCCGCCTGCGCTACGGCCTCGACGACGGCCAGCCCCGCACGCTCGACCAGATCGGCAAGCACTTCGGGCTCTCCCGTGAGCGCGTTCGCCAGATCGAGCGAGAGGTCATGTCGAAGCTTCGTCAGGGCGAGCGGGCCGACCGCCTGCGCGCCTACGCTTCGTAGTCCCCATTGCGCCTATCGGCGCGGAAAAAGCAACACCCGTTCGGCAGCGTTGACTTATGACCTGCGTCACGAGACCGTCGAGCAGGTAATAAGTCTTCGCGGTCGGGTGTTCGTGCCCGGATCGCTTTCCCCGGGAGGTCGGGTCCGTCGGGGTGGGCCCGGCCTCCCGAACTAATTTGTGCGGCGCGGCGACAAATTGCGGTGCGAAAATTGCAGTCCGCTTTAGCACTCCCGGACGCGGCGCCGGTCACTCGGGGCCCGCCTTGTACCGTGGGCGGGTTCCCGATGCCGGCAAAGGAGCCCGCGCAGTGGCGCCCACCACGTTCCAGCACACCGAAGTCCTCCCGCTCGCCAAGGACACCCACACCGAGTACCGGCTGCTCAGCGCCGAAGGTGTCGAGGTCGTCGAAGCGGCAGGCCGGAAATTCCTCAAGGTCGAGCCCGAAGCGCTGACCAAGCTCGCCAAGACCGCGATCACCGACATCCAGCACCTGTTGCGCTCGTCACACCTGGCGCAGCTGCGGGCGATCGTCGACGACCCGGAGGCGAGCGGTAACGACCGGTTCGTCGCGATGGACCTGCTGCGCAACGCGGCGATCTCCGCGGGCGGCGTCCTCCCGATGTGCCAGGACACCGGCACCGCGATCGTGATCGGCAAACGCGGCGAAGGCGTGCTCACCGGCGCCGACGACGAGCGCGCGCTGTCGCGGGGCATTTTCGACGCCTATCAGGAGTTGAATCTGCGCTATTCGCAGATGGCGCCGGTGAATTTCTGGGATGAGCGCAATACGGGCACCAACTTGCCCGCGCAGATCGAGCTCTATCACAAAGATGGCCAAGGCGACCCGAGCTATGAATTCCTGTTCATGGCGAAGGGCGGCGGCAGTGCGAACAAGACGTTCCTCTATCAGGAAACGAAAGCGGTCCTGAACCCGAAGCGCCTCGCGAAGTTCCTCGACGAGAAACTGCGCAGCCTCGGCACCGCGGCCTGCCCGCCGTACCACCTCGCGATCGTCGTCGGCGGCACGTCGGCGGAGTTCAACCTGAAGGTCGCGAAGCTGGCCTCGGCCCGCTACCTCGACGACCTGCCCACCGAGGGTTCCGAGCTGGGCCACGGTTTCCGCGACGTCGACCTCGAACAGCAGGTGCTGGAGATGACGCGCCAGTTCGGCATCGGCGCGCAGTTCGGCGGCAAGTACTTCTGCCACGACGTCCGCGTGATCCGCCTGCCGCGCCACGGCGCTTCCTGCCCGGTCGGTGTCGCCGTCTCGTGCTCGGCCGACCGCCAGGCCAAGGCGAAGATCACCGCCGACGGCGTCTTCCTGGAGCAGCTGGAACGCGATCCGGCGCGGTTCCTGCCGGACGTCACCGAGGACGACCTGTCCGACGAGGTGGTGACCGTCGACCTCAACCGCCCGATGGCCGAGATCCGCGCGCAGCTCTCGCAGCTGCCGGTGAAGACGCGCCTGTCGCTGACCGGCCCGCTCGTCGTCGCCCGCGACATCGCGCACGCGAAGATCGCCGAGCGGCTCGACGCGGGCGAAGAGATGCCTCAGTACCTTCGCGACCACCCCGTGTACTACGCGGGCCCGGCGAAGACACCCGAGGGCTACGCGTCGGGTTCCTTCGGGCCGACCACCGCGGGCCGCATGGACTCCTACGTCGAGCAGTTCCAGGCCGCGGGCGGCTCGCTGGTGATGCTGGCGAAGGGCAACCGGTCCAAGAAGGTGACCGCGGCGTGCAACGAGCACGGCGGTTTCTACCTCGGCTCGATCGGCGGCCCGGCCGCGCGGCTGGCGCAGGACTGCATCAAGAAGGTCGACGTCCTCGAGTACGCCGAGCTGGGGATGGAGGCGGTCTGGAAGATCGAGGTCGAGGACTTCCCCGCGTTCATCGTCATCGACGACAAGGGCAACGACTTCTTCGAGGCCACCTCGGAACCGACGCTGCAGATCAGCTTCCGCTGACGCTATGAAAGGCCCGTTACTTGCAAATTTTGCAAGTAACGGGCCTTTCATAGCACTCTCTGGAGCCCTACCGCATCTGCTTCAACACGACGGTCCGCTCTCCCAGCGGCGCCGCCAGCGACACCGAGATCACCGGATGCCGGATGTCCATCGTGCACATCTGGCCGGTCTGGCCCTTCAGTTCGGTCAGGTTGACGGTGACCCGGTTCCCGTCCTGCTGCGCGGCCTCCGCCGTCGCGTGCCCGCAGCCGCCTTCCTGGCCGCGGATGTTCAGGATCGTCCCGCCGTTGCTGGTGTACACCTCACGCGGGTAGTCCGCGGGAAGCGCCGCCGCGTCGAGCTGCTTGTCCGGCAGCTTCGTGCTGCCCTCCGGGACCTCCTGACGCGGCGCGCCCGGAATACCGGGCTGGCTGCCCGGGGCGGGCGTCGGCGAGGAGGACGGCGGGGCGGTCGGCGACGGCGGCACGGTACTCAGGGTGCCGCTACCGGGTCCGGCCGCGGGTTCCGCTGCCTGGTTCTGCGCCCCGCAAGCGGATACCGCAACGACGATCAGGCCAAGGCCGATGACATTCGTTAAGTACCTCATGCGGCTAGGACGGAACGAGGCCGCCGTGGGGTTGCACATGATCTCAACCCGCTTCCAGGACGATGGCCCGCGGCCCGATCGGCTCGGCGAGTTTCACCGGCAGGACGGCGTAGCGGATGACCTGCGGGCACATCTGCCCCGGCTTGCCGTGATCGATCTTCACCTTGATCACGACCCGCTGCGCGTTCTGTTCGGCGAGGTTCGCCGTCGCCTCGTCGCAGCCGCTCAGCTCGATGTGCACGTTCAGGCCACCGTTCTCGGCGCTGACCTGCGCGGGCACCTTGGCCTCGACCTGCGTCGGCGGCAGCATCTTGTCCGAGGGCGGTGGGCCGACGGTCGGTCGTGAGATCGGCGGTTTCGCGACCGGCGGGCTGGCCGGGAGCGAGGTGGGCAGATCCGAGGGTGTGGTGACGGCCGGTGGGGTGCTCGTGTTCGCCGGTGCTCCCGGGCCGCCCGCGCCGCAGGCGGCCGTCGCGGCGAGCACGAGCCCCGCGCCCAGCGTCTTCGCTGCGTTCTTCATGGCTGCTGGACGGAACGAAGCGGACAAACGGTTGCATCAGCGTTGCGCGGCACGACCGCGGGCCAGTCCGAGGATCACCACCCCGGCGAGCGTGACGGCCAGCAGCAGCACCGTGCTCGCCGACGCGAGGAACACCTGCCCCCGGTCCGTGAGCGCGAAGATGCTGGCGGGCAGGGTCCGCCAGTCCGGCGGGTACAGCATCATCGTCGCGCCCAGTTCGCCCATCGACATCGCCAGCGCGAGGCTCGCCGAAGCCGAGATCGACGGCAGCAGCACCGGGAGCCGCACCCGCAGCAGCACACGGACCGGCCCCGCGCCGAGGCTCGCCGCCGCCTGCGCCAGCAACGGGTCCATCCGCGCGATCGCGGCGGACACCGTGCTGTAGGAGAACGGCAGCAGGATCATCAGGTGCCCCAGCAGCACGATCCAGCGCGTGCCGTTGAAGGCCAGCGGCGGACGGCTGAACGCGACCAGCAGCGCCAGCCCCAGCACCACCGACGGCACCGCGATCGGCAGGTGGAACAGGGTGTCGACGGCCTTCCGCACCTTCGGCGGCGCGGACTGTGACGCGAGCGCGGCCCACGTCCCCAGCGCGACCGAGACCACCGAAGCGATGATGCCGGTCTGGATGCTCACCGAGAGACTCGCGAAGGTCTCCCCGGACAGCGCCTGCGCGAAATGCGAGCCGGTGAGCGCGCCCGGCAGCAGTCCCGTCCAGGTCCCGGCGACCGACGCCAGCACGATCATCAGCAGCGGCGCCAGCACGATCGCGGTGAACAGCACCGCGAACACCACCCACAGCAGGACACGGCTACGCCTGGTCCACAGCAGCACGACGGCCTCCCTTCGTCAGTCGCCGGTAGGTTCCGTACAGGGCGAGGGAGAACACGACGTTGACCACCGCGATGACACACGCCTGCGGGAAGTCGAACGTCACGATCCCCTTGCCGTACACAAGCATCGGCAGCGTCGTGACGTCCTTGGCGCCGAGGAACAGCACGATGCCGAACTCGTTCATCGCCAGCAGCATGGTCAGGCAGGCGCCGGAGGCCAGGGACGGCAAGGCTTCCGGGAGGATCACCCGGCGCAGTACGCGGCCGGGTTTCGCGCCGAGACTGGCCGCGACCTCCATCTGCGCCGAGGAGACCTGGCCGAACGCGGCGAGTGCCGGCCGCATCACGAACGGCGTGTAGAAGGTGATCTCCGCCAGCAGGATCCCGAACGGCGAGTACAGGAACCCGCCCGCGCCCAGGATCCCCGCGCTGCCGTAGATGAAGGTGAACGCGAGCGCGATGAGGAACGACGGGAACGCCAGCACGGTGTCCACCAGCCGCGAAAGCGTGCGCGCGCCGGGGAACGGCACGAACGCGATCACCAGCGCGAGGAACGTCCCGAGCACGACGCAGCCCGCGGTGGCGCCGAGCGCGAGCGCGACGGTCTTCCAGGCGGCGTCCCGGAATTCCGCCGAGCCCAGGACGTCCAGCCACACCGAGAGACCGAATTCGCCGGTCTTCGATTCCAGGGATTGGAGGACGACCAGCACCAGCGGGTAGCCGAAGAAGCCGAGCAGGACGAGCACCGGTGGCAGCAGGAGCCAACCGCGACGGGTCATCCGATACCCACCAGCGGGCAACCGTCCGGAATGGACACTCCGACCTTCTCCCCCACGCCCGGCAGTCCCTCGACGTCCGGCACCTCGGCCCGGACCTCGTCCCCGTTGTGCGCGAGTTCGAGGTCGAGCCGGAAGCCCGTGCCACGCCATTGGACGCCGCGCAGCACCGCGGGCAGCGCGCCGGGGGCGTCCACCGCGGTGATCCCGATCCGGTGGGGCCGCACGCCCAGCGCGACGGGCTGCCCCGCCCGGATCGGGCCGGACGGGTCGGCCGCCAGTTCGCGATCACCGAGCCGGACCCGGGTGCCGTCGGCCTGGATCAGCTCGACCGGGATGAGGTTGGACGCGCCGAGGAAGCTCGCGGTGAACTCGGTCGAAGGACGCTGGTAGAGCTCGCGGCTCGGGCCGAGTTCGACCAGTTTCGAATCGCGCATGACGGCGATCCGGTCGGCCAGCGCCAGCGCCTCACCCTGGTCGTGGGTGACGTAGATCAGCGTGGTGTCGGGCAGTTCGGCACGCAGTCGCAGCAGTTCCGCGACCATGTCTTCGCGCAGGGCGGCGTCCAACGCGGACAGTGGCTCGTCGAGCAGCAGCACGCGCGGCCGGATGGCCAGTGCCCGTGCGAGGGCGACCCGCTGTTGCTGCCCGCCCGAAAGCTCACGCGGATAGCGCCGGGCGTACTTGCCCATCCCGACCAGTTCCAGTGCCTCGGCGACCCTGCCCGCCGTCTCGGCGCGAGGTGTTTTCCTCGCCTTGAGCCCGAAGGCGACGTTGGCCTCGACCCGCATGTGCGGGAACAGCGCGTAGCTCTGGACGACCACGCCGAGGCCGCGCCGGTGGGGCGGCAGCTCGGTGACGTCCTCGCCGTCGAGCAGGACCCGGCCGGTGCTCGGCACGACGAAGCCCGCGAGCGCCTTCAAGGCCGTCGACTTGCCGGAGCCGGACGGCCCGAGCATCGCCAGCGTCTCCCCTCTCGCCACGGTGAGATCCAGTGGCGAGAGCGCGGTCGTCTGTCCGAAGCGGACGGACACCCCGCGGAACTCGACCGCCGGGGTCATCGGCCGACGGCCTTCTTGTACGCGGCGAGGTCGGCGTCGAGCTTCGCGAGGACGGTGTTCCAGTCCGGCTGCCAGATCTCGACGCCGTCGAGGGCGGCCTTCACCTTGTCCGCCCGCGGCCCGGACGGCGTGACGTCGGTCCGCGACGGGGCGCCGAAGGCGTCCACGGCCTTGCCCTGCACCTCCGGCGAGAGCAGGAAGTCCAGGAACTTCTTGGCGTTCTCCGCGTGCGGGGCGTTGTTCACGAGACCGGCGTAGTACGGGAGCGCGAACGTGGACCGCTTGCCCTGCGCGTCGGCCGGGAAGAAGATCTCGAAACCGCCGCTCTTCTCGATCGAGGCGAGGTTCATCTGCACGTCGCCGTTGGCCACCAGGATCTCGGCCTTTGCCACCTTCGGCTGCAGCTTGCCGGTGGAGGACGACGGGCCCACGTTGTTGGCTTCGAGCTTCGCGAGGTACTCGAGCGCGCCCTGCTCACCGAGGACGTGCTGCAGCTGCAGCAGGACGGCGGTGCCGTCACCCGCCTCGCCGGGGGTCGAGTACTGGAGCTTGCCCTTGAGCGCGGGCGCGAGCAGGTCGTCCCAGGTCTTGGGCGAGGCCTGCGGGTTGCGGATGAAGCTGAGGTAGTTGTTCATGACGGCGAAGTAGCGGCCCTGGCCGTCCTTCTGCCCGGCGGGGACCTGGTCGATCCCGGACGGCGCCGTGGTGGCGAGCAGGCCCTGCGACGCGGCCCGCTGGATGAACGGCGGGAGGGTGACCAGGATGTCGGCCTGGGTGTTGGCCTTCTCCTTCTCCACCCGGGAGGCGACCTCGCCCGATCCGGCGGTCACCGCCTGGACGGTGATGCCGGTCTTGGCCTTGAACTCCTCGATGCGCTGCGCGTACCAGTCTTCGAGACCGTCCACTGTGTACAGCGTGACGGTCTGGTCGCCGGACGCGCCTCCGGCGGTGCCACCACAGGCGGCCAGGGTGATCGTGAGCAGCCCGGCGAGGGCGGCGGCCGCGAGTTTCTTCATGTCGTCAAAGCTCCTTTTAGGACAGCAGGGTGGGGAGGTCGCGGACGGATTCGAGGACGTGGGTGGCACCGGCGGCTTCGAGCTCCGGCTTCTTCGCCGATCCGGTGAGCACGCCGGCGACGAGCGAGGCGCCGGACCGGAGCCCGGTCTGGACGTCCGACGGGGTGTCGCCGGCGACGGCGACCCGGCGGACGTCGGTGATTTCGAGCCGCAGCGCGGCGGCGAGGACGAGGTCGGGGAACGGGCGGCCCCGGACGCCTTCACCCGGCGCCAGTACGGCGTCGGCGAGGCCGTGCCAGCCCAGCGCGTCCAGGATCGCGTTCTGCGTGCTCGCGGCGAAACCGGTGGTGAGCGCGACCTTCACCCCTTGGGCGCGCAGTTCCTGGATCGTGTCCTCGGCGCCGGGGATCGGCTCGCAGTGGCCGTCGGCGACGAGTTTCCCGTAGGCGTCCTGGAACGCGGTGTTCGCGCGCCGGGCGAGTTCCTCGTCCCCGTCGAGCAGGGCACGGAAGACGACGATCTTGGACTGTCCCATGGTTTCGACGACGTAGTCGAGCATCCCGGGGTACCGGCTGTCCTTTTCGGACACTCCGGCGGCGGCGATCGCCTCGGTGAAGGCGCGGATCACCAGGCCGTCGTCGGCGACGGTGGTCCCGGCCATGTCCAGGACGACGAGTTCGGTGTTCACCACGACAGCTCCTCGGCGGTGTCTTCGGCGATGGCGGGCGAGCAGGTCATGCCCCGCCCGCCGGGTCCGGTGACGAGCCACGCGTTGTCCGCGACGCGGGCGCGGTGGACGATCCGGGAGGTGTCGGTGGTCTGGGCGTAGACCCCGGCCCAGCGCCGGGCGATCCGCGGGAGCGGCCGTCCGAGCAGCGCCCCGGCGACCTCGGCCAGGTGGTCGTACGGGTCTTCGGTGGTGTCGAAGGAGAACGGCTCGTCGTACTCGTGCGTGTCGCCGATGGTCAGCGAGCCGTCGAGGCGCTGGACCATGAGCAACTGCATGGCGTTGGCGGCGGCGATCGCACCCTGCGGCTGCCCGTTGTTGAGGCCGTCGAGCTCGGCGCCGCGGTACGCCGGGTAGTACCGGAAGCTGTCCGCGTCGGCGACCGTGGTGGTGAGGGTTTCACCGAGTGGCTCGGTCTGGGCCATCTGCAGCCGCACCCGGCGGACCGGGGTCTGCCCGGCGAGCTCCTTGACCAGGCCACCGGTCCAGGCGCCGGTGCACAGGACGACAACGTCGCCTTCGTGGGTCTCGCCCGTGTCGTCGACGACACCACGGGTGGTCAGGTCGCGGATCTCGCGGCCGGGCACCCAGGTGTAGCGGCCGGATTTCGCCAGTTCGGCGCGCAAGGCGGGCTGGGCGACGCGCGGTTCGACGGCGGCGTCGCGATCGCACCAGAGCGCGCCGAGGAAGTCGCCGCGCAGCGCCGGGTTCAGTTCGCGGGTGCGCGCGGCGTCGAGCAGCTCGAAACCGCGGTCCTCCGTGCTCGCCGCCGCGGCCTCGGCGACGGCGAGTTCGGCCTCCGTGCGGACGACGGTGAGGGAGCCGTTCGGCCGGAAGCCGATCCCCGGGACGCGGTCGCCGATGCGCTCCCACAGCACCCGCGCCCGGGCGGCCGTCTCCAGTTCGGGGCCGGTGGCTCGGCCGCCGACCCAGACCAGCCCGAAGTTGCGCACGGACGCGCCCCGGGCCTCGGGCTCGCGTTCGATCTGGACGACGTCGTGACCGCGTTCGACGGCCTGCCAGGCGTGCTGAGTGCCGAGCACTCCGCCGCCGATGATGAGGATTCGCACCCCGCAGACGCTCGCTTGCCCGCACCAACGCTCCGTGACCGCAGTGCTAACCCCAGGTGAAGTACCCCCGAAATGTGGACCAGACCTGTTATCTTCGCGTTACATTTCACCGCGTGTAGTCCTCTGCTTGCGGTCGTTGAAAGTGCAAGCACCGCAACTAGAGGACTAAACGCGCGGAGGGATCACTCCACGCGGCCCAGGCGGGTCTCGAACGAAAGGCGGTCACCCCGGAAAAGCGACCGGACGCGCTCGAACGGGACGCCGTCGGTCCCCCAGGAGGTCCGGTGCATCAGCAGCATCGGCAGTGCCGGATTCGTCCCGATCAGCAGCGCCTCCCGAGGGGTGGCGAGCACGGTCTCGACCCGCTCCTCGGCGCCGTCGAACACCACGCCGAGCCTTTCCCGCAAACACGCGTAGAGCGACTGTGTGGGATCGAACACATCCATCAGGGTCGGGAATCGCGCGGCGGTGAGATAGGTCGATTCCAGCCCGACCCGCTCGTCGTCGGCGAGCAGCACCCGTTCGATGTGGATGACGTCGTCGTCGGGATCGATTTCCAGTTCCGAAGCCAGCGACGGACCGGCCTCCCGGCGCTCCAGTGAGATCAGATTCCGGCCCGGCTGAATGCCCTGCCTCCTGAGTCCTTCGGTGTAACTCACCAAAGCGAGCGGCTGGACGAGCTTGGGGCCCGCGACATAGGTGCCGCTCCCTTGCCGCCTGCTGAGACGGCCTTCGAGCACGAGCTCACCGACGGCCTGGCGGACCGTCGCGCGGGAAACCTCGAAACGTTCGGATAGTTCCCTTTCGGTGGGAAGTGCCGCTCCTTGCCCCAATTCGGAGATCACGTCGAGCAGATCGACTTTGACCGCGTAATAGCGGGGAATGCGGCCGTGTTCGGGAATTCCGTCCCGCACCGGGCCGTCGGCAGTTGGATGGGCTTTCGGTGACCGTGTTCTCACTGTCCAGATCTTAGGCCGAATTCACCTGACCTGTACTGACCCGAACGAAGTGTTCATGCCACGCTCACACTCGTGGACGAAACGGGCACCTCGTTCGGCGGATCGCCTGCCACGCGGACCGGCCTCCTGTCCGAGGTGACCGTCCGTGCCCACGTTCAGCCTTCCGGCGGTTCCGGTGCTCGCCGGCTCCGGAGTAGGGGCACTAGGCACTCCGGCGTAGGCCATTCGTCGGCAGTACGCGACGAACGTCCGTTAATCACCATCATCGGCCCAAAGATCCGAAGAAAGTCGGTTGTCCCGGCATCGGGCGACCTGCTGTAGTCAGTTGGCCGCAGTCAGTCTCCCTGCCTCCACTGTGGACAGCCGGAAGGAATGAACCCTTGGACATCAAGCGTCGGTTCAGCCTGCTCAAAAAGACCCTGATCGCCGTCGCGGCGGCCGGAACCCTGGCGGGTCTCGCCACGGCTCCGCAAGCCGCGGCCGCTCAGCCGCCGTCCACCGACGTGGTCGGTGGCACCCGAGCCGCTCAGGGCGAATTCCCCTGGATGGTAAGGCTTTCCATGGGCTGCGGCGGTGCGCTCTACACCTCGCAGATCGTGCTGACGGCCGCGCACTGTGTGTCGCGGACCGGGGCCAACACGAGCATCACCGCCACCCTCGGCGTGGTGGACCTGCAGAGCGGCTCGGCCAAGAAGGTCAAGTCGACCTACGTGCACCGGTCACCGACCTACCCCACCTCCACCGGTGGTGACTGGGCCCTGATCAAGCTCGCGAGCCCGGTCACCGGGATCGCGACGCTGCCGATCGCCACCACGACGGCCTACAACAGCGGTACGTTCACCGTCGCGGGCTGGGGTGCCGCGTCCGAGGGCGGGGCGCAGCAGCGTTACCTGCTCAAGGCCACCGTCCCGTTCGTCTCCGACGCGACCTGCAAGGCGCAGGGCGGCAGCTACGCCGACCTGATCGACAGCGCCGAGATCTGCGCGGGCAACGTCAACTCCGGCGGCGTCGACACCTGCCAGGGTGACTCGGGCGGCCCGATGTTCCGCCGCGACAGCGCCAACGCCTGGATCCAGGTCGGCATCGTCAGCTGGGGCGAGGGCTGCGCGCGGCCTCGCGCTCCCGGCGTCTACGCCGAGGTGAGCACCTTCGCGACCGCGATCAAGAACGCGGCCGCCGGGTTGTAGCTTCAACGCACGGCATGCGCTGAAGGTCCCCTTCACCACAACGACGTGGTGGAGGGGACCTTCTCTTTCGCTTCAGCGGGTCTTGTCCAAACGCGACAATGCCTCCTCGTACCCCGAGACCAGCTCGGAGATCACGTCGGCGACCGGGCGCACCCGGTCCATCCGCCCGACGATCTGGCCGACCGGCATCGAGACCACGCTCGGATCCGCCGCATGGTGGATCCGGTTGTGCGCGTGCGAGACCAGCAGGTTCTGCAAGGGCATCGGCAGCGGTTCGGGCGCGTCGGGCGAGGCCCACGCCTCGGTCCACCGCGTCTTGAGCAGCCGCGCCGGTTTGCCGGTGTAGATCCGCGTCCGGACGGTGTCGGACGAGCCCGCCGCGACCAGCGCGCGCTGCATCGCCTCGGACTCCCCCATTGTCTGGAGGTACTCCTCGGTGGCGAGCCAGAAGGAGCCCATCCACACCCCGGACGCGCCCAGCGCGAGCGCCGCCGCGACCTGCCTGCCCGAGCCGATCCCGCCGGCGGCGAGCACCGGCACGCGGTCACCGACGGCGTCGGCCACTTCGGGCAGCAGGACCATCGACGCGATCTCGCCGGTGTGCCCGCCCGCCTCGTAACCTTGCGCCACAACGATGTCGACGCCGTTCTCGACATGCCGGACGGCGTGCTCGGCCTTGCCCGCCAACGCCGCGACCGGCACGCCCTTCGCGTGACACTGCTCGATGACGTCCACCGGCGGCGAGCCCAAGGCGTTGGCGATCAACCGGATGGGGTGTTTCAACGCGACCTCGACATGCGACCGGGCGACCGAATGCAGCCAGCCCAGCACTCCCGCGCGTTCGTCGGTGTCGTCCGGCAGCGGCGGGACCGCGAGATCGCGCAGCGTCCGCTCCACGAAGTCGCGATGCCCCTGCGGGATGTGCTTCGCGAGATCGATCGACGTCCCTTCGGCCGGGATCTTGGCGGGCATCACGATGTCGACGCCGTACGGTTTGCCGCCGGTGTTCTCGTCCATCCAGGACAGGACGGCGTCGAGTTCGGCGGCGTCGTTGAACCGCACGCAGCCCAGCACGCCCAGCCCGCCCGCCCGGCTGATCGCCGCGGCGACGTGTTCGGACGGGGTGAACCCGACGATCGGCAGGTCGATCCCGAGCCGGTCGCACAGAGAGGTGCGCATGAAACTCCTTACGCCGGTTGGATGGTGACGGGCTCGTGCTCGGTCGCGTAGCGCTGAGCCCAGGGATAGTCCGGTTTCCCGCTGGGCGACCGCCCGATCTCCTCGGCGAGCCACAGGGTGCGCGGCACCTTGTACCCGGCGATCTCGCCCCGCACGTGTGCTTCGAGCGCGGCGAAGTCCAGCTCCTTGCCGGTCCGCGGCTGGATCACCGCGGCCACCCGCTGGCCGAGCCGGTCGTCGGGGATGCCGATGACGAGCGCGTCGAAGACGTCCGGATGCGACTTGAGCGCACCCTCGACTTCTTCCGGATACACCTTCTCGCCGCCGGTGTTCACGCACTGTGAGCCCCTGCCGAGCAGGGTCACCGTGAGGTCTTCCTCGTAGCGCGCGTAGTCACCCGGGACGACGTACCGCTTGCCGTCGATCTCGACGAAGATCTTCTCGGTCTTCGCGGGATCCTTGTAGTAGCCGAGCGGGACGTGCCCGCGCCGGGCGATCAGCCCGATCGCCCCCGGTTTCGGATCGACGAGCGCGCCGTCGTCGTCCACCAGGATGGCGTCCTTGCCGAAGTTGACGCGGGGACCGGCGGAATGATCGCTGTCCTTGCTGACCATGCCGATGCCGGTGAACCCGCTTTCGGAGGAACCGATCGCGTCGGTGATCACCACGTGCGGGAGCATCGCCAGGAATTCCTGCTTCACCGACTGGGAGAACAGGGCGGCGTGACTCGACACCGCGACGATCGACGACGCGTCGTAGTCGCCCTCGCGGTAAGCGTCGATCAGGGGCCTCGCCATCGCGTCGCCGACGATCGTGAGCACCTGGACCTTGTTGTCCTGCACGGCTTTCCAGACTTCGTGCGCGTCGAACCGCGGGACGAACACGACCGGGCTGCCGGTGAACAGCGCGCCGAACGCGGCCCATTGCGCGGCGCCGTGGATCAGCGGCGCCGCCGGGAGCCGGACCAGGCTGCCCGACTTGCCCTGTTCCGCGAGCGTCCATTCGTCGGGGACGTACTCGCCGGTGACGAAGTTGATGCCGCCGCCGAGCGCGCGCCAGATGTCCTCGTGACGCCACAGGACGCCCTTCGGGTACCCGGTGGTCCCGCCGGTGTAGAGGATGTAGATGTCGTCGGCGCTGCGCTCGGCGAAGTCGCGCTCGGGTGAGCCTTCGGCGAGTGCGGCTTCGTAGTCCACGCCACCGTAGGACGAGCAGTCGCCGTCGCTTCCGTCGTCGACTACGACAACGTGTTTCAGTTTGGGGGTTTCCGGCAGGACGGCGGCGACCTTGTCCGAGTACTGCCGCTCGTGGACCAGCGCCACGAGGTCGGCGTTGTCGAACAGGTACCGCAGTTCGCCGTGGACGTAGCGGTAGTTGACGTTGACCGCGATCGCGCGCAGCTTGTACGCGGCGATCATCGATTCCAGGGCTTCGATCGAGTTCCGGGAATAGACACCGATGTGGGATCCAGGTCCCACGCCGTGTGCCGCGAGGTGATGCGCCAGCCGGTTGGCGCGCTCTTCCAGTTCGGCGAAGGTGACCCGCCGATCGCCGCAGACGACCGCGATGCGCTCCGGCACGGCGTCGACGGCGTGCTCGAGTAGATCCGCGATGTTGAGTGCCACTCGCCCAAAGTAGAACATGTTATCGTTCTGGGCAATGGCGGCTATTTCAGTGGAGGACCGGTGAGCGAACCGCACGCGCTGGTGAAGAAGATCGACCACACCCTCGTGGTCACGATGAACCGGCCGGAGGCCCGCAACGCGCTCAGCGGCGAGATGCTCGGGATCATGGTCGAGGCGTGGAACCGGGTCGACGAGGACGACGACGTCCGGTGCTGCGTGCTCACCGGCGCGGGCGGCGCGTTCTGCGCGGGCGCGGACCTCAAGTCGATGTCGAAGAACTCGCCGAGCGACTCGTTCGAGAAGGGCACGTTCGACCCCAGCCGGATCGAGGGCCTGCTCAAGGGGCGGCGGCTGACGAAACCGTTGATCGCGGCCGTCGAAGGCCCGGCGATCGCGGGCGGGACGGAGATCCTGCAGGGCACGGACCTGCGCGTCGCGGGCGAGAGCGCGAAGTTCGGCGTGTCCGAGGCGCGGTGGAGCCTGTTCCCGATGGGCGGTTCGGCCGTCCGGCTCCCCCGTCAGATCCCGTACACCGTCGCCGCCGACCTGCTGCTGACCGGACGCCACATCACCGCCGCCGAGGCGCTGGAGATCGGCCTGATCGGGCACGTCGTCCCGGACGGGAAGGCACTGGACAAGGCCATGGAGCTGGCGGGCCTGATCGCCGCGAACGGGCCGCTCGCGGTCCGCGCGATCCTCAAGACCCTGCGCGACACCGAGGGCATGCACGAGGAAGAGGCCTTCAAGCTCGACGCCCAGTACGGCATCGCGGTCTTCGCGAGCGAAGACGCGAAGGAAGGCCCCCGCGCCTTCGCCGAGAAGCGCAAGCCCGTCTTCCGGGGTCGCTAGACGCCCGGTGTCAGGGGGCGCGGTGGCCCTCCCAGTAGGGGTCGCGGAGCTTGCGCTTGTAGAGCTTCCCGTTCGGGTCGCGCGGGAGTTCTGGCAAGTAGTCGACCGAACGCGGGAGCTTGAACTTCGCCAGCCGGGCGGCGGCGTACTCGAAGATCTCCGCGGTCAGCTCTTCGGAGGGTTCGACACCGTCCGCGGGCTGCACGACGGCCTTGATCGCCTCGCCCCAGTCCTCGTGCGGGACGCCGAACACCGCGACGTCGGCGATCTTCGGGTGCATCACCAGTTCGCCCTCGATCTCCGCCGGGTAGATGTTGACCCCGCCCGAGATGATCAGATCCGCCTTGCGGTCGTGCAGGAAGAGATAGCCGTCGTCGTCGAGATGCCCGACGTCGCCGAGCGTGAACAGGTCCCCGACCCGCGCTTTGTCCGTCTTCGCCCGGTCTTTGTGGTACTCGAACTTCGAGTCGCCCATCTTCATGTACACGGTGCCGGTCTCGCCGGCGGGCAGTTCCGTGCCTTCGTCGTCGAGGATCTTGATCGTCGACCCCGGCCACGGCAGCCCCACCGAGCCCGGCTTCTTCAGCCATTCCTCACCCGAGATCGCCGTTCCGCCGCCTTCGGTGGCCGCGTAGTACTCGGTGACGACCGGCCCCCACCAGTCGAGCATCCGGCGTTTGACCTCCAGCGGGCACGGCGCGGCGCCGTGGATCATCACGCGCAGCGAACTCAGGTCGTGGGCCGCGCGGACGTCGTCCGGCAGCCCGAGCAGGCGGCGGAACTGCGTCGGGACCATGTGGCTGTGCGTGACGCGGTGCCGCTCGATCAGCCGCAGCATGTCTTCGGCGTCCCAGCGGTCCATCAGTACCGCCGTATGGCCCAGCTGCAGGGAAATCGCGACGAAGTTGAGCACCGCGGTGTGGTAGAGCGGCGACCCGCACAGGTGCACGTGGTCGTCGTGCGGCGCCAGCCCGAAGATCCCGAAGAACCACGTCGACGCGCCGGGAACGGAGTCCGGGTCCGCACCGGACAGCGGCCGCCGGACACCCTTGGGCCGTCCTGTGGTCCCGGACGTGTAGAGCATCGGCGAGCCCGCCGTACGCCGCTCCGGACGTCCGTCGCCTTCGCCTGAACCCAGTTCCTCGATCCGCCGGAATCCCGGGACGTCACCGACGGCGAACCGTCCGCGTTCGGGGACCCCCGCCTCGTCGGCGGCGGCGATCGCGACGTCGGCGAACCGTTCGTGCGCGAGGAACGCCTTGGCACCACTGTCGGAAAGGATGTAGGCGACCTCCGGCCCGACCAGGTGCCAGTTGACCACCACGATGTACAGACCGGACTGGATGGCGGCGAAATAGGCCGCCACGAGTTCGTCGCCGTTGGGCTGCAGGACGACGATCACGTCCCCGGCCTCGAGCCCGAGGGCCTGCAAGCCCCGGGCGTACGCGTTCGCTTTCGCGGCCAGGTCGCCGTAGCCGATCGAGCGGCCATCCGGATCGACGAGCGCGACCCGCTCCGGCTCCTGCGCGGCGATGTTCCAGACCCCAAGTGTCCCCGTAGCAGTCGACATACGCGCAAATCTAGAACGCGTTCCACTCAAGAGCAACCGCCAGCAAGGCCCAGAAGGCCGATCTTGCCGGAATTTCGAGAACGTGTTTCACTCAGACTGTGAGCGCACCTGAACTCCCGCTGTCGGCCCCGCTCAACGTGGGCTTCGACTACACGCGTTCGGTCGGCCCGGTACTCGGCCGGTTCGTCGACGCCCTGCGCGAGCGCCGTGTCGAAGGCGTCCGGGGCAGCGACGGCCGCGTCCACGTGCCGCCACTGGAATACGACCCCGTGACCGCCGAGGCGCTGTCCGAGTTCGTACCGGTCGCCTCCGAGGGCGAGATCGTGTCCTGGTCCTGGATCGCCGAACCGCTCGACGGCCAGCCGTTGTCGCGGCCGTTCGCGTGGGCGCTGGTCAAGCTCGACGGCGCGGACACCTCGATCTTGCACGCCGTCGACGCGGGCAGCCCTGAAAGCGTCCACACCGGACAGCGCGTGCGCATCCGGTGGGCGGAGGAGACCGTCGGCCATATCCGGGACATCGCCTACTTCGTCCCCGCCGACGGCCCCGACACCGAGCCCACCGAGGCGCCACCACCGGTCGCGAAACGCGAGGAAGGCGCGCCCGTCAGCGTGGTGATCACACCGATCCACCTGCGCTACGAGCATTCCGCGTCGCCGGAGGAAAGCCGCTACCTGCGCGGGCTCGCCGAAGGCAAGCTGATCGGCCAGCGCTGCCCGTCGTGCGAGAAGGTCTACATCCCGCCGCGCGGCGCCTGCCCCACCGACGGTGTCCCGACCACCGACGAGGTCGAGCTGCCCGACACCGGCATCGTCACCACGTTCTGCATCGTGAACGTGCCGTTCCTCGGCCAGAAGATCAAACCGCCGTACGTGGCGGCGTACATCCTGCTCGACGGCGCGGACATCGCGTTCCTGCACCTCGTCCTCGGCTGCGACGCCGCCGACGTCCGGATGGGCATGCGCGTGCGCGCCGCCTGGAAACCCCGGGACGCATGGTGGACGTCGCTGGAGAACATCGGCCATTTCGCACCGACCGGCGAACCCGACGCGCCGTACGAATCCTTCGCCCACCATCTGTGAGGACCACCGTGCCAGATGTAGCAGTCGTGGGCTTCGCGCAGGCCCCCAACGTCCGCAGCACCCCGGGCACCACCAATGGCGTGGAAATGCTGGTGCCGATCTTCGCCGAGGTCTTCGAGCGAACCGGTCTGTCCAAAAAGGACATCGGGTTCTGGTGCTCGGGCTCTTCGGACTACCTCGCGGGCCGCGCCTTCTCGTTCATCGCGGCCGTCGACGCCATCGGCGCCTTCCCGCCGATCCACGAATCCCACGTCGAGATGGACGCCGCCTGGGCGCTGTACGAGGCGTGGCTCAAGATCCGAATGGGCGAGGTCGAAACGGCGCTCGTCTACGGCTTCGGCAAATCGTCGGCCGGTCAGCTGCGGCGCGTGCTGGCGCTGCAGATGGACCCGTACGTCGTCGCGCCGCTGTGGCCGGACTCGGTGAGCGTCGCCGGGATCCAGGCCAGGTTGGGGCTCGAAGCGGGACTGTGGTCCGAAAAGGACCTCGCCGAGGTCGCCGCGCGCAGTCGCGCCGACGCCGCCTCGAACCCCGCCGCACAGTTCTCCGGAACGGTCGAGGTCGCCGACCTCCTCGACGCCCCGTACTTCGCGGATCCCTTGCGCGCCCATGACATCGCCCCGGTCACCGACGGCGCGGCCGTTCTCGTGCTCGCCTCGGCGGAGCGGGCGGCGGACCTCGTCGACAGCCCCGCGATGATCACCGGGATCGAGCACCGGGTCGACTCCCCCTCGCTCGGCGTGCGGGACCTCACCCGGTCACCGTCCACCGCGGCCGCCGGCCGGGCGCTCGACCTCGACGGCGTCGAACTCGCCGAACTGCACGCGCCGTTCACCCATCAGGAATTGATCCTGCGCGACGCGCTCGGCCTCGGCGAGCAGGTGCGGATCAACCCTTCCGGCGGCGTGCTGACCGGCAACCCGATGTTCTCGGCGGGGCTGGCGCGGATCGGCGAGGCGGCGAACCGCATCCTCGACGGCAGCGCGCGCAAAACCCTCGCCCACGCGACCAGCGGCCCCGTCCTCCAGCAGAACCTGGTCGCCACCTTGGAGGTCCTCTCGTGAAGCACCTCGCGGCCGTACTGGGCACCGGCCAGACCCACCACAAGGCCAAGCGCACCGACGTCTCCATGCCGGGCCTGCTCCGGGAGGCCATCGACCGGGCGATGCTCGACGCGCAGACCGGCTGGGACGACATCGACGCCGTCGTCCTCGGCAAGGCGCCGGACTTGTTCGAGGGCGTGATGATGCCCGAACTGTTCCTCGCCGACTCGCTCGGCGCGAACGGGAAACCGTTGCTGCGTGTGCACACCGCGGGTTCGGTCGGCGGCTCGACCGCGCTCGTGGCGGCGTCGCTGGTGCAGGCGGGAGTGCACAAGCGGGTCCTCACGGTGGCCTTCGAGAAGCAATCCGAGTCGAACGCGATGTGGGGCCTGTCGATCCTGCCGCCGTTCCAGATGCCGGTGGGCGCCGGCGCGGGCGGCTACTTCGCGCCGCACGTGCGCTCCTACATCCGGCGCTCCGGCGCGCCCGATCACATCGGCGCGATCGTGGCGGCCAAGGACCGGCGCAACGGCGCCCTGAATCCGTACGCGCATTTGCGGCAGCCGGACATCACCGTGGAATCGGTGCAGGCCTCGCAGATGTTGTGGGACCCGATCCGCTACGACGAAACCTGCCCGTCTTCGGACGGCGCCTGCGCGATGGTGATCGGTGACGAGGCCGCGGGCGACGCCGTTCCCGGTGGCGCGGCGTGGATCCACGCGACCGCGATGCGCACCGAACCGACCACGTTCGCCGGCCGCGATCAGGTCAACCCGCAGGCGGGGCGCGACGCGGCCGCCGCGTTGTGGCGCGACGCGGGTATTACCGATCCACTGTCCGAAGTGGACACAGCGGAGATCTACGTGCCGTTCTCGTGGTTCGAGCCGATGTGGCTGGAGAACCTGGGGTTCACCGACGAGGGTCAGGGATGGAAGCTCACCGAGGCGGGCGAAACCGCGCTCGGCGGGCGGTTGCCGGTCAACCCGTCGGGCGGCGTGCTGTCGTCGAACCCGATCGGCGCGTCCGGGATGCTCCGGTTCTCCGAGGCGGCCAAGCAGGTGATGGGCCGCGCCGGGGACTACCAGGTCGACGGCGCGCGCGTCGCGCTCGGGCACGCGTACGGCGGCGGTTCCCAGTTCTTCTCGATGTGGGTGGTGGGGTCGGCCAAGCCGAGCTAGCCGCGGCGGCGGGGCCGGAGGCGTTGCGCGGCGAGCGTCGCGACCACCCCGGTCACCGCGCCCACCAGCACCGGTTTGAGGCCGTGCCGATCGGCGGGCGCCACCACCGGCCGGACCACCACGGGCGGCGGCGGCCGGACCGGGTCGGCGGGCGCGTCCCGCGCGGTCGCCGTCCAGGCCGTGACGAACACCAGCATCCTGGCCACGAGCGAGATGAAGAAGATGAGACCGATGATGGAGCCGAACGCGACCCCGGTCGGCGAGTTCCCGATCAACCGCAGGTAGATCCCACCGGCCTGCTTCAGCAGTTCGAAGCCCAGTGCCAGCGCGACCGCGCCGCGCATCGCGCTGCGGACCCCGACCGGTTTCCGCGGCAGCCGGGTGAGCACCCACAGGAACACGAGCCAGTTGGCCAGCAGTGCCAAGGGAATCGAGATCGCCGACAGCACGTTGTGCCCCCAGGCGGTGTCGTCCACCCCGGCCAGCCCCAGCAGGTAGCGGCCGAGCGCGGACCCGGAAATGGTGATCGCGAAGGAGACCAGCAGCGCGCTCGCGAGACCGAGCAGCGCGAGCAGGTCCGCGGCGATCGTGCGCAGCAGCGGGAGATCCGACCGGTTCTGGCCCCACAGCGCGGTGAGCGCGTCCCGCAGCGAGTTCATCCAGTTCCAGCCGGAGTACAAGCCGATGATCAGACCGATGAGCCCGACGCTGGTGCGCTGGTCCACGAAGCGGGTGAGCAGATCCCCCGCCTGTTCACCGAGGCCACCCGGCAGCGTGCCGGTGATCGCGTTCAGCATCGACTCGATCAGCTGCGGCTGGCTCGCCAGCACGAAGCCCGCCACCGACACCGCGACCATGAGGATGGGCACCAGCGAGAACAGGCTGAAGTAGGTGATCGACGCGACGTAGTGGTAACCGCCGTACTCGACATAGCGGTTCACCGCCCGCGCCACGTGGTCCAGCCAGCGGTAGCGGGCACGCAGCCGCTTCCATTTCGTCGGTGCTTGCTTCTCCCTCACACGCCAATGTCTACCCCAGCGAGGTCACGGCTCGTGGGCAACACGCGATCAAGCGAGCGCGATCAGCTCCGAGCCGTCGTCCTCGGGCAGCGACGGGCCCGCGGTGGCCAGCACGGTGTTGCCGAGAAAGTCCAGCTCACAGCCGAGGGTGGAGAGGAAGGCGGTGTCGGTGGCGTCCCGCCCGGTCGCGATCCGGCTCAGGCTCTGCCTCGGCGCGAGACCGGTGGCGTCGAACACGTACCAGCGGTCGTCGATCGCGGCCTCGAACACGGCGTGGAAGTCCATTGGGGACAGTCCTGGCGCGTAGACCGCGGTGAACCGGGCGGGGATGTCGATCACCCGGCACAGCGAGATGCAGACGTGCGCGAAGTCGCGGCACACCCCTTCGCCCGCGAGGTAGGTGTCGACGGCGTCGTCGGTCGGCGAACCGGAACCGACCACATAGGACAGGTGCTCCCCCACGTGCCGGACGATCGCCTCGACCTGGGTGCGCGCGTCGGGCAGGTGGCCGAACCTCGACAGCGCGAGCCCGCCCATCCGGTCCGAGGGGCAGTACCGGCTCGGCCGGGTGTAGCGGACGAGGTCGTCCAGGGTGACGGGCTCCGCGTCGGCGGGACGGAGCGCGCGTTCGGCCCGGTAGCGCACAACGTGTTCGCCGAGCGGCAGGTCGAGGATCTGTGCCCGGGTCCCGTGTTCGAACGCGACCTGGCGCGGCGGCGCGGGATAGGCGAACTCCTCCTGCTCGGCCCCGCCGGCGAGCGCGACCACGAACGCGGCGGGGCCGGGTTTCGTGACCCGGAAGGACATTTCGACGTCGACCTGCACGTGGGGACCCATGGCCCCATGGTGCCCCACGGCGCCGGTCCGGGCCGATCAGGCCGTTTGATCAGGCATAGCGGACCTGGTAGTGCTTGATCCCGTTGAGCCAGCTCGACCGGAGCCTGTCGGGCTGGGCCACTTCGCTGATATCCGGCATGACGTCGGCGATGGCGTTGAAGATCAAGTCGATTTCCAGGCGCGCGAGGTTGGCGCCGATGCAGTAGTGCGAACCCGTGCCGCCGAAGCCGACGTGCGGGTTGTCCTCGCGGAGGATGTCGAATTTCTCCGGCTCGTCGAAGTGGTCCGGGTCGAAGTTCGCGGAGCTGTAGAACATCCCGACCCGGTCGCCCTTGCGGATGTGCTGCCCGCCGAGTTCGGTGTCGCGGGTCGCGGTGCGCTGGAAGGCGACCACCGGGGTGGCCCAGCGGACGATCTCGTCCGGCGCGGTCTTCGGCCGCTCCTTCTTGTACAGCTCCCACTGATCGGGGTGGTCCAGGAACGCCTTCATCCCATGGGTGATCGCGTTGCGTGTCGTCTCGTTGCCCGCGACGGCGAGCAGGATGACGAAGAAGCCGAATTCGTCCGAGGCCAGCGATTCACCGTCGACGTCGGCCTGGATCAGCTTCGTGACGATGTCGTCCATCGGGCACTTGCGGCGTTCTTCGGCCATGTTCCAGGCGTAGCCGACGATCTCCGCCGACGCGGCGAGCGGCTCGACCTCGTACTCGGGGTCGTCGTAGGAGACCATCTGGTTGGACCAGTCGAAGACCTTCATCCGGTCTTCCTGCGGGATGCCGATCAGTTCGGCGATGGCCTGCAAGGGAAGTTCGCAGGCGACGTCGACGACGAAGTCCCCGGAGCCCTTCTTCTTGGCCTCGCTGACGATCTTCTCCGCGCGATCGCGCAAAGTGTCCTCGAGTTTCGAAATCGACCTCGGCGTGAAGCCCTTCGACACGATGCGCCGCAGCTTGGTGTGCTGCGGGGCGTCCATGTTGAGCAGGACCAGACGGTTCGCTTCGAGGCTGTCGTCGGTCATGTTCTCGTCGAAGCGGATGATCGCGGTCTTCTCCCGCGAGGAGAACAGCTCGCTGTCCCTCGACACCGCTTTGACGTCCTCGAGCCGGCTGACGACCCAGTAGCCGTCATCACGGAAGCCCGCGGTGTTGTGCGGCTGCGGGTTCCACCAGACCGGCGCCGTCCGGCGGAGTTCGGCGAACTCCTCCAGAGGCAGTCTGGTGGCGTACAGATCCGGATCGGTGAAATCGAAACCGGCGGGGATCAGCGGAGCGGCCACGGGCTACCTCCTACGCGGTTCGCCAATGAAACACGTTCTAGACCCGATTGAAGCATACGGCGTTTACCAAGTGAAGACCTTTTAGTGAAACCTGTTAACTCGACCGAGCCGACATGAGGAAGCGCGGCGAGAAGCGGGAACTGCGACCAGTGATCAAAAACCAGTCGACCCTGGGACGGCTTGCTCAAATCGAGAACGTGTTCTACTTTTTCGGTAGTGAACAGTGTTTCCCCAGGAGGCGAACGTGGGTAGTCCGGTGATCGTCGAGGCGGTCCGCACCCCTGTCGGCAAGCGCAGGGGTCACCTGGCGGGGCTGCATGCCGCCGAGATCCTCGGCGCGGCGCAGCGCGCCCTGCTCGAACGCGCGGGGCTGGACCCCGCGCTGGTCGAGCAGGCGATCGGCGGCGCGGTGACCCAGGCGGGCGAGCAGGCGGGCAACGTCACGCGGACGGCGTGGCTGCACGCCGGCCTCCCCGAGACCACCGGCGCGACCACCATCGACGCCCAATGCGGCTCGGCGCAGCAGGCGACCCATCTGATCGCCGGGCTCATCGCGGCCGGGGCGATCGACGCCGGTGTTTCTTGCGGCGTCGAGGCGATGAGCCGGGTACCGCTGGGCGCGAACCGCGGCGAGGGCATCGGCACCCCGCGGCCGGAGTCCTGGTCGATCGACATGCCGAACCAGTACGGCGCCGCCGAGCGGATCGCGGAACGCCGCGGCATCACCCGCCACGACGTCGACCGGTTCGGGACGGCGTCACAGGCCAAGGCCGCCGCCGCGTGGGCCGCCGGGCACTTCGACCGCGAGGTCGTCGCGGTGAAGGCACCCGTGCTCGGCGAGGACGGCTCCCCCACCGGCGAGACCCGGCTGGTGACCCGCGATCAAGGCCTGCGCGACACGACCGTCGAAGGCCTCGCCAAGCTCAAGCCCGTCCTCGAAGGCGGCGTGCACACGGCAGGGACGTCTTCGCAGATCTCCGACGGCGCGGCCGCGCTCCTCCTGATGGACTCGGACCGGGCCCGGGCACTGGGCCTCAAGCCGCGAGCGCGGATCGTCTCGCAGGCCTTGGTCGGCGCGGAACCGTACTACCACCTCGACGGTCCCGTGCAGGCGACCGAACGCGTCCTGGCCAAAGCGGGGATGACGATCGGCGACCTCGACCTCTTCGAAGTCAACGAGGCCTTCGCTTCAGTTGTGCTGTCATGGCAACGGGTGCACCGGCCCGACGAGGACAAGGTCAACGTGAACGGTGGCGCGATCGCGCTCGGGCATCCCGTCGGCAGCACCGGCGCCCGCCTGCTGACCACGGCGCTGCACGAACTGGAACGCCGCGACGCGAGCACCGCCCTGGTGACGATGTGTGCCGGCGGCGCGCTTTCCACCGGCACCATCATCGAGCGGATCTAGCGCCGCCGTGGGGCTTCGGTACAGGGGGTCGTGAGTGGCAAAGCGGGAGATAAATAGAACGACACTTTCCGGTTGAGGCAGTGAGCATCCCGCACGTGACAGGACCGGTCACGACCGACTGTGTGGATTTCTGGTCATCCAACGCCCCGAAATCCACACAGTCGACGTCCTCGGCCCGGCGTCGCACAGGGTCACTGAACCGACCGCGAACGCGCCACTATGCCTTACCCGCCAAGGGAACCACCTCACCGCTCACGCCTGGTCCCGCGCGACCTCGACCACCGGACCGTTGTCCGGCCTCGCGAGCCGTTTGCTCCCCTGGCCCTCCTTCCAGAAGTCGAAATAGATGGTGTTGCCCTCGACCCAGGTCAGCACCACCTCGGTGAGGTCGAGCCGGAAGACGTGGGCCTCGCCGTCGTCACCCTGCAGGCGGGCGACCTCCGCCGGATCGGTGATCTCGACGGCCTTGCCCGACACCTTCGCGTCCGCGCCGCCCTCGTCGATCGCCGAGGCGGCGTGGATCGCGAACCTGCCGTCACGCCGCAGATCCTTCGCCTTCATCGCGTTGATCATCGAACCGATCAGCAGGTCCTGCTCACGGAAATCGACTTCACTGCCACTGACCCGGGGCGAGCCGTCCTTCCGGACCGTCGCCAGCACATGCGTTTTCTTCGCGGTGAACCGCTCTTTGATCTTCTCCGCCAGCGCGGGGGCCTCTTCACTGAATCGCTGCCACGTCGCCATGGGGAACAGCGTCCCACCGGGGTCCGACAGTTTCGAGCGGTCAGGGCCTGGGTGCCCCCATCGGGTTCGGCAGCGGGATCGCACCGGCGTCGAAGACACGGCGGCTGAGCGGCACGGCGATCCGCAGGACCTCGGCGGCACCGTCCTCACCCAACGCGTCGAGAGGACCGGTGGCGAGGCGATCGGTCTCGTCCTCGATCCGTTGGCGCAGCGCGATTCCCGAGTCGGTGAGCCGCAGATCGCCGTCGAGGACGCCCCGCTCACGAAGCAGCGCGACACTCTCATCCCAGTCTTCGTCGGACCAGCCGCGGTTGCCCTGGATGACCTCGCGCGTCACCGCCCCGCTGCCGATGTGGGTCAGTGTGGTGTCGAGCCCGCGCAGCCCGGCGGCGACGGCGGAAAGCACGTGACCGTCCCCGCGATGCTCGCGCAACACCGTCGCCGCGAGCCAGACCCTCCCGGCGGGCGTGGCGGGCCGGGCGACCGCCGACCAGGCGGCGGCGAGTGGCCTTGCCGCGTAATCGCATCCGGTGACGGCTTGTTCGAGCAGGTCGGCGAGTTCCCCCCAAGGCGCGTCTGCGGGCAGGATCCGGCCCAGCGCGACCTCGACGGCGTCCATCCGGCTCTGGAGCACCACCGCCGGCTCGGCGTATTTCCACGCGTCGGGCAGGGATCGCGCCACCATGCGGGGCGCGAATCCGAAGAGCATCGCCGTCACGGGTGGTTCCGGCAGTGGCCCGAGTGGCGCCACGCGCCCGGCGAAATAACCCATCCACCAGCCGGGCAGGCCCACCGCCTTAGCCGCGGCCGCCGTCTCCGGGGCGAAGTAGACGACGGCGTGCAGTGGCTCGACCGCTTCCCAGAGACGGCGCTGAAGTGACGTCACGTCCCCATCTTGGCCTCGCCGAAAACCGGATGCGACTCTTCGCGGCGTGGTGTGTGATCACCGGCATGGCGATCATCGTGGAGAAGCCGGGAGTCGACGGGCTGGGCGAGGCCGTGGCCGCGCTGCGGGACTGGCAGTCCGAAGGGGTGGCATGGCAGCTGCATCCCGGTGACCTCGGCTGGTTCTGGCGCTCCGGGGCGGAGGCCACGGCCGCGGCGGTCCGGATCTGGCGCCGGGACGGGCGGATTCTCGCCGTCGGGCTCCTGGACGGGGCCGACCTCCTGCGCGTGACGACCGCGCCCGATGTCCGCCGGGACGAGGAACTGGCGCGGCGGATGGCCGAAGACGTGATCGCGCCGGAACGCGGTGTGCTGCCGCCGGGAGAGGTGGCCGTCGAGGCGCCGATGGACGCTCTGCTCCAGGATCTGCTGCCCGGGCACGGCTGGCGCACCGGCGAACCGTGGACGCCGCTGAGCCGCGATCTCGCCGAGCCGGTGAAGGCCCCGGATCTGCGGATCGAGACGATCGGACCGGACAACTGCCACGTATGGGCCGACGTGATGCGAGGAGCGTTCGACGGCTCGACGTTCACTCCCGAGAAGTGGCGCGCGATGGCGACCGGTGCACCGTACGCCGACTCCCGGTACCTGGTCGGGTACGACGAGCGGGGCGACGCCGTCGCGGCGGTCGCCGTGTGGTCCGCGGGCGCGGGAAAGCCCGGGATCCTCGAGCCGATGGGGGTGCACCGGGACCATCGCGGCCACGGGTACGGCAAGGCGATCACCCTCGCCGCGGCGGCCGCGCTCCAGGAGCTCGGCTCGTCGAGTGCGGCCCTGGGCACGCCGAGTTCGAATGTCGCCGCCGTCGCGACCTACAAGTCGGCCGGGTTCCACGCGCGGCCCGAGGTCCGGGACCTGACCCGGGACGCCTAAGCCCCATAAACAGGTTCAGGGACCGGGGCCTCCGCCAGCAACTCCGTCACGACGGGGCCGAGTTCGGCCGGTGCCCACCGGGTTCCCTTGTCCCGCACCGTCCCGTGCCGCCAGCCCTGCGCGATCGAGACGCGTCCGCCGTCGACCTCGAACACCCGGCCGGTCACCCCGGACGACTCCTCGCTGCCGAGCCACACCACCAGCGGTGACACGTTTTCCGGGGCCATGGCGTCGAAACCGGCCTCCGGCGCGGCCATGTCGTCGGCGAACGCCTCTTCGGTCATCCGAGTGCGGGCGGCCGGGGCGATCGCGTTCACGGTCACCCCGTAGCGCCCGAATTCGGTGGCCGCGACCAGCGTGAGGCCCAGGATCCCGGACTTCGCGGCCGCGTAGTTCCCCTGTCCGACGCTGCCGAGCAAACCCGCGCCGGAACTGGTGTTGATCACCCGCGCGGTCCGCGTCCGGCCCGCCTTCGACTCCGCCCGCCAGTATTCGGCGGCGTGCCGCGTCGGCGCGAAATGCCCCTTCAGGTGGACCCGGATGACCGCGTCCCATTCGTCCTCACCGAGGTTGACCAGCATCCGGTCGCGCAGGAAACCCGCGTTGTTGACCAGGACGTCCAGCCCGCCGAAGGTTTCGACGGCGGTCCTCACCAGTGCCGCGGCGCCGTCCCAGGAAGCGATGTCGTCGGTGTTCGCGACCGCCTTGCCGCCGAGCGCCTCGATCTCGTCGACGACGTCCTGCGCCGGCCCCGCCGACCCGCCGCTGCCGTCGATCCCGGCGCCGAGGTCGTTCACCACCACCCGCGCGCCCTCGGCGGCGAACGCGAGCGCGTGTGCCCGTCCGATGCCGCGACCGGCACCGGTCACCACCACGATCCGGCCGTCGGCGATCCCGCTCACACCGGCTCCTTTCGTTCTTTGACCATCGAATTGGACGCGGCGAGGAAGGCAGGAACCTCTCCCCCGCCGTGCACGGTCAGGCAGGCACCGCTGACATAGGAGGCCAGTGGGGACGCCAGGAACACCGCGCAGGAACCGATCTCGTCGGGTTCGGCCAACCGTCCTAACGGGACTGTCGCGCCCACGGCCTCGATCCCGGCTTCGTCGCCGTAATGCAGATGCGAGTGCTCCGTCCGCACCATGCCGACGTCGAGCGCGTTGACCCGCACCTTCGGCGCCCACTCGACGGCGAGCGTCGCGGTCAGGTTGTCGAGGCCCGCTTTCGCCGCGCCGTAGGACGCCGTCCCCGGCGACGGTCTCGTCGCGCTGACACTGCTGATGTTCACGATGACGCCGCCGCTTTCCTGGCGCTGCATGATCGCGTTCGCCGCGCGGGCGACGGTCAACGGCGCCAGCAGGTTCAGCGCGACGATCTTCTCGTGGAACCGCGGCGACGCGTTCGCCACCTCGGCGAACGGCGCGCCGCCCGCGTTGTTGACCACGACGTCGAGCCTGCCGTGACGCCGGAAGATCTCCTCGAAGAGCGCGTCGACCTCGCCCGCGTCGCGGACGTCGCACGAAATGAACGTCGACGCCCTGTCTCCGGCGCGGACCGGGTGTTCGGGTTCGGTGCGGGCGCAGGTGACGACTTCGGCTCCCGCACGCAGGAAAGTCCTGGTGACACCGGCGCCGACGCCGCGTACGCCGCCGGTCACCAGCACCACGGCGCCGTCGAGCCGGAGTTCGAGTGCCATACCTGGCCTCCTTCACGCTCGCTGTACCTGGGCCGGACGCCCTGCTAACGTACCAAGCAAGTGCTAGGTTTGGTAGCGGAAGGGTGCACGATGAGCGTTTCCACCCACTCACCGGAGCCCGGCATCGCCGTGGTCACGGTCGACGCGCCCCCGGTGAACGCGCTGAGCGTGAAGGGCTGGTTCGCCCTCGCCTCCGCCGTCACCGGCGCCGGGCGCGATCCCGCGACCCACGTCGTGGTGCTGCGCGCGGAAGGCCGCGGGTTCAACGCGGGCGTCGACATCAAGGAGATCCAGCGCGATCCGGGGTACGGCGCGCTGATCGGCGCGAACGAGGGCTGCGCGGCGGCGTTCTCCGCCGTGTACGACTGCGCGGTCCCGGTGATCGCCGCGGTGCAGGGCTTCTGCCTCGGCGGCGGGGTCGGCCTGGTCGGCAACGCGGACGTCGTGGTCGCCAGCGAGGACGCGACCTTCGGGCTCCCCGAGGTCGATCGCGGCGCACTCGGCGCGGCGACGCATCTCGCGCGGCTGGTCCCCCAGCATCTGATGCGGGCGTTGTACTACACGGCCTCGACGATCACCGCGGACCAGTTGCATCACCACGGTTCGGTCTACGCCGTGGTCTCACGGGAAGAGCTCGACGAGACCGCGCTCGGCCTGGCGAGGCAGATCGCGGCGAAGGACACTCGCGTGATCCGCGCGGCGAAACAGGCCATCAACGGCATCGACGTCCAGCCCGTGCATCGCAGCTATCGCTTCGAGCAGGGATTCACCTTCGAACTCAACCTGGCGGGCGTGTCCGACGGCGCGCGCCAGGAGTTCTTGGACGGTAAGGGGAAGTGATGGCCGACAAGCGGATGACGCCGGACGAGATCGTCGGCGAACTCGAAGACGGCATGACGATCGGGATCGGCGGCTGGGGCTCCCGGCGCAAGCCCATGGCGCTGGTGCGCGCGATCCTGCGCTCACCGCTCAAGGATCTCACCGTGGTCTCCTACGGCGGCCCGGACGTCGGGCTGCTGGCGTCGGCGGGCAAGCTCAAGCACCTCGTCTTCGGCTTCGTCACCCTGGACACGATCCCTTACGACCCGTGGTTCTCCCGGGCGCGGGAATCCGGGACGATCACCGTCACCGAGTACGACGAAGGCGTCTTCGGGACCGGTCTTTCCTCCGCCGCGCAACGGCTTCCGTTCCTGCCGACGCGCGCGGGCCTCGGTTCCGGCGTGATGGACCTGAACCCGTCGCTGCGCACCGTCCGGTCCCCGTACGACGACGCCGAAGAACTGCTGGCCGTGCCCGCGATCGAGCTCGACGCGGCCCTCGTCCACCTGAACCGCGCCGACGCCCGGGGCAACGCGCAGTACCTCGGGCCGGATCCGTACTTCGACGAACTGTTCGCGCTCGCCGCCGACAAGTGTTACGTGTCCACGGAAAAGATCGTTGAGACGGCCGAGCTCGCCGAAGCGGGGCCGGTGCAAAGCCTGCTGCTGAGCCGGATGCTCGTCACCGGGGTCGCCGAAACGCCGAACGGCGCGCACTTCACCACCGCCGTCCCGGACTACGGACGCGACGAACGCTTCCAGCGTCACTACGCCGAAGCGGCCAAGGATCTCGACGCGTGGCCCGGTTTCGTGGACCGGTTCCTGTCGGGGGACGAAGCGAAGTACCAGAAGGCCGTCGCCGAATTCGGGGAGTCCGCATGAGTGACGCAACGCGCGCCGAGATCGCCGTCGTGGCCTGCGCCGAATTGTTCCGCGGCGACGGCGAGATCGTGGTGAGCCCCATGGGTTTCATCCCTTCGCTGGGCGCGAGGCTCGCCAGGCTGACCTTCGAACCGGACATCCTGCTCTCCGACGGCGAGGCGTACCTGATGACCCCCGAAGCCGTCGTCGAAGGCTGGCAACCGTTCCGCAAGGTCCTCGACACCGTGGTGCCGCGCGGAAAACGCCATGTGGTGATGGGCGCCAACCAGATCGACGGTGAGGGCAACCAGAACATTTCGGCGATCGGTGACCATTCCCAGCCGAAGAAACAACTTCTCGGCGTGCGCGGCGGGCCGGGCAACACGGCCAACCACCGCACGAGCTACTGGGTTCCGAGGCACAGCAAGCGGGTCTTCGTCGATCAGGTCGACATCGTGTCCGGCGTCGGTTACGCCAGGGCACGCGAGGCGGGTATGCGCTATCACGACGTCCATCACGTCGTCACCAACCTCGGCGTCCTGGACTTCGGCGGCGAGGACCACGCGCCGAGACTGCTTTCCGTGCATCCGGGGGTTTCCGTGGACGAGGTCGTCGAGGCGACGTCGTTCCCGCTGATCACCGACGGTGTCACGGAATCCCGGCTGCCGACCGAGTCCGAGCTGCTCCTGATCCGGACCAGCCTCGACCCGAAATCCCAGCGGGACAAGGAAGTCCCGTCGTGAAGACCGCGCTGACCGAACTGGCCGGGATCCGGCATCCGGTCGTGCAGACCGGGATGGGCTGGGTCGCCGGGCCGCGGCTGGTGTCCGCGACGGCGGAAGCGGGCGGCCTCGGCATCCTCGCGTCCGCGACGATGACCTACGACGAACTGGCGGCGGCGATCAAGGAGGTCAAGAGCCGCACGTCAAAGCCGTTCGGCGTCAACCTCCGCGCGGACGCCGAAGACGCCCAGCGCCGCGTCGAACTGCTCATCGGCGAGGAGGTCCGGGTCGCCTCCTTCGCGCTCGCGCCGAAGAAGGACATGATCGCGCGGCTCAAGGACAACGGCGTCCTCGTCGTCCCGTCGGTCGGCGCCGCCAGGCACGCGGAGAAGGTCGCGGACTGGGGCGCCGACGCCGTCATCGTGCAGGGCGGCGAGGGTGGCGGGCACACCGGCGGCGTCGCGACGACCCTGCTGCTGCCCTCGGTTCTGGACGCCGTCGACATCCCGGTCGTCGCGGCGGGCGGCTTCTTCGACGGCCGGGGGCTGGCCGCCGCGCTCGCGTACGGGGCGGCAGGCGTCGCCATGGGCACCCGGTTCCTCCTCACCCAGGAGAGCACCGTCCCCGACGAGATCAAGCAGGCGTACCTCGCCCGTGACCTCAACGGCACCGTCGTCACCCGCAAGGTGGACGGGATGCCGCACCGAGTCCTCCGGACGGATCTGGTCGACGCGCTCGAGTCCGCCGGTCCGGTGAGCGGGCTCGCGCGCGCCGCCCGCAACGCCGCGAAGTTCCGGAAGCTGAGCGGGCTGTCGTGGCGCTCGCTGGCCACCGAAGGACTGCGGATGAAACGCGGCGGCGACCGGACGTGGTCGCAGGTCCTGATGGCCGCCAACACGCCGATGTTGCTGCGCGCCGGGCTGGTCGAGGGCGACCGGAGCGCCGGGGTACTGGCGTCCGGGCAGGTCGTCGGCCTGCTGGACGACCTGCCCGCGGTCGGCGAGCTGATCGAGACGATCGTGGCCGAGGCCGACGGCGTCCTGAAGCGACTGGCCTCCGGATGAGCGGGCGAGCGCGCTGTGCTTGACTTCGGCCATGATCTCGGAGAGTCGTTGTCCGGTCGAGGACGGTGAGCTGTACGTCCGCAGCACCGGCGAAGGGCCGCTTCTGCTCCTGATCGCCGGTGGGCTGGGTTCGGCGGACACCTTCCGGGCGATGACGAAGCTGCTCGCCGACGACTACACCGTCGTCACCTACGACCGGCGCGGTCACTTCCGCAGTACCGACACCAGCACCGGCCCGGTCAGCGTGCCAAAGCAGGCCGAAGACGCCTACGCCGTCCTTCAGCACGTCGGCGGCGGGCCCGCGAGCGTGTTCGGGACCAGCGCGGGCGCCCTGATCGGCCTCGACCTCGTCGCCCGTCACCCGGAGGCGGCGACCACGCTGGTCGCCCACGAACCTCCCGCCATCCAGCTGCTCCCGGACGCGCTCGGCTGGCTCGACGAGGCCAATGCTCAGGTCCGGCTCGCGCAGGCGGGCGATCTGATGGGCGCGTTCAAGCGGTTCACCGACGGGATCGCCGGAGCCGCGCTGCCCGAACTGCGCGCGATCCGGCTGCCGAACGAGGAGGACTGGAAGCGGCTGTTCGGCCGCGAACTGTCCGAAATCCTCGACTACCTTCCCGATCTGCGAGCGTTGCGGCGGGCCCGGACCGAGATCTTCCCGGTCGCGGGGGTCGGCAGCCGGGGTCACTACCACTACCACCCCGCGAAGATCCTCGCGCTGGAACTGGGGCTGCCGTTCACGGAGGTGCCCGGGGCGCATCTGGCGCCGCAACGGAATCCGGTCCAGTTCACCGAAGCGCTGCGGGACCTCCTCGAGGGCTGAAGGTCACGCCATCAGGGGCAGCTTGCCGACCAGTTTGTCGATCCGGTTGCGCGGCCCGACGATGCCGATCGCGCAGAAGTCCATCTCTTCGGTCGGGATCTCCTTCATCGTCGCGAGGAAGTCGGCGTAGACCCGGATCTGCTGGGCGACCGCAGGCATGTCCGCGACGTGGCACCCCGGTGAGGCCGCGGCCTTGGCACGGATGGCCCGCAGCTTCCCGGCGTCGGCCGACAGCACCGAGCAGCCGACCCACGGCAGGCCGGTGTAGTGCTCGCCGCCGGCGTCGACCGCTTCCTCACCCAGGAGACCGGCCACGGCCCTCGTGGTGGCGACGGCGGTGCAGACCGCCGCGTTGACCGCGCGCCCGGGCGGCAGCTCGCTGTTGACCACGATGACCCACTTCAACCTGGCGGAGCGGGTGGACGCGGTGGGATCGATCTCGTCGGGGGCGAACCCGATGGCCGTACCGTACTCGGACATTCAGCTGGTCTCCTGCTCACATCAACGGATGAACAACGCCAAGCTAAGAGGACATACGAGTACAGTCCACCGTATTCGTACTTAATACGGTGAAAGGTCCGAGATGGCACGACTGGACGAACTTGATCAGGCGATCCTGGCGCAACTGCAGTCGGACGCACGGAAGACCAACCGCGAAGTGGCCGCCGCGGTGGGTGTTTCGCCGACCACCGCGCTGGACCGCACCCGCGGCCTTCGCGAACGCGGCGTGATCCGCGGCGCGCTGCTGGACGTCGATCTGCCGTCGATCGGCCGCGGGGTGCAGGCGCTCATCGCGGTGCGGGTGCGCCCGCCCTCGCGACGGAACATCGAGAACTTCCGGAACTTCGTCAACGCGCTGCCCGACATCGTCGGCCTCTACGTGACCACCGGGACCGAGGACTTCATCCTGCATGTGGCCGTCCCCGACAACGACAGCCTCTACGCCTTCGTGATCGACAAACTGACCGAACGCCCCGAGGTGGCCGACGTGCGCACTTCCATGGTCTTCGAGCACATCAGGCGCACCCGGATCACGCCTTCCGGCAAGTGAGCCTCAGAGCTCCCGGATGACCCGTGCCGGGTTACCCGCCGCGAACACCTTCGACGGCAGGTCCCGCGTGACGACGCTGCCCGCGCCCACCACGGTGTCGTCCCCGACGGTGACACCGGCGCACACGATGACGCCACCGCCGAACCACACGTTGTTCCCGATGGTGATCGGCGCGGCCGACTCCCAGCGCTGCCGCCGCAGCTCGTGGTCCTCCATCGGATGCAGCGCCGTCAGCAGCTGACAGCGCGGCCCGATCGAGCAGTCCGAACCGATCTTGATCGGGGCACAGTCGAGCAGGATGGCGTCGTAGTTGAGGAAACTGTTGGCGCCGATCTCGATCAGATAGCCGTAGTCGCACTGGAACCGCGGCATGATCCAGGAACTCTCGCCGAGTTTTCCCAGTAGTTCCCGCAGAATCGTGTCCCGCTCACCGGTCTCCTCGGCACCTGTCCCGTTGAAACGGTCGACGAGCGCCTGCGCGCGCCTGCGGTCCGCGACCAGCTCAGGGTCGTTGTCCCGGTACAGCTCACCGCGCAGCATGCGGTCCTTTTGCTCACCCATGCCGTCAACCTACCGAAAAACCCTGCCGGCGAGCTTCCCTCGGGAAGCCGCCGGCAGGGCGGGTGAATGCTTGCGGAGCATTCTTCAGTTGTGTCGATCGGTTTCCGAGTAGGGCCGGCCCGGCGGGTGGGTGAGGTGTAGGGGGGACCCGCCGGGCCGGAGTTTTTTCCTCCTGTTCGCCGATTCTCGGAAATCTCTGGTGGAGTTGTGAGGTAAACGATAACCCCGAACGGCGACGATTGCCATGGTGACCTGGATCACTATTTAAGTGGAAACCGTTGGGGCGCAACAAAGTTCTACAAGTATTAAGTACATTGTGGACTCATTGAGTCATTCGCGGCACTTGCGGCCCTCGTTGACGCAGCCGACGAGGCGATCCATGATCTGGTTCGACATCACGTTCGCGAAATCGTCATGGTCGGAGAAGGGGTTATGGTCCTCCTCCGGGAACGAGTCCACTTTGTACTGCCCGTTGACCTGGATCTCCCGGGGGATCCTGTAGGTCAGCGAGATGGTGAGCTCCGGGACGGCGGTCAGGCCGTTCGCGCACTCGCCGTTCTCGTCGGGATACTTGATGTGGTCCCGGTGGTTCTCGCTGTCGATGTTGTTGCCGTCGAGACAGCTCGGGAACGTGTGCACCCGCTTGACGTCACTGCCTTCGGGGCAGATCGGGTACTGCTTGATGACACGATCCTCGAAGCCGGTGCAGGTCCAGCTTTCCCGCGCGTTGGCTGGCCCGTTCGTGGTGACCTTCGCGTCACCGTAAAGGATGCGGAGGAACTTCGGCATCTCCTTCACCTTCTCCTGGGCGTTGCCCTTGAAGGTGATGTCGACGACCGCGGGACGCTGGATCTCACCGTCGTTGCCGGCGAGTTCGTTGTCCGCGTTCGGCGCGTCCAGTTCGGCCTGATCCTGATTGTTGTTCTGGTTTTGGTTCTGGTTGTCGTTGTTGTTGTTGTTCTGGTTCTGATTGTCGTTCTGGTCGCGGCCTTGCCGGTCGCCGCCCTGGTCCTGCTGACGGTTCCGGTCACCGTTCTGATCGCGATCGCCTTGCGGCTGGCCGCCACCGCCGGAGTTGCGGTCGGCCTGACGCTGCTGGTCCCGGCCACCCTGGTTCTGATCGCCACCGTTCTGGTTCTGGCCGTTCTGCTGCCGCTCGCCTTCCTCTTCGGTGTCGATCCGCACCACCGGCCAGAAGTACGCCGATTCGTCACCGTTCCGGCAGGTGGTCCCGGCGCCCAGCAGGCTGTTGTTGTTCGAATCCGCGTTGGTGGAAAGGTTTCCGACGTAGTCGTGCAAGTGCTGGGCGCCGTTGCGGATACCCGGCTGCGCGATGAAGTTGTCGGGATTGAAATGCCCGTTCTCGTTCTTGCCGCAGTCGACGGTGAACGAGCCCGTGGACGCGTTCCGGCCCTGCTCCGGCTTGTCGACGTTCGGCTGCACCTTGGTGATGTCCACGAACTGCGACTTGTCCACCTCGTCCGCGGAGGCCTTGTCGGAGTCGCCGGTCGTGGTGGACACCACCAGTCCACCGACCGCGATCGACAGGCCCAGCAACGCGGTCGCGATCTTGGTCCTGCGGGCGATACGATGGCGCCCTTGATTTCGTGCCATTGACTTGCTCACCTCATTCGTTTCCGGGCACACAAAAGAATCACTCGCACCCAGGCATGAGTCACGCATTTGTCGAATACGCCGATTACCGAATTCGCGGCGAACCTTCTGTTCGCCCGCCGAGGGAGATCCGGCTACTGAGAGATACGGTTCCGGCCGGGAGCCGGTTCAAAACGCGACCCCGCCGTTATCTTTCCGTTATAAAAACTTACCGGCGCACGATGGCCAGCACGGTGCCGTCCTGCTTGTGGACCTCGAAGCGTTCGATGTCGGCCTTCTGCAACGCCGTCGAACCGGTGATGACGAGGGGGTCCGGGGAACCGGGAACGCCGTAGCCCTTGGACGGCACACTCCAGTTGTTGACGACGTAGGCCTCTCCGCCATGGGAGTAGGCGAAGAGCTGGCAGGTCATCGGGCCGGTGAGGCCGCGCAGTTCGAGTTCGACCGCGCTGCCCCACTCCTTCTCCTGGACCGTGACCTCGGCGGCGACCGCGTTGCCCGCCTCGGACCAGCCGAACGGGGCGGCGCCGCCGTCCGGGCCGGGCTCCCTGGTCGGCGACAACGGCACCACCGACGTGACGACGGTGGGCGCCGCCTGCGTGATGACCGGTTCACGGTCGGTGAGCGAAAAGACGGTGAGCGGTCCGCCGACGACGAGCACGAGTACGGCGGCGGCCGTCGCGAGCCGGACGACCTTGCGACGGCGGCCCGCCTTGGCGGCGTCCGCGAGCAGCATCCGCAGCACCCGCGGCCCGGGGCCCTTCACGGGCGGATCCGGCCAGCTCTTCTTGACCATGTCCAGGATGTCGGGCAGGTGGTACATCTCCACCAGCTCGACCTGGCACTCGGGACACTCCAGCAGGTGCGCCTCGAACCTGGCGTGATCCTCCTCGCCGAGAACGCCCAGGACGTAGGCGGCGATATCCGTGTGCGGCGCTCCGGACACCTCGCTCACCCCCGCTCCTGCAACGCCCTGCGCAGCGCGCGCACAGCGTGGTGGATCCGCGATTTCACCGTACCGGGCGGAACCCCGAGCGTCGCCGCGACCTCGTTCACGGTGCGGTCACGCAGGTAGGTCTGCTGGACGGCTTCACGTTGTTCCGGGGAAAGATTGCGCAGGGCCTCGTAAACGATCATGGCCGCGAGCGTCTTCTCCGATTCGTCCGGCACTCCGATCGAATCCGACTCGAGTTCCTCCACCTCTTGAGGGCGGGCGCTCCGGCTCCGCCAGCCGTCGATGACGATGCGCCTGGCCACGGTGAAGAGCCAGGCACGCAGCATTTCCGGCTGCCGGTCGAGTTTGCCGGCGTTGCGCCACGCCTTGATGAGCGTCTCCTGGACCACGTCCTCGGCCCACTGGCGATCGTGGCCGGTCAACTTCAGCACGAACGCCATCAGGCTCGATCCGAACTCCTGGTACAACGCCCTGATGAGGTCGTCATGCCCGTTCGAAGCGGGTTCATGATCGACCATTGGCTGCAGTATCCGAGAGTGGCGTCCCACGCGGCACATCTTTGTGGGATCAGGGGCGATAAGTCCAGTACCAAAACCGTTCCCGCCCGGTTCTGCCGCAGGTGAAAGTTTTTTGAACCGTTCCCGACTCGTGACCGTATCCCCTACCGAAGACCCCCGACCCGGCGCTGTCCCCCGCACCGCCGAATCCACTGTGGATCTTGACCGTCCACAGTGTACTTAAACCTGCCTGCGCACCGTCACCCCGCGGCGACTGCGCACTCCTCTGGCCCCGACAGGAGGATTTCCGTGAACCCCGTGTCACGCTCGGTCATACCTCTGACTCTCACCTTGGCCGTGGTCACGCTGACCGCGGCCTGCACCACCGGTACCGCGGGACCGAACGGCTCTCCGGGCGCGGCCCCCGCCGCGGGCGCGGCGCAGATCCCCGGAATGCCCGACCCCGCGGCCGACGCGGCCCCAGGGGTCACCGCGGCGATCCTGTTCGACCTCGGACCGATCGTCACCGACACCAATGGCTTCACGCTTTACCGCTACGACAAGGACACGGTCGATCCGCCCAAGTCGAATTGCGCCGAAACCTGCTCCCGGACCTGGATTCCCGCGAAAGCAGGCGGCGACCTCGTGGTGACCGGTATCGATCGCGCGCTGGTCGGCACCGTGACCAGGGACGACGGCACCGAGCAGGTCACGCTCGCGGGCTGGCCGCTCTACCGCAACGCGAAGGACGCGATGCCCGGCAACACCGGCGGGCAGGGCGTCGACGACGCGTGGTTCCCGGTCAAGCCGGACGGGACGAAGGTGCTGCTGACCGCGGAGACCTGGCAGGCCGATGACCTCGGCATCTGACACTCCCGGTGCGTTTTCCCGCCTGCTGGTCGTTCTGCTGACGATGGCCGCGGTGACACTGCTCGGCCCCGCCGACGACGCGCACGCCCAAGAACTCTCCGCGGCGGACAAGAACCTGATCGTCAACGTCAAACTGGCCGGATTGTGGGAAATGCCCGCCGGGATGTGGGCGCAGGAACGCGGGAAGAGCAAGCGGACCCGCGAAGTCGGCCGGACCCTGATGATCGACCACGGCAGGCTCGACACCGCGACGCATTCCATCGCCGACCGGTTCGGCATCGCCCTGCCGTCCGAACCGTCGGACCAGCAGTCCGCGTGGCTCGGCGAGATGAAGGCCGCCCGCGACGACACCGAATTCGACCGGATCTTCGCCAACCGGCTCCGGTACGCCCACGGGGTGCTGTTCCCCATCATCGCCCAGGTCAGGGCCGGTACCCGCAACGACGTCGTCCGCGACTACGCCACCACGGCCAACCAGGCGGTGCTGCGGCACATGACCCTGTTGGAGAGCACCGGCGTGGTCGACCAGTCACTGATGCCGGAAGCGCCGCTGCCGCAGTCGAACTCGGCCAACTCCGCGATGGACGTCGGTTTCGGCGACTTCGCCCTCGGCCTGCTGCTCGCGGTGGTGCTCGGCGGCGGGCTGTTCTTCGCCATCCGGACCCTGCGCAGCAAGAACACCCGGACCCGCAAACGCGCGGCCGCCGCCGAACCAGAACTGGTTCCCAGTGCCCCAGGAGAGATCAATGTATGACCAGTGGTCCGAGGTGGTGATCGTCCTGACCCAGAAATCGGACACCGACCCCGGTATCAAGGGCATGGCGCAGACCTCCGCCCGGATCTCGTACGGCTTCATGTGCCTGACCCTGTGCTGGGGTGTGTTCACCGCGACCGGCTGGATCAAGTCGCTGACCGGGCGGAAGGCACTGCGCAACTCGCATATGGTGCTCGGCATCCTGACGCTGTCGTTCGGCGTCGTGCACGCGATGTCGTTCCTGTTCCTGCCCGACGGTTTCACCCTCGCGCAGATCTCGATCCCGCTCCTGCCGGGCACGCTGGCGCGGCACGAGCTCGGCGTCGTCGGGCTCGAGGTGATGATCGCCGTCGCGCTGACCGGCGGCATCAGCCGGTTCAGTTCCTACCGGCGTTTCCTGTGGATCCACCGGCTCGCCTATCCGGCGGTCGCGATCACGGCGCTGCACGCGTTCTTCGGTGCCATGGCCAACGGCCACCTCGGCCTCCTGTGGTTCGGCGGGATCACCCTGCTGGTCCCCGCGGTCCTGCTGACCGCGCTGCGGTTCACGCCCACCCGGTACCTGGAACGGCTGGGCCTGGTCGAGGAACTGGTCTGACGAGAGCGGAAACGACTTGGAGAGACGAAAAATGATCTTCGGAAGCGTGCGGCGCGGCACTCGCGTCAGCGTCGACAACGAGCGGTGCGAGATCTTCGGCTTCTGCGAGATGGAGGCGCCCGCGACGTTCAAGATCGGACCGGACGGCAAGCTCCGCATCCGCCGGATGGTCGACAGGGACGGACTGGACCAGGCAATTTCCGCCGCGAGGCTCTGCCCGAAACAAGCCATCAGAGTCAAGGGAGAAGGAGCGTACGACGATGAGTGACGGAGACCGGATCGTCATCGTCGGTGCGGGCGTCGCCGGGCTCCGCTCCGCGGAACGCCTGCGGGAACTCGGTTTCGACGGCGAGATCGTGCTGGTCGGCGACGAGCCGCGGAAGCCGTACCACCGGCCGATGGTGTCGAAGGAACTCATCACCGGCGGCGTGAAACCGGTGGCCGCGAGCCTGGAACCGTACCTCGACCTGGACGTCCACTGGCGGCTCGGCACCCGCGCGACCTGGCTCGACACCAAGGAACGCACGGTGCACCTGCCCGGCGGAGAGTCCCTTTGGTACGACGGCCTGATCGTCGCGACCGGCGTCCACCCCCGGCATCTCCCCGGCTCGCCGCGCCACGACCCCCGGGTCCGTGTGCTGCGCACCGTGGAGGACTCACTCGCCGTCCGGCGGGCTTTGGGGAACAGCAACAAGTCCGTCGTGGTGATCGGCAGCGGCCTGATCGGGAACGAATTCGCCGCGTCGATGCGGTACATGGGCCGCGACGTCACGCTCATCGGCCACGCGAAGGCGCCTTTGCACCGCTTCGGGGAGCGGATCGCGTCGGCGCTCACCAAGGAACACCAGCACCACCGCGCGAAGCTGGCGATGAACACCGAGGTGCGGAACTGGATCAGCACCAAGGAGACCGTCGGGCTGCACCTGACGAACAACCAGTTCCTGGTGGCCAGCTGCGTGGTGCTCTCGATCGGCAGCGTGCCCGCCGTGGACTGGCTGCGCGGTTCGGAGCTGACCATCGACGACGGCGTCCTGTGCGAATCGACCCTGTTCGCCGTCGGGGCGGAGGACGTCGTGGTCGCCGGCGACGTCGCGAAGTGGCCGAACCTGCGGATCGACGAGACCCCGCGACGGGTCGAGCACTGGATGAACGGCGTCGAATCCGGGCGCGCGGCGGCGGAAAGCCTGATGCTGGGCCGGGGCAACGCGCGGCCGTACACGCCGCTCCCCCGCGCCTGGTCGTCCCTGTACGACGCGCGGCTGCAGACGGTCGGGATGCCGTCGCTGGGCAAGGACACGATCGAACTGTCGGACGGGGTCACCGGTTTCGTCCGCGACGGCAGGCTCATCGGCGCTGCGGGCTGGGACCGGCCGAAGGCGATGATCCACTGGACCGCCGAACTCGACCGGCGGCTGCCGGTGCCCGAGCCGGTGTTCCCCGCGTCCGCTCCCGCGGAACCGTCGTTCGCGGCTTCCGCCGCTTCGGGTGCTTCGGGTGCCGAACCGGCGCCGATCGGGGAGGACATCCTCGCCCCGTTCGAGCGGGACTTCCTGTCCGACACCCCGACCGCGGCCGTACCCGCACAGGAGGAGATGCCCTGGGCTCGCGTTCCCGCCGGGTGACCCGGGTTCGCGACCGGACCGGGGCCGCGCGCGGCGGCCGCGGTCCCTCAGGTGGCGGTGGGTTGCTGGGCCTCCGCTCCCACCGCCACCCCCTGGGGACGCCGGGAGGATCCGGGACCGACGGAGATTCGGGCTCCGTCGGTCACCGCCCTCCGGGCTCCCCGCATCCGGTCGGGGCCCTTCCGGGCTTGACTCACCTGGAAGGGCCCCGATCTACGCGCGTGCCTTCACCACCACGGTGTCGTCCGGGCCGACGACGCGTCCATCCGCGGCACGGACCTCCAGCCCCCGCAGCGGACGCCCGCCGTCACGGTCCACCAGTTCCGACCGCGGCTCGTCAGCGGCGAAGAAGTGCGCCTCGCCCCATTGCCGCAGCGCGACGATCACCGGGAACAGAGCACGGCCTTTCGCCGTGAGGACGTACTCGCTGTAAGTGCTCCCGTCCGAAGCCGGGACCATGTCGAGCACCCCGTGCCCGACCAGCGCCCGCAGCCGGGCGGACAAGATGTTCTTCGCGACGCCCAGGCTGCGCTGAAACTCACCGAAGCGTCGGACGCCGTCGAAGGCGTCGCGCACGATCAGGAGTGACCACCAGTCGCCGATCGTGTCGACCGAGCGCGCCACCGGGCACGGGGCTTCGTCGAACGTCGTCCGCTTCACCATGGTTGCATCTTACAACCGCCGTGCTCTACCGTCGCCAGTGGTAGCAAGTTGAAACCATTGGAGGGTTCGTGCACCGCGGAGTCGTCCTGTTGTTCGCCGTGGCCGCCGGGACGGCCGTCGCCACGATCTACTTCGCCCAGCCGTTGCTCGTCACCATGGGTGCCGATCTCGGGATCGCCGCGTCGACCGTGGGCGGCATCGTCACGCTCACGCAGCTCGGTTACGGCCTGGGCCTGTTCCTCCTGGTCCCGCTCGGCGACCTGCTCGAGCGGCGGCGGCTCGTCGTCGGCCTGCTGACGCTGCTGGCGATCGCCGAACTGGTCGCCGCGACCGCCGCGAACGGCGTGATCCTGCTCGCCGGGATGGCGGCGATCGGTGTTCTCGCGGTGGTCACGCAGCTCCTCGTCGCGTTCGCCGCGTCGCTGGCCGACCCCGCCGGACGCGGGCGCGTGGTCGGCCTGGTGACGACCGGCGTCGTCCTCGGGATCCTGCTGGCGCGCACGGTGTCGGGCACGCTGGCCGACCTCGCGGGCTGGCGGGCGGTGTACTTCGCGTCCGCCGCGGTGACCGTGCTGATCGCGATCGTGCTGTACCGCGTGCTGCCCGCCTCGGTCCCGGCCGGACAGGGCATGGGCTACCGGCGGCTACTGCGTTCCACGGTGTCGCTTTTCGCCGACGAACCCGTCTTCCGGACGCGGGGAACGCTGGCGCTGCTGATCTTCGCCGCGTTCGGCACCCTGTGGAGTTCCGTCGCCTTGCCACTCAGCGAGGACGGCCTGTCGCACACCGCCATCGGCGCGTTCGGGCTGGCCGGGGCGGCGGGCGCGCTGGCGGCGGCGCCCGCCGGACGGCTCGCGGACCGCGGCCGGGCACAGTGGACGACCGGGCTGGCGCTGGGCCTGCTCTTGCTTTCCTGGGTGCCGCTGGGCTTCACCCGCGTTTCACTGTGGGCCCTGGTGGCGGGCGCCGTCCTGCTCGACCTCGCCGTCCAGGCCGTGCACGTCACGAGCCAGACCTTGATCTACCCGCTCCGGCCGGACGCCGGCAGCAGGTTGATCGGCGGCTACATGATCTTCTACTCGGTCGGCAGCGGCCTGGGCGCCATCGCCTCCACCGCTATCTACGCCTTCGCGGGCTGGACCGGGGTTTGCCTGCTGGGCGCGGCTTTCAGCGCCTTGACACTCCTCGTGTGGAGTGTCAGAGCCGTTCGATGATCGTGACGTTCGCCGTTCCGCCGCCTTCGCACATCGTCTGCAGCCCGTAGCGCCCGCCGCGTCGTTCGAGTTCGTGCAGCAGGGTCGCGAACAGCTTGGTCCCGGTCGCCCCGATGGGGTGCCCGAGTGCGATGCCGCCGCCGTTGACGTTGACACGGTCCGGGTCTGCGCCCGTCTCCTCGATCCACGCCAGGACCACGCTCGCGAAAGCCTCGTTGACTTCGAACAGGTCGATGTCGCCGATACCCAGCCCGGTCTTCCGCAGCGCGTGCGCGGTCGCCGGGATCGGCCCGGTCAGCATCCACACCGGATCGGCCGCCCGCACGGAAAGGTGATGGATCCTGGCGCGCGGCGTGAGACCGTGTTCCTCGACGAACTTCTCCGACGCGATGAGCGTCGCGCTGGCACCGTCGGAAATCTGGCTGGCCACGGCCGCGGTGATCCGCGAACCCTCGCTCAGCGGCTTCAGCCCGGCCATCCGCTCCAAGCTGGTGTCACGCCTGGGCCCCTCGTCCAGGCCGACACCGGCGAACGGCACTGTTTCGGCGGCGAACCGGCCTTCGTCGATGGCCGCGACCGCGCGCTGATGACTGCGGAAGGCGTACTCCTCCATCGCCTCACGAGTCAGATCCCAGTGCTCGGCGATCATGTCGGCACTGCGGAACTGCGAAACCTCGACGCTGCCGTACCGCTCCTGCCAGCCTTTCGAGCCGGAGAACGGGTCCTCGAAGCCGTACTCGCGCCCGGCCAGCATCGCCGCGCTGATCGGGATGGCGCTCATGTTCTGCACGCCGCCCGCGAGGACGAGGTCCATCGTCCCGGACAGCACCGCCTGCGCGGCGAAATGCACGGCCTGCTGGCTCGAACCGCACTGCCGGTCGATCGTCACACCCGGCACGTGGTGCCCGAACCCCGCCGCGAGCCACGCCGTCCGCGCGATGTTCCCGGACTGCGGCCCGAGTGTGTCGGTGCAGCCGAGGATGACGTCGTCGACCAGATCGGCGTCGACACCCGCTCGTTCGACGACGGCCTGGATGACGTGGGCGCCGAGGTCGGCGGGGTGGACGCCGCTGAGCCCTCCCCCGCGTTTGCCGACCGGTGTCCGGACCGCGTCCAGTACATAAGCCTCAGCCACGGCGCCTCCTCTTTGTCGCGATGCCGTCCAGCAGGATCCCGAGGTACTGCTGTGCGACGTCGTCCGCGCTCAGCGTCCCGTCGGGGTTGTACCAGCGCACCGCCACCCAGACGGTGTCGCGGATGAACCGGTAGGTGAGCTCGACGTCGAGGTCGGCGCGGAAGACGCCGGCCGCGATCCCGTCGGTGAGGATCGCGTTCCACAGCTTGCGGAACTCGGTGTTGCGGTCGGTGAGGTAGTCGAAACGCGGCAACTGCATCAGGTGTTTCGCTTCGGACTGGTAGATAGCCACCTCGGCGGGCCGCCGGTGAATGGATTCGAACGACGCCACGACGACGGCTTCCAGCGTTTCCCGCGGCCCTCTGCCCTCCGCGACGATTTCGGCGTAGGCGCCGAAGAGTTCGTCGAGGAATCCGGTGAGGATCTCGTCGGCCATCGACTCCTTCGAGTCGAAATGGTGGTAGAGGCTGCCCGAAAGGATTCCCGCCGCGTCCGCGATGTCCCGCACGGTGGTGGAGACGTAACCGCGCTCGGCGAACAGCTTCGCCGCCAGGGCGAGCAGTTCGGCGCGGCGGGACCCTGGACTGGACTTCATCGGTACCTCACGCATGCTGGGAACTCACGGACACGACCTCACCGGTGAGGTACGACGAGTACTCACTGGCGAGGAACACCATCACATTCGCCACTTCCCAGGGTTCCGCCGCCCTCCCCGAGACCTCGCGCGCGGTGAGTTCGGTGAGCAGTTCCTCGCTGGTCACCTTGGCCAGGAACGGATGCATCGCCAGGCTCGGGGCGACGGCGTTGACCCGGATGCCGTGTTCCGCGACGTCGACGGCCGCGCAGCGGGTGAGCGCCATGACTCCCGCCTTCGCCGCCGCGTAGTGCGCCTGACCGGCCTGTGCGCGCCAGCCGATCACGGAGGCGTTGTTCACGATCACCCCGCCGTCGCCCTGCGCGATGAACCGGTTCACCGCGGCCCTCGTCGCGCGGAAGGTGCCGTTGAGGGTCACGTCGATGACCCGCGCCCATTCTTCGTCGCCCATGTCCACTATGGACTTGGTGCCGCCGAGCCCGGCGTTGTTGACGAGCACGTCGACGCGGCCGTAGTGCGCGGCGGCTCCGTCGATGAGCGCCTGGACCTGTTCCTCTTGGGTGACGTCACAGGGAATCGCGTGGACGTCGCCCAGTTCGGCGGCCTTCTCTCCCAGGCGCCGCTCGTGCCAGTCGCTGATCACGACGCGGGCGCCTTCCTCCAGCGCGCGTTTCGCCACGGCGGAACCGATCCCGGTTCCGGCCGCGGCCGTCACCACGACCACCTTGTCCCGCAACAGGTTCGCCCCCTCGGGATACTTCGGAACCGGAATCACGGTCGCACCTCCCTTGGCAGGCCGAGCACCCGCTCGGCGATGACGTTGCGCTGGATTTCGTTGGAGCCGCCGTAGATGGTGTCGGCTCGAGTGAAGAGGAAGAGCCGCTGCCAGGCGTCGAGCCCGTCCTCGGCGACCATGCCCCGCGCACCGCGGACGAGCATCGCCAGCTCCCCGAGGTCACGATGCCAGTTCGCCCAGACCAGTTTGGACACTTCCGCGACACCCGGCGACGAGTCGCCCAGCGTGCGGATCGCGTGGGCCCGCATGACCTCCAGGCCGACCCAGGCCCGATCGATCCGCTCGGCGATGACGGGATCGTCCGGCGCGATCCTGGTGAGTTCCTCGAGTTCCCGGCGGAAGCCGACCTGCTGGCCGAGTGTCGCGACCCCGCGCTCGAAGGCGAGCGTGCCCATGGCCACCCGCCAGCCGTCACCGGGTTCGCCGACGACCAGGTCGCTCGCCGTGCGGGCGCCGTCGAAGAAGACCTCGTTGAACTCGGAGGTCCCGGTGAGCTGCTGGATCGGGCGCACCTCGACGCCGGGTTGCCGCAGCGGAACGAGCAAATAGGACAGTCCTTTGTGGCGCTTCGAGCCAGGTTCGGTGCGGGCGAGCACGAAACACCAGTCGGCCACGTGCGCGAGCGACGTCCACACCTTCTGGCCGTGCAACACCCACTCGTCGCCTTCGAGGGTCGCCGTGGTCGACACGGCGGCGAGGTCGGAACCGGCGCCGGGCTCGGAATAGCCCTGGCACCACAGTTCCTCGACGGCCACGATCGGCGGCAGGAACCTCTTTCGCTGTTCCGGCGTGCCGAACGCGATCAAGGTGGGGCCCAGGAGTTCCTGCGCCAGGTGACTCACCCTCGCCGGGGCGTCCGCTCGCGCGTACTCCTCGTGGAAGACGACCTGCTGTTCGAGCGTCGCACCCTGTCCGCCGTGCTCGACCGGCCAGCCGACGCAGGTCCAGCCCGCCGCGGCGAGCCGCCGTTCCCACTCCACGCGTTCGCCGAAGGCCTCGTGTTCGCGCCCCGGACCGCCCAAACCACGCAAGTCCGGCGGCAGGTTGTCCGCCAGCCAGGTGCGCACACGGTCACGAAAGCCGTCCTGAGCCACGCATGCCTCCTCTAGCCAAACCAGAGCCTGCTGCGTAGGCTACCCTACCAAGCACTTGCTAGGGAGGCTCGATGTCCCCAGGGACCATCCCGGCGGCGCTCGACAGGGCCGCGGAACGCTTCGCCGGACGAGAAGCACTCGTCGACGGCGAAGTCCGGCTCACCTATGCCGAACTCGCGCGGCGGGTGCGGCAGGCGGCACGGTTCTTCGAGGGCCACCAACGGGTCGCGATCTGCTCCCCCAACACCTGGCACTGGGTCGTCGCCGGGCTCGGCGCGCTGTACGCCGGCGCGACGCTCGTCCCGGTCAACACCCGCTTCACCGCCCGCGAGACCCTCGACATCCTCGGCCGCGCACGGGTTTCCGCGCTCGTGATCACCGGCACGTTCCTCGGCACCGACCGGCTGGCCGCCCTCGGCGACGAACGCCCCGGAACCATCCTGCGGATCCCTGTCGAAGGCACGGAAGAACCGGTCGACGGCGTCACGGAATGGGACGCGCTGGCCGGGCTCGACGACTCTTTCACCAGTCCGGCCAAGGCGGACGACGTCAGCGACATCCTGTTCACGTCCGGGACCACCGGCCGCAGCAAGGGCGCGATGAGCAGCCACCGGCAGGCGTTGAGCGTCGCCGAAGCCTGGGCGGACTGCGGTGGCCTGACCGAGCAGGACCGGTACCTCGTGATCAACCCGTTCTTCCACAGCTTCGGGTACAAGGCGGGCATCGTCGCCGCCGTGTCGCGAGGAGCGGCGATGCTGCCGCAGCGCACCTTCGACGTCCGGGAAACCCTGCGGCTCATCGAGACCGAACGTGTCACCGTGCTGCCGGGCGCGCCGACGATCCACCAAGTGCTGCTGGACGCGCCGGAACGCGCGGACCACGACCTGTCCAGTCTCCGGCTCGCCGTCACCGGTGCCGCCACGGTGCCGGTCGCGCTCGTCGAGCGGATGCAGACGGAACTGAGCTTCGACACCGTGCTCACCGCGTACGGGCTCACCGAAGCCGTGGTCGCGACGATGTCCCGTCCCGGCGACGACGCGAAGCTCGTGGCGAACTACACCGGCCGCGCGACGGCGGGATTCGAGGTGAAGCTCGGTGAGCACGACGAGGTCCTGTTGCGCGGGCCGAACGTGATGCTCGGCTATCTCGACGACCCGGAAGCGACCGCGAAGGCCGTCGACGCGGACGGCTGGCTGCACACCGGCGACGTCGGCGTGCTGAACGAACGCGGCTATCTCAAGATCGTCGACCGGATCAAGGACATGTACGTCTGCGGCGGGTTCAACGTCTACCCCGCCGAAGTCGAGCAGGTGCTCAGCAGGCTGGACGGTGTCGCGGAGTCCGCCGTGGTCGGCGTGCCGGACCACCGGCTCGGTGAGGTCGGCAAGGCGTTCGTCGTCCCGCGCCCCGGCGCCGCACTGTCCACAGAGGACGTCCTGGCGCATTGCGAGGGCGAATTGGCCAACTACAAGATTCCTCGATTTGTCGACTTCGTGGCGGAACTTCCGCGCAACCTGTCGGGGAAGGTGCTGAAACGCGTGTTGCGGGAGGAGAACGGATGACCGTCGAGTACGAGCGACGCGGGCCGGTGGCCGTCGTCACGATGAACCGGCCGGAGTACCGGAACGCGCAGAACTCGGCGATGACCTACGCGCTCGACGCCGCGTTCACCCGCGCCGTCGAGGATCCCGAGGTCAAGGTGATCGTGCTGGCCGGGGCGGGCAAGCATTTCTCGGCCGGGCACGACATCGGAACCCCGGAACGCGACGTGGACGTCTCCTTCGAGCGCAAGGCGGTCCTGTGGTGGGACCACGTCGGCGCCGAGGGCGGCGACCAGCGGTTCGCCCGCGAGTCGGAGGTCTACCTTGGCATGTGCCGCCGGTGGCGCGAGATCCCGAAGCCGACCATCGCGAGTGTGCAGGGCGCGTGCATCGCGGGCGCGCTCATGCTGGCGTGGGTGTGCGACATGATCGTCGCCTCCGACGACGCGTTCTTCGCCGATCCCGTGGTGCGCATGGGGATTCCCGGTGTCGAGTACTTCGCGCATCCCTGGGTCCTCGGTCCGCGCGCGGCCAAGGAGGTGCTGTTCACCGGTGAGCGTTTCACCGCGCGGCAGGCGAAGGAATGGGGCATGCTGAACCGCGTCGTCCCCCGCGCCGACCTCGAAGCCGAGACGATGGCGCTGGCCGAGAAGATCGCGGTGATGCCGCGGATGGGTCTCGCGCTCGCCAAGAAGGCCGTCAACCAGGCCGAGGATCTGATGGGGCTGCGGTCCGGAATGGACTCCGTGTTCGGCCTGCATCATTTCGCGCACGCGCACAACGCCGAAATGTCCGGCGGGGATTCCTTGGGCGGACAGGATGCGCGCTCGATGCGGGACGCGAGTTCGTGATGAACCTCGACCTGGAAGAGCAGACACTCGCCTTCCGTGACGAAGCACGCTCCTGGCTGGCCGCGAACGTTCCCGCCGAGCCACTGAAGTCGTTCGATACCGCCGAGGGTTTCGCCCAGCACCGCGAGTGGGAGGCGAAGCTGGCCGAGGCCCGATGGTCGGTCGTCTCCTGGCCGCGCGAGTACGGCGGGCGGGACGCGAGCCTCCTGGAGTGGGTGCTGTTCGAGGAGGAGTACTACGCGGCCGGCGCACCGCTGAGGGTCAACCAGAACGGCATCTTCATGCTCGCGCCCACGCTGTTCTCCCATGGCACCGAGGAACAACAGAGTCGCATCCTGCCGAAGATGGCGCGCTCGGAGGAGGTCTGGGCTCAGGCCTGGTCGGAACCCGAAGCGGGCAGCGACATCGCCGCGCTCCGGAGCACCGCGACCCGCTGCGACGGCGGATGGCGGGTCAGCGGGCAGAAGACGTGGAGTTCCCGCGCGACGTTCGCCGACCGGGCTTTCGGCCTGTTCCGCAGCGATCCGGATTCCGCGCGGCACAAGGGCCTCACGTATCTGATGGTGGATCTGCGGGCCGAGGGGATCACCGTCCGGCCGATCCCCCAGCTGGACGGCGAGCCGGGATTCGCGGAGATCTTCTTCGACGACGTCTTCGTCCCCGACGAGGACGTGATCGGCACGCCGGGCGAGGGCTGGCGGGTCGCGATGACGACGGCGAACAACGAACGCGGTCTGTCCCTGCGCAGTCCCGGCCGGTTCCTCGCCGCGGCCGACAGGCTGGTCTCGCTCTGGCGCGACACCGGACGCCCCGCCCACACCGCCGAGAGGGTGGCCGACGCGTGGATCGGCGCGCGGGCCTACCAGCTGTACACGCTCGGCACGGTCACCCGCCTCGCGGACGGAGCGGAACTCGGGCCGGAATCGAGTGTCAACAAGCTGTTCTGGTCCCACCTCGACGTCGCGCTGCACGAGACGGCGCTCGACGTCCTCGGCCCGGACGCCGAACTGCGCGGCCGGTGGAGTGACGGATGGCTGTTCTCGCTGGCGGGCCCGATCTACGGCGGGACCGACCAGATCCAGCGGTCCATCGTCGCCGAACGGCTGCTCGGCCTGCCGAAGGGAGCTCGATGAGGTTCGCGCTCTCCGGTGAGCAGGAGCAGTTCTCCCGCAGCCTGCACGATCTTCTGTCCGGTTTGGACACCGACACGGCCAACCGGTCCTGGGCGGCGGGTGATCCCGGCCCCGGTCTCAAGATCTGGCGACGGCTGGCGGACCTCGGGGTGACCGCGCTGGCGGTCCCCGAACGGTACGACGGGCTCGGCGCCACCCCGGTCGATCTGGTCGTCGGCTTCGAACGGCTCGGCTACCACTGCGTCCCTGGCCCGTGGACCGACACCGTGGCCGTACTGCCGTCCTTGCTGGACGACGAGCTGCTGACCTCGGTCGCGTCCGGCGAGACGCTGGCGTCGGTGGCGTTCGCGCCCCACGTGCCGTACGCCTTGGACTCCGACGTCGCCGACGCCCGGCTCGCGGTCGGGAACGGCAGGCTGCGCGCGTTCACCCCCGGCACACTCTTGTCCTCTGTGGACGGTTCACGACGGCTGTTCCCCCCGGTGTCGGGGGACGACCTCGGCACGGCGCTCGACGCGGACCGCGCGTTCGAACTGGGCTGCCTCGCCACGGCCGCGCACCTCCTCGGTGCCGGACGGTGGCTGCTCGACACGGCGGTGGCGTATGCCGCGCAACGCAAGCAGTACGGACGGGAGATCGGCGGGTACCAGGCGGTCAAACACCTGCTCGCCGACGTCGCGACCGGGCTCGCGCTGGCCGAACCGCTGCTCTACGGCGCGGCCGTCACCCTGGACCGGCGCGACGTCTCCGCGGCCAAGGTGGCGTGCGGCGACGCCGCGCACCTCGCCGCCCGGACCGGGCTGCAGGTGCACGGTGCGATCGGCTACACCGCCGAACACGCGCTCGGCCTGCGGCTGACCAGGGTGCGCGCGCTGGTCGGCGCCTGGGGAACGCCGCGGTTCCACCGGGAGCGGGTGCTGTCATGACGTTCACCGCCGAACAGGACGCGCTGCGCGACAGCGTCCGGAAACTGCTGGACCGGGAGGCTGATCCCTGGCCGGAGCTGTGCGAACAGATCGGCGTGGCGGCACTGGCCGTTCCCGAGCGGTTCGGCGGTCTCGGTGCCGGGACGGCGGAACTGCAGGTGGTCGCCGAGGAACTGGGCAGGGTCCTCGCGGACGTCCCGTTCCTCGGTTCGGCCGTGCTCGCCGTGCACGCGCTACTCGCCACGGGCGATGACGACGCTTGTGAGCGCCTGCTCCCCCGGCTCGCCGAAGGTGTCGTCGGCGCCGTGGCCTGGACGGATGCCGATGGCCGGTGGGACGCCCCGGCATGCACTGCGTCTGGAATCACTGTGGACGGCGAGGCCCACTACGTCCTCCACGGCGACGAGGCCGAGATTCTGCTGGTGCTCGCGGGAGACTCGCTGTACGAGGTGACCGACGCCCCTCGGGTGCGGACCGCCGCGATGGACGAGACCCGGCGGCTCGCCCGCGTGACCTTCGACCGCACCTCTGCCCGCTTGATCGGACCGGTCGACGTGGGCGCGCTCCGAGACGTCGCGTGCGCGGTGCTCGCCGCCGAACAGGCCGGGGCCGCGGCGCGGGCGTTCGAGCTGACGGTGGAGTACAGCAAGCAGCGGCACCAGTTCGGCAGGCCGATCGGCGGGTTCCAGGCGTTGAAGCATCGGATGGCGGACCTCCACGTCCTGGTGGAGACCGCGCGTTCGGCGGCCTATGCGGCTCCGGAGTCGAGCAGGCTGGCCGCGGTCGCGAAGGTGCATTGCTCGGAGGCGCTGGCGACGGTGGCGGGCGAGATGATCCAGCTGCACGGCGGGATCGCGATCACCTGGGAGCATCCGGCGCACCGCTACTTCAAGCGGGCGCACGGTGCGGCGCACCTTTTCGGTTCGCCCGGCGATCACCTCGGGCGGGTACGCGGCTCGTTCTGATCCAGGAACCGGGTGATGGCACGGACGCGGTCGCCGTCGAGGGTGAGGACCATCAGCCCCGCCGGTGCCTCGCCGTGCCGGCAGTCGAAGGCGGGCTGGTTGTTCGCCCGGGTCGGCGTCATCGTGAAGCCCTCCGGGACCGGCACGGCCATGGTCACGCGGAGGAAACCGGCGATCGCGTCGAGGCCGTGGTACTCGTGCGGCGCCGGCGGCATGGCGAGCCACGCGTCGTCGGTGAGCAGGTCGAGGACGCCGTCCAGATCGCCCTCGGTGAAGGCGTCGGCGAACCGCCTGGTCAGCTCGCGCTCCTGGGGTGACGGCCGGTGCCCGGCGCCGTCACGATGCTTGTCGAGCGAGGCACGGGCGCGCTGGAGGATGCCCTTGACCGCGGTTTCGGTGGTCGCGAGCATGCTCGCGACCTCGCCTGTGGGGAAGCACAGGACGTCTCGCAGGACGAGGGCGGCGGCCTGTCGCGGCGGGAGGAGCTGGAGGCCGGTGACGAAGGCGAGCTCGATCGCCTCCCTCGCGCTGTAGAGCGCTTCGGGGCCGGGCTCGCTGTCGGCGACGCGCTCGAGGAGTTCGTCCGGGTACGGCTGCAGCCAGGTCAGCTCGCCGCGGCGGCTGGGCTCCGGCGGGTCGAACGGGGGCACCGGTTCAGGGGGACGACGGCGTCCCGCGTCCCGCAGGGCGTTGAGACAGCGGTTGGTGGCGATGCGGTACAGCCAGGTGCGGAGCGAAGAGCGCCCTTCGAAGTCGTCGAGGCCGCGCCAGGCGGCGAGCAGCGTCTCCTGAACCGCGTCCTCGGCGTCGGTGAGGGAGCCGAGGATCCGGTAACAGTGCAGGTGCAGCTCGTGCCGATAGGTGTCGGTGAGCTCGCGAAACGCCTGGTCGTCCGTTGTCCTCACGGGCGCGATCTTGTCACGACCTTTTCGCGGCGCACCGTTCCGTTTCGGGTGGGGACGGTGTCTGACGGGATGAAGGTCGACGAAAGGAACCATCATGACCAGTCCGGCTTTGGACGTCGCGCTCTCCTACCACCGGGCGTGGACCGGCAGTGCCTCAGAGAAAGACTTCGAGAAGGCGATGACCTACGTCGCCGACGACGTCGTCTGCCACACGCCCGCTGGGCCGCTTACCGGCGTGGAAGCGTTTCGCGGGTTCATGGGCCCGTTCACCGAGATCCTGACCGGGTCGACCCTGCTTTCGGCGTTCGGGGACGAGACGACGGCGCTGCTGATGTACGACACCGCGACGGTGCCGGTGGCGAGTGCGCCTGGGGCCGAGTTGGTGACCGTGCGGGAGGGGAAGATCGTGGAGTTGCGGATCTTGTTCGATCGGGCGCCGTTCGATGCGGCTCGGGCGGCGGCTGCTGCTGGGGCGTAGGCCGGAGTGTCCGCGATGTCCTGAAACATGGCAGCCTTCGCTCAGAAGGGCGGGGCGTCGTCCTCCGGCTCGGGGCGTGGGTCGTGGAGTGGTTCCGGTGTCGCGTCGTAGGTGCGCCCGGACGGGGTGGTGATGCTCATGCCGCCGTTGCCGGTGGGCGTCGCGGACCAGCCGGGTTCCTCCTTGAGGAGATTGTGGATCTTGCACGCTCCGTGGCAGTTGTGGTGATCGGTCTTGCCGTTCCGCGCCCGGGGAATGATGTGGTCGATCTCGGAGAACTCCGCCGGACGGTGGCAGCCGGGATGCGTGCATTCCCGGTCCCGCGCCTTGATCAACCGGGTCAGCGAGGCCGGTGACCGGTATTTGTCGGCACCGGCCTCCAGGAGTTGCCCGGTGGCGGGATCGGTGATCAGCCGTGACCAGGTCGAGCCGGGATCGGAGGCGATCTCCCGCACGAGCCAGTCGGGGATGGGCCCGTAACCGGCCAGGGTCGCGGGATCCTCGCAAGCGCCGGCCAGAGTCAAGAAGTCGACGTAGACATGGATGTGCGCGCGAGGCTTTCCGTGCCCGTCCTCGGCCAGAAGCCGTTCGGCGAACACGTCCGCGCGATGCTGATCCAGGGTCCGAGACTTGTCCCGCGCCCGGCGCGCCTGCGCGGCGCGACTCATCGACGCGTAGATCGAGCTCGCCACCTCGGACGGCAGAAGACCGGAGAGAGTCGACATTGTCTCGTCTTCGTGGTCCAGCGAGACATGTCGTCGCGCGCGTTTCTTTTCCGCCCGTTCCTTATAGCCCGCCCGGTCGAACTTCTGCACCGCGCCGTTCACCGATTTGCGGATCGCCCCGGGGTCACGCCCGGCGAGCCGGTTGGCCATGAACGCGTCCACCTGCGCCGCGATCTCGTCTGAGACTTCGCGGGTCAGTTGACTGACCTTCGACGCCTTGTACAGATCGATGTCGCCTTTCTCCAGCGCCGCCAACGTGTTCGGCAAGCGCGCCACGAGAGAGCAGGACGTTTCGACCAGCAGGGAGGCTTGATTGCGAGAGACCGAGAAGCACAAGGCGACCTCCTCGGTCACCGATCTTCGCGAACCACCCGCCGCGGCGAACTCCGCTATGAACCGCACCTGACGACCCTGCGCCCGGCGAAGCGAGACTTCTTCGTCGTAGGCGGAATCGAGAAGGCGAGTGGCTTTCGGATTGAAGACAAGAGTCGTGGTCATGCCCATGATCATACTCGAACGTGCGTTCGATGGCCACGAATGAGAGACAGCTACCGAGAAAGATCTGCGGCATGACGGATACCCGGACGGAGCGACCCGGACAGCAGCGGCAAAGGCGGCGCTACGAGCCCGCATTCCGGATCAGCCGCTGAAGCACCTTCACCGTAGTGACGTAGTCCCTATCCTCAATACCTTCATGAAGAGCGGCACGGATGGCAGGTGCGTTGCGCGCGAGATCGAGGCGGGCCTGTTCCCCTTCCTCGATGAGCCATAGCCGGTTGTCGGTGTCCCAGGTCACCCAGCCACGCTCCACGAGCGCTTCAGCCTCCACCGCCAGATCGTCCTCAGGACGGATATACGAGACCATCGCCTCTCGCAGTTCGGCCAAGGTCATTCCCCGGCCGTCGGGTGAGATGTCGTTCGCCGACAGATTGCGCAGCAGCCAGAACTGCGGCTGGGTGTAGCCCTTTTCGGCCTGCCGAGCCCGGGTGTACGCGATGAGCGCTTCGTAAGCGACACCGGTCCAATACGCGGCCGGCTGTCCGGCCAGCTCGACGTCGGACATCTGCCGAGTCGTCATGTCGTGTCTCCTCTGGGTAGTTCCGTGCGGGTCATCCTGATGACGGTAGAACCTCCAGCACGGTCAAGGTCAAGCTCCGCGAACCGCAGGAGCCCACACCGGGCCAAGGTAGGGTCAACCCCCGCACCGACCCACCGGCCCACCGCATTCACCCCGCCCCCGTCCCCCTGCCAGAATCACAACGGTGACCGCAAACCTCCGCACAGGCAGCGATTTCGCCCGCCTGTCCCGCCGCGTCAGCGAAGCGGGCCTCCTCGACCGCCGTCCCGGCTACTACGTCTTCCGCATCGGCCTGGTCGCCACCCTCTTCGTCGCCGGCTGGGTCGCCTTCTTCGCGATCGGGGATTCCTGGTGGCAGCTGGGGATCGCCGTCTTCCAGGCGGTGATGTTCGGCCAGATCGCCTTGCTGTCGCACGATCTCGCGCACCGCCAGGTGTTCCGGACCCGCCGTCCGAGTGAGATCGCGGGCCGGATCGCCGGGAATCTCGGTGTCGGCATGAGTTACGGCTGGTGGATGGACAAGCACACCCGTCACCACGCGAACCCGAACCACGAGGACCTCGACCCCGACGTCGATCCGGACATCCTCGTGTGGTCGAAGGACCAAGCGAGGGCCAGCAAGGGACTTCCGCGGTTCATCGGCCGCTATCAGGCTTTCCTGTTCTTCCCGCTGCTCACCCTCGAAGGCCTGAACCTGCACTTCTCCGGTATCCGCGCGGTCTCGAAGCCGGGCATCCGGCGGCGCGGGATCGAAGCGGCCTTGCTGCTGGCGCATTTCGCGCTCTACTTCAGCGCGCTGCTCGTCGTCCTCTCCCCCGGCAAGGCGCTCGTCTTCTTCATCGTCCACAAAGCACTGTGGGGCGTCTACATGGGATCGATCTTCGCGCCCAACCACAAGGGGATGCCGATCCTGTCCGGTGACACCGAACTCGACTTCCTCCGCAAGCAGGTGCTCACGTCACGCAACGTCCGCGGCGGCAGGGTGGTCGACGTCGCGCTCGGCGGGCTCAACTACCAGATCGAGCACCATCTGTTCCCGAGTATGCCGTCGCCGCACCTTCGCCGCGCCCGGCCCATCGTCCAAGGATACTGCGCGGAGATCGGCGTCCCGTATCACGAGACGGGGCTGATCGAGTCGTACCGGCTCGCGTTGCGCAGTCTGCACGAAGCGGGTGAGCCGATCCGACTTTCGGAGGGTTCACCGGCTGGGACGACCGACGGGCGCCGTTGACACTCCAGATACGGCTTCTTACTTTCAGTGCATGACGCCCCCGAAGATCTTCCCCGGCGCCACCCTGCATCCAGAACCGTTCCCGCCGGCTCTGCGCGCGGCGATCACGGCCAGCGGGCTCCCGCTGGACCGGATCCGCCACCGCCTGGAGCTCCGCGGCGTCACCATCAGTGTGCCGACGCTGAGCCATTGGCAGTCCGGCAGACGCAGACCGGAACGCCCGGAATCCCTCCGGGCGCTCGCCGAACTGGAACAACTTCTGGCCCTGCCGCCGTTGGCTTTGCGTTCACTGCTCGGCCCGCCCCGGCCACGGGGACGAAAAAGCTCGGTCCCGGCGCAACGCCGGGACCGAGCCACCACCGAGGGAACCTACCCGACGTAGAGCGTGCGGTTCGGGCTACCGCTACCGGGGTTGGTCACCAGCCCCGGAGTCGATGCGCTGATCAGCGCCTGGGACACCTGAGCCGCGGTGGCCCCGGTGTGCGAAGACAGGTACAGCGCCGCGGCACCGGCCACGTGCGGAGCGGCGAACGAGGTGCCGTTACCTGTGTAGGTCGCGGTGTCGTTGTCCTTCCAGGCCGAGGTGATCGAGACGCCCGGCGCGAACAGGTCGATCACGGAACCGAAGTTGGAGAAGGAAGCGCGGCGGTCGGTGCGGTCCGCCGCGGCGACCGTGAGTGCTTCGGTCACCCTGGCGGGCGAGGTGTTGGCGGCGTTGACGTTCGAATTACCCGCGGCGACCGCCCAGGTGATCCCCGCCTTGATGGAGTTCCGCACCGCGGTGTCCAGCGCGGTCGACGCGCCGCCACCGAGGCTGGCGTTGGCCACGGCGGGCTTCTTGGCGTTCTGGGTGATCCAGTTGACGCCCGAGATCACGCCCGCGGTCGTGCCGCTGCCGTCGGAACCGAGGACCCGCACCGGGTACAGCGAAGCACCCTTGGCGACACCGTACTTCGCGCCGGCGATCGTGCCGGCGACATGCGTGCCGTGACCGTAACCGTCGTCCGCGTTCGTGTCATTGTCGACGAAATCGTAGCCCTGCTTCACCCGGCCGCCGAAATCGGTGTGCGTGGCGCGAATACCGGTGTCGAGAACGTAGACGTTCACATTCGAGGCGGTCGTCGAGTAATTGTACTTGTTGTCCAGCGGGAGATTGCGCTGATCGATGCGGTCGAGCCCCCACGACGGCGGATTCGTCTGCGTCGCCTCGGCGCGCACCACCTTGTTCTGCTCGACGAAGGCGACGGCCGGGTCGGCCGCGAGGCGCTTGGCCTGCCGCTCGCCCAGCGCCACCGAGAAACCGCTGATGCCCTGCGTGTACTGCCGTCCGATGGCGCCGCCGAACTTGCTTGCCAGCGAAGGCTTGTCGACGGTGGAGCCGTCCTTGAGCACGACGATGTAGCTGTCGGCGATGGCGCCTTCCGCACCGGCGCCGACGATCGAGCCCTCGGCGGCCTGCGCCGGCGTCACCCCGGCCAAGACCGTGACGACGGCGGCGGCCAAGCCGATTCCGGCCAGTCTGCGAGAATTCCCGTTCACGTTGCTGTCCCCATTCCTTGGTGAGCTTCCGGTGAAAACGCTAAGCGGAAGCACCAGGAAAGGACAGCTTTACATTTTTTCGTTTATACGGTTATCCAGTTGTACGATTACAGCCAATCATCGGGACGCGGCCACGGCATGAGCGCGGTGAGCGCGTCGGTCACCGGTTCCGTCACGGTGTACCGCCCGCGGTGGAACAGCAGGGGCCGGTCATCGGACGGTTCCCCGAGCGCGGTGACCCTGCCGACGGCGACGTAGTGGTCTCCCGCTTCGTGCACGGCTTCGAGCGTGCAGTCGATCCACGTCAAAGCCCCTGTCAGCAAAGGAGATCCGGACGGCGAGGGGGTCCAGTCGACCGACGCGAACTTGTCCGCGCCCCGCGACCCGAACACCGCGCTGACGTCCTGCTGGTGCTCGGCGAGCACGTTGACCGCGAACCGCCCGGACTCGGCCAGCACCGCCCAGGTCCGGGAAGTCTTGGCGGGACAGAACAAGACCAGCGGCGGATCCAGGGAAAGCGCCGCGAACGACTGGCACGCGAACCCCACCGGTGCCCGGCCGTCGTGCCCGGTCACCACGGCGACGCCGGTGCAGAAGTGCCCGAGCACCGAACGGAACCGGGCGGGCTCGATATCCGATCCGACGTCCGTCACCCGGGTCACGACTGACCCGGAGGCCGGGCACCGATTGAAAAGTCGTGTCCCCACAAGGAAACCGCCGTACTCTCTCGGGCGATCCAGCTCTCGTCGTCCACTTGCCTTCCCTCGCAGCCGTATTCGATGTCGAATCCGCCGGGGGTCTTCATGTAGAACGAGAGCATCAGATCGTTGACGTGCCGCCCGAGGGTGGCCGACATCGGCACCTTCCGGCGGATGGCCCGGTCGAGGCAGAGGCCGACGTCGTCGGTGTTCTCCACTTCGACCATGAGGTGCACGATGCCGCTCGGAGTCGGCATCGGCAGGAACGCGAGACTGTGGTGACGTGGGTTGCAGCCGAAGAACCGCAGCCACGCGGGCGCGCCGTCGGCAGGCCTGCCGACCATCTGCGGCGGCAGTTTCATCGAGTCCCGCAACCGGAATCCGAGGACGTCACGGTAGAACCGCAGCGCGGCTTCGTCGTCGTGTGTGGACAGTACGACGTGCCCGAGTCCCTGCTCGCCGGTCACGAACTTGTGCCCGTACGGGCTCACCACGCGCCGATGCTGCAACGCCACACCGTGGAAGACTTCGAGCGTGTTGCCGGAAGGGTCTTCGAAGGACACCAGGCCGTCGACCCGGCGATCGGCGAGTTGATCCGGAGTGCCTTCCTTGTACGGCACGGAGTTCGCGTCGAGCGAGTCCCGGATCTCGTCGAGCTCACCGGCGGTGGCGACCTCCCAGCCCGCCACGGCGAGCCTGTCGTGCTCGCCGGGGAAGATGACCAGCCGCGCCGGGAAGTCGTCCATGCGCAGGTAAAGCGCTTCCGGGTTCGTCCCGGAGCCCTCGACCATGCCGAGGACTTTCAGCCCGTATTCGCGCCACGCAGCCATGTCGGTGGCTTCGATGCGGAGGTAGGCGAGCGAACGGATACCCATCAGGAGGCTCCCAGGAAGTCGAGTGCCAGCCGGTTGAACTCGTCGAACTTCTCCAGCTGAGCCCAATGACCACAGCCGCCGAACACGTGCAGCTGGGCTCGCGGGATCGTCTTGAGCGCGAGCAGGGCGCCGTCGAGCGGATTGACCCGGTCTTCCCGACCCCAGATGAGCAGCACACGCTGACGGAGGTGGTGCGCCTCACGCCACAGCATGCCCTCCTCGTAGGTGTCGGGCTGGGCGAACGACTTGCCCATCGCCTTCATCGCCGCGAGGGACTCCGGCGCGCTCGCGGCGGCGAACCGCTCGTCGATCAGTTCGTCGGTGATCAAGGACTGGTCGTGCACCATGATCCGCAGGAAGGCTTCGAGCTTTTCCCTGCTGGGCCCCGGCGGGGCGCTGAACCTGCCCAGGTTCTTGATGCCTTCGGTGGGATCGGGCGCGAACAGGTTGAGGCTCAGCCCGCCCGGCCCCATCAGCACCAGCCGTCCGGCGCGGTGCGGATGGTTCAGCGCGAGCCGGACGGAAGCCCCTCCGCCGAGCGAGTTGCCTACGAAATGCGCCCGCTCGATGCCGAGTTCGTCCATAAGCCCGACGACGGCGTCCGCACTGTGGCGGAAGTACTGCGGATGCTCGGTCGGCTTGTCCGACCGGCCGAACCCCGGCTGATCGATCGCCAGTGTGCGGTAGTTCTTGGCGAACACCGGCAGGTTGCGGCCGAAGTTGCTCCACGCCGACGCGCCGGGACCACCACCGTGCAGGAGGATCACCGTCTCCGGATGCTCCACGCCCGCTTCGTGGTAGTGCAGCTTCAAACCGCCCTCTTGATGACCAGCGCGGACGGTGGCGTACTTGCCTTCGGTCATCAGACCATCGCATTCTCGACGGGCAGCCCGAAGGCGCCGGTTCCGAACATGACGTAGGCGCGCTCGGCGTCGTTCGCCGCGTGCACGCGGCCGGCGTGGGCGTCGCGCCAGAACCGCTGGATCGGGGTCCCGGCCTGCAAAGCACGGCCGCCGGAGTTCTCGAAAAGCCTGTCGATCGCGAAGATCGCGCGTTCCGTGCCGCGGACCTGGTCACGCCGGACCCGCAACCGCGTGGGGAACGGCAGCTTCTCCCCCTTGCACGCCAGCTGGTAGAGCTCGTCGATGTTGTGCGTCAGCTGGAGCCAGGCCGCGTCGATCTCGCTCGCCGCCTCGGCGATCCGCACCTTGGCGAACGGGTCCTCTTTGGACTGTTCGCCCGCGTACGCCGCGCGCACCCGCTTGCCCTGGTACTCGACGTGCGCGTCGTAGGCACCCTGTGCCATCCCGATGATGGGCGCGGTGATCGTGCTCGGATGCACCGAACCGTACGGGAGCTTGTACAGCGGCCCGGGGTTGAGCTCCTGGCCGGGCGTCTTGCACTTCGACGTCGCGATGAAGCTGAGCGCGCGGTGCTTCGGGACGAAGACGTCGTTCACGATGATGTCGTTGGACCCGGTGCCGCGCAGGCCCACGGTGTCCCAGACGTCTTCGATCGTGTAGTCGCCGATCGGCACCAGGTAGGTGCAGAAGTCGACGGGCTTGCCGTCCTTGAACACCGGCCCGCCCAGCAGCACCCAGGTCGCGTGATCACAGCCCGAAGAGAAACTCCAGCGCCCGCTGAGCCGGTAGCCGCCGTCGACGACGTCCGCCTTGCCCATCGGCGCGTACGAAGAGGAGATCCGGACGTCGTGGTCGTCGCCCCAGACGTCCTGCTGCGCCTGCGCTTCGAACAGGCCGAGGTGCCACGGGTGGACGCCGAGGATGGAGGCGACCCAGCCCGTGGACCCGCACGCGCTCGCGACGAGTTTGACAGCGGTGTAGAAGCTCACCGGGTCGGCTTCGAGGCCGCCGAACGTCTTCGGCTGCAACAGTTTGAAGAACCCGGTCTCCTGCAGGGACTTGACGGACTCCTCGGGAACGCGCCGGGCGTCCTCCGCCTCCTGCGCCCGTTCCCGCAGGACCGGCAGCAGCTCCCGGATCCCCGCGATCACGTCCTGCGCGGCGTGCTCGCTCATATGCGTCCCCTCTCTCGCCGTACTCCGTGAACCGGATCCAAGACTAGAACACGTTCTCGTTTTTGTCGACCGATCCCCGGTCGAGCGCACTGTGCGCTCCAGCACGCCGCCCGGAAAACACGCAGTCGGCCAGCGACAGTCCGCTCACATAGGACCTAGAACAGATTCCCACCGCGGTCCGGCCCGCCGCGTACAGCCCGCGAATCGGGGCGCCGGAGGAGCCCCGCACCGCACCGGTCTCCTCGTCGACGACCAGGCCGCCCAGCGTCAGCATCGGGCAGGGATAGCCGAGGTTGGGCCGGATCGAGACGTCGATCAGCGAGTACGGCGCCCGATCCAGCGGACGCGCGAACTCCGCGGGCTTGCCCGTCGGATCAGCGCCCGAGCGCGAGGCCTCGACACTGGCGACCAGCCCGCCGGGGTCGACACCGGCCTTGCGCGCGACGTCTTCGAGTGAACCGGCGACGACCCGTTGCCGCAGCAGGTAGCGCACTTGAAGTCCTTGGAACCACTGGCTTTGCTTCCGCGCGTCACGGCGCACGTCGCGCACGATGGCGTCGTCGACCAGCAGCCAGCCCCGCCCTCCGTGCTCGGTGATCATGCGTTCGCCGACGGCCGCGCCGTAGCGGGATTCGTCGATGATCCGCCCGCCCGACTTCCCGACGAGCAGGCCGCCGAGGAACGCCGACGGCGGGGTGATGAACCGCCAGGCGGAGATCCGTCCCATTTCCGCGGTGACCCCACCCGCCTCGACGCCCATCCGGATCCCGGACCCGTCGTCGGCGGAGGTCCCCAGCGCGAGGCCGCCGCGATACGCGGGCGCGTGCTCACGCACCATCTCCCGGTTCGCGATGAACCCGCCCGCCGCGAGGACGACCCCGCGCGAGGCCGAAATCCGCAGCTCACGGCCGTATCGGCGCTCGATCCGCTCCACTCGCCGATGCAGCGACTTCCGCAGCGACGGCACGTAGATCCCCGGTTTGGCGGCGTACGCGGCCAGCTTCCGATGGGCCGCCCGGACTCGCGCGGGCGCGTCCCGCAGGGTGGACACGACGACACCGGTCACGGTCCCGTTCTCGTCCACGATCAGATTCCGCGCCGCGGTCTGCGGCAGCACCTGGATCCCGCGGCGCCGGACGGCCTCGGCCAACCTCGCCATCAGCAGCTTCCCCGAGGTCCCCGGACCTTTGACGCGGTGTCCGCGCGGTGCCGGCTTCGCCGCGTCACGGAAGCCGCCCGCCGCCTCGCTGCCCGAGTAGTACAGATAATGCGCGTCGCTCGGGTAGGACGTCTTGTACGGGCACAGGCTCCCCTCGAACGGGACACCGTTGCCCTCCAGCCAGGTCACCATCTCCGTACTGCCCGCGCAGAACCGCCGCAGGGTCTCTTCGGAGACGACGTCGCCGACCTCGAGCCGCAGGTAGTCGTACATCGCGTCGACACTGTCGTCGACACCCGCGTCCCGCTGCTGCGCCGTCCCGCCACCGGCGTAGACGACACCTCCGCTGACGGCGCTCGCGCCACCACCGGAAAACCGCTCCACGACGAGCACGCGGGCGCCCGCGTCGGCGGCTTCGATCGCCGCACAGGCGCCCGCCGCCCCGAAGCCCACGATCACCACATCCGCGATGAGGGAGTCCATCACCCCACCCTAGAACTAGAACACGTTCTCGTCTATGGTGACTGGAGCAGCGCGGATGCTGCTACATGCTTCCTACAACGTGTTCCAGGTGAGGGGCGTATGGACTACGACGTGATCGTGGCGGGCAGTGGGGCCGCCGGGATGACCGCCGCACTGTCCGCAGCCCACCGGGGACTCGAGGTCCTGGTCGTGGAGAAGGCCGCCCACTTCGGCGGCTCCACCGCGCGGTCCGGCGGCGGCGTCTGGATCCCCGGCAACCACGCCCTGCGGGCGGCCGGGATCGAAGAACCCCCGGAGCGGGCGCGCGAGTATCTCGAGTCGATCGTCGGCGACGTCGTCCCGGCGGAACTCCGGTCGGCCTTTCTCGACCGCGGCCCCGAGGTCTTGTCCTTCGTCTGCGACAAGACGCCGCTGCGCTTCCGGTGGGTCCGCGGTTACTCGGACTACCACCCGGAGGCCCCCGGCGGGCGCGCCGGCGGACGGTCGGTCGAACCGGCCGCGCTCGACGGCAACCTGCTCGGGCCGGAGCTGGCGAATCTGGAGCCGCCGTACAGCGCTCCCCCGCTGGGCGCCCCGATCACCCAGGCGGACTACCGGTGGCTGAGCCTGCTCGCCCGGCATCCGCGCGGGATCCTCCGCGTCCTCGGTCTCGGTGGCCGTTGGCTGCTGGGCCGGATCCGCCGTCAGCGGCTTCTCTCCATGGGGCAAGCGCTTGCGGCCGGGTTGCGCGAGGGGCTGCGGCGGGCCGACGTCCCCGTCTGGCTGAACACGCCGCTCATCGATCTCAAGGTCGAGGGCGATCGCGTGATCGGCGTCGTGGTCCGCCACGAAGGCGAGGAGAAGCTGATCCGCGCGCGGCTCGGCGTCATCCTCGGCGCCGGAGGGTTCGAGCGCAACGAGGAGATGCGGGCCAAGTACCAGCGCGCACCCATCGGCACGGACTGGACCGTCGGCGCCGAAGCCAACACCGGTGACGCCATCGGCGCCGGGCTCAAACTCGGTGCGGCCACCGATCTGATGGACGACGCCTGGTGGGGCCCGTCCATCCCGCTGACCGGCGGCCCGTGGTTCGCGCTCGCCGAGCGGTCGCGGCCGGGCTGCCTGATGGTCAACGCGCGGGGCGAGCGCTTCGTCAACGAGTCGGCGCCCTACGTCGAGGCCGTGCACGCGATGTACGGCGACGGAGACGGGCCAGGCGAGAACTTCCCGACCTGGCTGGTGTTCGACCAGCGCAACCGCAACCGGTACATGTTCACCGGCCTCGGCCCGCGTCAGCCGCTCCCCGGCCGCTGGTTCAAAGCGGGCATCGCGGTCAAAGCGAGCACGATCGCGAAACTCGCCGAGCGGATCGAGGTCCCGGCCGACGCGCTGGAGTCCACCGTGCGGCGCTTCAACGGCTTCGCGAAAAGCGGCGTGGACGAGGACTTCCACCGCGGGCGCAGCGCGTACGACCACTACTACGGCGATCCGCGGAACAAACCCAATCCGAGCCTGGGCCCGCTGGACGTCGCGCCGTACTACGCGGTGAAGATCGTGCCCGGCGACCTGGGCACCAAGGGCGGTTTGAGGACCGACCCGCACGCGCGCGTCCTGCGCGAGGACGGGTCGGTGATCGACGGGCTTTACGCGGCGGGCAACACGAGCGCGGCGGTGATGGGCCGCACCTACGCGGGCCCCGGCGCGACGATCGGCCCGGCGATGGTGTTCGGCTACCTTGCGGCCGAGCATCTCGCGCAGCAAGATCACACCAAAGCGGGAGGCAGCCGATGACGACGGAATCCGTACGGCAGATCGACGCGGGCGCGCCCCCTTCGCGGTTCGCGCGCGGCTGGCACTGTCTCGGCCTCGCCGAGCCGTTCCGGGACGGGAAGCCGCACGCCATCACGGCGTTCGGGACGAAACTGGTGGTCTTCGCCGATTCGTCCGGCAAGCTGAACGTGCTCGACGGGTACTGCCGCCACATGGGCGGCGACCTCACCCAGGGCGAGGTCAAGGGCGACGAGATCGCCTGCCCGTTCCACGACTGGCGCTGGAACGGCAACGGCAAATGCGTCTCGATCCCCTACGCCAAGCGGGTTCCGCTGCGGGCACGGACGAAGACGTGGCAAGTGCTGGAGGAGAACAAGCAGCTGTTCGTCTGGCACGACCCGGAGGGCAACCCGCCGCCCGAGGACGTCGTCATCCCGCGCATCGAGGGCGTGTTCAACGGCGAGTGGAGCAACTGGACCTGGGACTCGGTGCTGATCGAGGGCTCCAACTGCCGCGAGATCATCGACAACATGGTCGACATGGCGCACTTCTTCTACATCCACTACGCCTTCCCGACCTACTTCAAAAACGTGTTCGAGGGGCATGTCGCCACCCAGTACCTGAACACGAAAGGCCGTCCGGACAAGGGAATGGCGTCCAACTACGGCGGCGAGGAGAACCTGCTGCGGTCGGAGGCGTCGTATTTCGGGCCGTCCTACATGATCAACACGCTGCTCAACACGTACCAGGGTTTCGAGATCGAGAACGTGCTGATCAACTGCCACTACCCGGTCACCGAGAACTCGTTCGTGCTGCAGTGGGGCGTGAGCGTGAAGAAGTTCGAGGGCGTCTCGGACGAGCACGCGGACAAGATCGCCGGGAAGTTCGCCAAGGGCATCGGCGTCGGTTTCCTGCAGGACGTGGAGATCTGGCGCAACAAGACGCGGATCGACAACCCGTTGCTGTGCGAGGAGGACGGGCCGGTCTACCAGCTGCGCCGCTGGTACGACCAGTTCTATGTGGACGCGGCCGACGTCACCGAGGACATGACCCGGCGGTTCGAGTTCGAAGTGGACACCAGCCGCGCCAACGAGGTCTGGGCGGCGGAGGTGGCCGACAACCTGGCGCGGCAGCAGGCGGAAGAGGCCGGGGTGTGAAGCCCGAGACCGTCGAGTTCCTCACCGCCGGGCTGCGGCCGCTGAACTGCCGCTCGTGCGGGACCTGTGTGCTGGTCAAGAAGAACAGCATGCAGCACACCAGCATCCAGTGGACGACCGACGCGTCACGGAGCTGCCCGGTGTTCGCGGCGCAGAAGGCGGCCGGCGCGCAGACTGCGCTGCTCGACACCTGCGGCAACCTCAGCGACAGCATCGACGCCGCGCTGAAGGACGGCCTGCTGGAGGTGCCCGAATGAGCGGTCCCGTCACCGTGACCGTGGCCGAGGTGATCGCCGAGACGGCCGACGCGTCGTCGATCGTATTCGAGATCCCGGCCGAGCACGCCTCCGTTTTCGCTTACACCCCAGGACAGTTCCTCACCGTCCGCGTGCCGAGCGAGCGGACCGGGTCGGTGGCCCGCTGCTATTCGCTCTCCAGCGCGCCGCACGAGAACCGGGTCCAGGTCACCGTCAAGCGCACCTCCGACGGCTACGGATCGAACTGGCTCTGCGACAACCTCCGTGCAGGGCAGGAGGTCCAAGTCCTGCCGCCCGCCGGGGTGTTCACCCCCGCGTCGCTCGACGAAGACTTCCTGCTGCTCGCGGGCGGAAGCGGGATCACGCCGGTGATGTCGATCCTGAAGTCCGCGCTGGAACACGGAACCGGCAAGGTGGCCCTGCTCTACGCCAATCGCGACGAAGCATCGGTGATCTTCGCGCGGGAACTGGCGGACCTCGCCGCGAGGTACGCGGACCGGCTGGTCGTGGTGCACTGGCTGGAGAGCCTGCAAGGTCTGCCGGCCGAGGCGCACCTGCGCGCCCTGGTCGCGCCGTACACCGCGCACGAGGCGTTCATCTGCGGCCCGGGTCCGTTCATGGACGCCGCGCGCACGGTGCTCAAGGAGCTCGGACTGCCGCGCAAACGGATCCATCTGGAACGGTTCCTGTCCCTCGGCGGGAATCCGTTCGAGGTGGCCGAACCCGTCGCCGTCGAAGAGGCCGAGACCCCGGCGGGGGTCGAGGTCACCCTCGACGGCGAGACCAGGAAGCTCGAGTGGCCCCGCCGGACGAAACTGCTGGACCTGTTGCTGGAAAAGGGTTTCGACGCGCCGTATTCCTGCCGTGAGGGCCAGTGCAGCGCGTGCGCTTGCCGGGTCACCTCCGGTGAGGTGAAGATGCTGCACAACGAGGTCCTCGACGGCGACGATATTGCCGAAGGCATCGTGCTGGCGTGTCAGTCTTTGCCGCTGACCGACGAGGTCACCGTCACCTACGAGTAGGAGTTCTTCGTGCCCATCGATCCTTCGGTCGCGATCGGCGCCGACCTCGGCGAGGTGAGTTTCGCCTGGACCGCGTCCGACGTGCAGCTGTACCACCTGGCGCTGGGCGCGGGCTCGGATCCGATGAGCCCGCGGGAGCTGCGCTACACCTACGAGGACGGCCTCCAGGTGCTGCCGACGTTCGCGACCGTGGCCGCGAACCTGCGCGTGTTCGAGCCGCCCGCCGTCTCGTTCCCCGGCGTCGAGGTCGACCTCGGGAAGGTGCTGCACGGCAAGCAGGAAGTGATCGCGCACCGGCCGATCCCGGCGTCGGGCAAGGCCGTGGCCAGGACGAGGATCGTCGACGTCTTCGACAAGGGGAAGGCGGCGGTGATCGTGAACGAGACGATCGCCACCGACTCGGACGGAACTCCACTGTGGACGCTGCGGTCGAGCATCTTCGCCCGTGGCGAAGGGGGTTTCGGCGGCGAGCGCGGACCGTCCGATCGCGTCGAACTCCCGTCACGGGAACCGGACGCGGTCATCGACACGCCGACGTTGCCGCAGCAGGCCCTCCTCTACCGGCTTTGCGGAGACCGCAACCCGCTGCACGCGGATCCCGCGTTCGCCGCGGCGGCCGGGTTCGGCAAGCCGATCCTGCACGGCCTGTGCACCTACGGCGTCATCGCGAAGGCCGTCACCGACGAGTTTCTCGACGGCGACACCTCGCGCGTCGCCTCGTTCGCGGCCAAGTTCGCCGGCGTCGTCTACCCCGGCGAACCGCTGCGGACCCGCGTCTGGCGGGAGCCCGCCGGGTTGCTGATCACGACCACCGCGCCGGACCGGGACGAGGCTCCCGTTCTTTCCGACACTTTATTGACCACTACAGACTGAATCCTCGTTCCCGCAGGTAGCGGCTCTGGCTAGACTCGTCCGCGTGCGCCCCTTGATCTCGGACCCGTATGCCGAACTCGGCCGGGATTACGCGCGATCGAGACGTCCGGATCCCCGGATCGCGGCCGCCGTGACCGCCGCGCTCGGCGACGCGCGGTCGGTGGTCAACGTCGGCGCGGGAGCCGGTTCCTACGAGCCGGAAGACCGCGGCGTGATCGCCGTCGAACCGTCGTCGCGGATGATCGGGCAGCGTCCGGTCACCGCGGCCGCCGCCGTCCAGGCTTGCGCGGAAGGGCTCCCCTTCCGTGACGGGGCCTTCGACGTCGCCCTGGCGGTGCTCACCGTGCACCACTGGACCGACGTGACCGCCGGGCTGGCCGAGTTGCGGCGGGTGTCCCGCCGCCAGGTGATCGTGACCTGGGACCAGGCGGTGTTCGCGCGGTTCTGGCTGGTGCGGGACTACCTGCCGGAGATCGCCGAGCACGAGAGCCGTCTGGCCTGCCTCGACAGGATCGTCGAAGAGCTGAGCGCGGCGGGCGAGACCCCTGCCGTGGCTCCGCTGCCGGTGCCGTCGGACTGCGTCGACGGGTTCCTCGGCGCGTATTGGCGCAGGCCGGAGGCCTACCTGTCCGAACGCGTGCGCGCGGGGATGTCCGGGGTGGCACTGCTGGACCAGAACGTCGTCGCCGCGGCCGTCGGCCGGTTGCGCGCCGACCTCGCCGACGGGCACTGGCACCGGCACCACGTCGGCCTGCTCGGCCGGACCGAGCTGGACCTGGGATACCGGCTCGTCACGACGTGACCGAGTACACAATGGACACTCTCGTGCCGTGGACGGCGGTCGACCTCGGGTCCAGGTCGTGGTATTCATGGCTTTCGTGACGGCAGGGACGGGGGCGGCATGACGGCGGAGTACTTCGTGGTCCGTGGCCAGGTGGAGAAGGGCGATCAGCGGGGCCGGGAACTGGGCTTCCCGACCGCCAACATCGCGCTGCGCGACCAGGACGGCCAGGTCGGCGACGGAGTGTGGGCGGGCTGGGCCGAGCGCGCGGACGGCACCCGGATCGCGGCCGCGGTCTCGGTCGGCAGGCGGCCGACGTACTACGGCGCGGACGGCTACCGGCTCGTCGAGGCGCACCTGCTGGACTTCGGCGGGAACCTCTACGGCGAGGTGCTGACCGTCTGGCTGGGGCACCACCTGCGGGAACAGCAGGCGTACCCGTCGTCGGAGGCGCTGATCGTCGCGCTGAACAAGGACATCGCCGACGCGGGCAAGTGGGCCGCGGACAACCCGGCCGAGGGCCTTCCCGCCGCCGAGGCGGCCGAAGAAGGTGTGGTCCGGCGCGTCCCGGCCCAATGACGTCAGACGGCCGCTCCCAGCAGCATGTAGCCCATCCCCAGCCCCATCACGACCCGGCACACCCGGCGTGAGACCTGGCCCGCGCCCGTGTCGCCCCGCGCGGCCGCGACCCCCGCGCGGATGGCGTCCACCGCGAAATACGCGGCCACGGCGCCGAAAATCAGGGAAAGCCACAGCGCCGAGGTGGAACCGGAGCCGGACATCACCAGCCACGGCCCGTGCGTGACCTCGCTGTGCGGCATGAACGTCACCATGAACAGCATCGCCGCGGCGGAGACAGCGTGGTGCCCGCAGGCCGCGTGCCCGGACCGCCGTCCCTTCCACCACGAGACGGCGAACCAGCCCGCGGTCAGCGCGAGTACCGCCTGCCAGCCGGCGGCGGGAATGGGGCCGCCGACCGGGGACAGCATCGCGACCATGGCGACGACGAGCAGCAGCTCGGCCAGATCACCGTTGCGGACCGCCGCGCCGTGGCGTCCGTAGTCCAGCCGGACGAGTCTCAGCACGCACGGCAGGACCAGGGCCGCGAACACCGCGGTCAGCGTCCACGCGACGACGATTGGTCCAGACATGGTGCCTCCCAGCCGGTCTCCCCCTCACCGTGGCAGGTACCGCTCTAGTACACCAGCGGGCATTGAGGTGATCTCACCCAGCGGTCAAGACCAGTCCGCTCGTAGGTACGCCCGTTCCGGCGGTCACGAGCACCCGTGCGGCCCCGTCGACCTGATTGACGGCGTCGCCCCGCACCTGCCGGACCCCTTCGGCGATCCCGTTCATCCCGTGGATGTAGGCCTCCCCCAGCTGCCCGCCGTGCGGGTTGAGCGGCAGCTTCCCGTCGAGTTCCAGGGTGCCGCCGCCGATGAAGTCCTTGGCCTCGCCCTTCCCGCAGAAGCCGAGTTCTTCCAGCTGCATCAGGACATAAGGGGTGAAGTGGTCGTACAGCACGGCGAGGTCCATGTCGCCCGGCCCGAGCCCGGACTGCGCCCACAGTTGCCGTCCCACGACCCCCATCTCGGGCAGCGCGGGCAGGTCGTCGCGGTAGTAGCTGGTCATCACGTACTGGTCCGGGCCGCTCCCCTGCGCGGCCGCCGCGATCACGGCGGGCCGGTGCGGCAGGTCGCGCGCCCGTTCGGCACTGGTGACCACGAGTGCGACCCCGCCGTCGCTCTCCTGGCAGCAGTCGAGCAGGTGCAACGGTTCCGCGACCCAGCGCGACGCCTGATGGTCCTCGAGCGTGATCGGCTTGCCGTGGAACCACGCCTTCGGGTTGGTCGCGGCGCGAGCGCGATCGATGACGGCGATCCGGCCGAAGTCCTCGCTGGTCGCGCCGTACTCGTGCATGTAGCGCCGCGCGAGCATGGCGACGGTGGCGGCGGGCGTCGCGATCCCCATCGGGTAGTGGAACGCGTTGTCGACGCCGGAGGAGTTCACCTGCCCCGCCGCGGCCGAGGAGACCTGGCCGAACCGCATCCCGGACCGTTCGTTGAAGGCCCGGTACGCGACGACGACCTCCGCGACACCGGTCGCGACGGCCATCGCGGCCTGCTGCACGGTCGCGGCCGCCGCCCCGCCGCCGTAGTGGATCCGGCTGAAGAACTTGAGTTCGGGGATGCCGAGTTCCCGCGCCACCGAGATCTCGCTGTTGCCGTCCATGGTGAACGAGACCAGACCGTCCACATCGGACGGCTTGAGCCCCGCGTCGGCCAGGGCCGCCGAAACCGCCTCCGCTGCCAGCCGAAGCTCGCTGCGCCCGGAATCCTTGGAGAACTCCGTCGCACCGATACCGGCGATCGCCGCCTTCCCGGACAGGGTCATCACTCGCCTCCCAGGGTGATCGCGACGGTGCCCACCACATGTTCGCCGAGACTGTCCACACCGGACACGGAGATCACCACGTCGTCGCCGTCGCGTTCGGTGACCCGCCCGGTGAAGGTCAAGGTGTCGTAGGCGTAGCAGGGCACGCCGAGCCGGATCTTGATCGACCGCACGAAGGCCTCCGGCCCCGCCCAATCGGTGACGAACCGTTGCACCAGGCCGGTGTCGGTGAGGATGTTGAGGAAGATGTCCTTCGATCCCCTTTGCACGGCGGCGTCCCGATCGTGGTGGACGTCCTGGAAGTCCCGGGTCGCCAGCGCGGTGCTCACCACGAAGGTCGGGGTGGCCTCGATCGTCAGCGGCGGCAACTCGGTGCCGACGGCACAGTCCTTCATCGCGCGACCCTCCAAGCGGGCAAGGTCAGTTCCTCGTCGACCTTCACGAAGGCGGCCTCCACCGGAAGTCCGATGTGGACGGCTTCGGGATCGACCTCGAGCAGCTCGCCCATCACCCGGACGCCCTCCTCCAGTTCGACGAGCGCGACCACGAACGGCAGGTCCTTGCCGGGGACCTTCGGATGGTGGTGCACCACGTAGCTGTAGACCGTTCCCCGCCCGCACGCCACGACGTGATCCGGCTTCGCGCCGAGGTCGCCGTCCGGCGGCATCGGGCCGGGCGGATGCCGCAGTGTCTCGCCCCACCGCTGGATCCGCAGTTCACCCTCGCGCAATCCGGCCCAGAAGAACTCGGTGTCCTTGCTGATCACCGGCCGCAGGACGGGTGCGGCCACCTTGGCAGGCTCGGCACCCGGCGGGCGGAACTTGAGTACCCGGAACACCATGTCCGCGACGGCTTCTTCGCCGACGTACCAGGTGGTCTTCGTCGTCACGAACCAGCCTTCGCCCAGTGCGGTGCGTTTCGGCCCGACGACGCTCTCGAGTTTCGCGGTCGCCTCGACCCGCTCGCCGTGCCGCAGGTAGCGGAAGTAGTTCTGCTCGGAGTTGGTCGCGACGACCGAGGTGAACCCGGCTTCGTCGAGCACCTCCATCATCGCGCCGAGCGGATCGTCCGACGCCCTCGTCCAGTGCAGCCCGCCCATCGTCCACACCTGTGCCATCGCGGGAGGCGCGACGAGTCCCTTGTGGACACTCTTCGCGGCGAACCCTTCGTCGACATAGACGGGATTGCGGTCGCCGATGGCCTCGACCCAGTTGTTCACCATCGCCTGGTTGACCGCGTCACGGGCCGCCCTCGGCGCGGATTCCCCTTGTGCGGCGATGCGTTCTGCCGCTTCCTGGATGCTCATCGCGGCACCCTCGGCAGGCCGAGCCCGGCGGTGGCGATCAGCTCGCGCTGGATCTCGTTGACGCCGCCGCCGAAGGTCAGCACCAGATTGCGTTTGGCCACCACGTCCAGCCACAGCGCCAGTTCCGCGGTCTCGGTGTCGGCCTGATCGCCGTGCCGCGCCACGATCTCCTCCAGCCTCCTCGCCAGGCGCTGGATGCGTTCGGAACCGACGATCTTGGTGGCCGAGGCGTCGGCCACCGCCACCGGTCCGGTCGCCGAAGACGCCGCTACCTGCCAGTTCAGCAGTTCGTTGACCCGGGCCGTCGCCCAGGTTTCGGTGAGGACGGCACGGACGTCCGGCAGGTGCGTCAACGGCGTGCCGTCCGGCGTCTTCCTGGACGCGGCCCAGTCGCGGACGCGGTCGTGGAGCCCGCCGATGCGGCCGGCCGGGCCGAGCATGACGCGTTCGTGGTTCAGCTGGGTGGTGATCAGCCGCCAGCCCTCGTTCTCCTTGCCCACCAGCATGTTCGCCGGGACCCGGACATCCGAGTAGTACGTGGCGTTCACGTGGTGCGCGCCGTCGCAGGTGATGATCGGCGTCCACGAGTAGCCGGGGTCGCGGGTGTCCATGATGAGGATCGAGATGCCCTTGTGCTTCGGCGCGTCCGGCGCGGTCCGCACGGCGAGCCAGAGGTAGTCGGCGTCGTGCCCGCCGGTGGTGAAGGTCTTCTGGCCGTTGACGACGTACTCGTCGCCCTCGCGCACGGCGCTGGTCCGCAGCGCCGCGAGGTCGGTGCCCGCGTCGGGTTCGGTGTAGCCGATGGCGAAATGGATCTCACCGGCCAGGATCTTGGGCAGGAAGAAGGACTTTTGTTCTTCGGTGCCGAACGCCTGCAGCGTGGGCCCGACGGTCTGCAAGGTCACCGACGGCAGCTGGACGTCGGCACGGGCGGCCTCGTCGACGAAGAGGTGCTGCTCGATCTCGCCGAAACCCCGGCCGCCGTACTGTTCCGGCCAGCCGACGCCGAGCCAGCCGTCGCGGCCCATCCGCCGGACGATCTCGCGGTACACCGGTCCGTGCCGCTCGCGCAGCATCGCGCGCCGCTCGTCGGCGCTCACCAGACCGGCGAAGTACTTGCGCAGTTCGGAGCGCAACTGCTGTTGCGCCGCGGTCAGTTCGATCAGCATCGGTTCACCCCGCCACCAGTTCGCCCAAGGCGGCCAGCCGATGCGAGGCGCCGCCGAGCGTCCGTCCCAGATCCTTGACCGCCGACGAGAATCGGTGCAGCGGATACGTTTCGTCCACGCCGATCCCGCCGTGCAGGTGATGGCAGACGGCCAGCGCCCCGGGCGCCTCCTCCGCCAGCCAGTACGCCGCGACGTCGAGATCCGCCTCGGCGTCGAGCCCCGCCGCGAGCCGCCAGACCGCCGACCGCGCGGCCAGCTGGACGGTTCTCGAAGCGACGTAGACGTCCGCGATCTGCTGCGCCACCGCCTGGAACGCCGCCAGCGGGCGCCCGAACTGCTCGCGTTCGCCGACGTGCTCGGTGGTCAGCGCGAGCGCGCCGGCGAGCAGACCGTCGCCGAACGCCACGATGCCCGCGAGCGCGAACCGGTGCAGGGTCGCGATCGCTTCGCCGGGGCCGGGCCCGTTCAGGAGGTCGGCGTCGGTGACGGTCACGGAATCGAGCGTCATCGTGTAGTCCGGGGTGCCGGACGAGGTTCTCGTCGGCGTCAGCGTCACGCCGTCCGCCCGGGGATCGACCAGGAAGACCCCGGTACCGCCGGGCATCGAGACCGGCGTCAGGATCCGGGTCGCCTCCGCCGCGAACGGGACGCCGACCTTGACCCCGCTCAGCCGCCAGTCCCCCGCCGGCTCGGCCGCGGTCGCGGGCCGGGTGGCGAACGGCGTGGAAGGTTCGTGGAGCGCCGCGGTGAGCACGGATTCGCCCGCGGCGACCGGTGGGAGCAGGGCCGCACGCTGGTCCGGGCCGCCGAGCGCCGCGACCGGCAGGACCCCGAAAGCCAGCGACGCCAGCGCGGGCGCCGGTGAAGCGACACGACCGAGCTCGGTCAGCACCAAGGCGACTTCGGCCACGCCGAGGCCGTCGCCGCCGAGTTCGGCGGGCAGCGCCAGCGCGAGCAGACCGGCGTCGGCGAGCGCGCGCCACGTCTCGGCGGGTTCGCGCTCCTTGCCGAGCACGCGCGCGGTCAGCGCGGTGACCTCGGTCTGCGTCTCGTCGAACTGGAAGTCCACACTGGCTCCTCACCGGGGCGAACGGGCACAATACTGAAACCTGTTCTAGTCTTATCCGGAAGGCGGCCGAACGGCAACCCCTCGCTAAGGAGCGGCCTTGAGGAGTTCCTGGAGAGCATCGGGGAAGTGGTCGGCGAGCGGCCACAGGTCACCGGTGAGTTCGCGGGCGCCGAGCAGGCCGACGTCCACCCGGCCCGCGTTGGACAGCACGGTGACGTTCAGCCCGGCGCCGTGGAACACCGGCCCGAGCGGGTAGAGCCCGGTGATCCGGCAGCCCAGCAGGTACAGGGGCATCGGCGGGCCGGGCACAGTGGACACCACCAGGTTGTGCACCACCGGATGCCGTTCGGCCAGGCGCAGCGCGGAATACGCGCGGACCGCGAGGCCGAACATGGTCGCCGCCGAGAACTGCGCCCAGTCCTGGAGCATGTCGGCGTCGATGTCGTGGTGGTGGTCCTTGGACAGCCGGTTCGACTCCGCGAGCATGAACACGCGCGCGGCGGGATCCTCCAGATGGGTGGGCAGCGACGCGAAGAAGGCCGAGACCTTGTTGCTGCCGTGGTCACGCTCGGTGCGTTCGTGCACCGACACCGGCACGGTCGCCACCAGCGGGTCTTCCGGTAGCTCGCCCCGGTCACGCAGGAACCGCCGCAGGGCACCGGAAACGACGGCGAGGACGACGTCGTTGACGGTCACCCCGAAGGCGTTCTTGATCCGTTTGACCTCGTCGAGGTCGAGGGAGGTGTAGGCGACACTGCGGTGTGCGGTGATCGTCCCGTTGAACGACGTGCGCGGAGCGGTGAACGGGACCGGCATTCCCTTGCCCTGCAAGGCTTTCCCGAGCCATTTCGGGACGAGTCCGAGCAGGTCGGGCAGCAGTTTCACCAGCTCGGCCGGGCGTTTCACGAACGACGTCAGCCCCGCGCCGAGCAGTGCGCGCCTGCCGGGAACACCCCCGTTGTGGCGTTCGTCCCGCGCGATCTCCGGCGGCGGGGCGTCCGGTTCGAGCCCGGCGAGATAGGTGATCAGGCTGGCGCCGCTCACCCCGTCGACGCTGGCGTGGTGCATCTTCAGCAGGACCGCGATCTCGCCGCCGGCCAGGCCTTCGATGACGTGCAACTGCCAGAGCGGCTGCGCGCGGTCCAGCCGTTGTCCCGCGATGTGGGCGCACAGTTCGGCCAGTTCGCGCCGGTCACCGGGCGCCGGTACGCCGATCCGGTGAACATGGGCCTCGAGGTCGAAATCCTCGTCCTCGACCCAGACGGGGTGGGTGGGATTCCAGAGTGGATTGTGCAGCTTGCGCCTGAATGCCGGGATCAGCGCGACCCGTTCGGCCAGTTTCTCCTTGAAGCGCTCGAAATCGTAGCCACCGGGCATGGTCGAACGGTCGAGGATGAGCAGTCCGCACACGTGCAGGACCTGGGCCTGCGTCTCCAGGTAAAGAAAACTCGCGTCCAGACCACTCAATCTCCGCATGAGAATCACCTTAAGTGAACTTTGCAACGGGTTCTAGGCGGTCACCCGGCGGTAGGATCGGTGTCCATGCAGCCGAGTTTCGTCGTCCGACAGGCACTCCAGCTCGCGCTCACCGCGAACGCGTTGAAGCCGCCGAGAGGCGCCAGGACGGCGGTTCCGGCGTTCTTCGCGGGCTGGCTCACCGGGGAACTCGCCCCGCATCTGCTCGCGCTCACCGCGGCCGACGCCGCCGCGCACGTCGCGCGTCACCGGGGCGGTTCGAGCAAGACCGGTCTCGCGCTGGCGGCCGCGTCGGCGGCCGGGCTCGGCGCGCTGATCGCGCAGTCCCAGCGGGCCCGCGACGAGATCGAGACGGCACTGACCGAAGGCATCGGCACGGCCTACACCGAGGAACTGGCGCATCCGCCGAGCCCGACCGACCTCGCGACACCGTGGGGCCAGCTGGCCATGCCGTTCCGCATGCGCGACCCGGAGGTCCGCCGCGAACGCAACATCGCCTACGCGCCCGGCGGGAAGCGGTTCCTGCTCGACATCTACGCCCCGCGCGAGAAGGTCACCGGCGCGCCGATCCTGCTGCAGGTGCACGGCGGCGCGTGGGTGATCGGCAACAAGGACCAGCAGGGCCTGCCGCTGATGCTGCACATGGCCAAACGCGGCTGGCTCTGCATCACGATCAACTATCCGCTCTCCCCCGCCGCCCGGTGGCCCGCGCACATCGTCGCGGCGAAACGCGCGCTGGCCTGGATCCGGGACAACGCCGAGTCCTACGGCGGCGACCCGTCCTTCGTCGCCGTCACCGGAGGTTCGGCAGGCGGGCACCTCGCGGCGCTGCTGGCGCTGACCGCGAACGACCCGGCACTGCAGCCCGGCTTCACCGAGTCCGACACGAGCATCCAGGCGTGCGCGCCGCACTACGGCGTGTACGACTTCGCCGCGACCAGCGGGCGGCGCTCCAGCCAGACGCGGTTGAAGACGCTGATCGCCCGGCACGTCTTCGAGGCGGAGAAGGACCCGGTGAACTTCCTCGACGACTACATCGCGGCGTCACCGCTGGACCGGATCACCGAGGACGCGCCGCCGTTCTTCGTCATCCACGGCGTCCACGACTCGCTGGTGCCGGTGGGCGAGGCCCGCGAGTTCGTGCGCCGCCTGCGGGAGAAGTCCCAGCGTGAGGTCGCGTACGCCGAGATCTCCGGCGCTCAGCACGCTTTCGACGTCTTCCCCTCGATCCGCAGCGCGCACGTGGTCCGCGGGGTGGAGCGGTTCCTGGAATGGAGCTATCGCACTTGGCGACGCCGGTCCAGCGGGTCGTGAGTGGCGTTTCGGGTTAGAACAGACCGGTATTTGCCTACGTTCGAGCGTGACGGCTCAGCGTGTACCGGATGTTGACGATGAAGGAATCGGGACGTTGAGTGTCCCGATTCCTTCATCGTCGATGGGCCGGGCCGAGCGGGGAAGATTCCGGACGCTCAACGTCCCAAATCCTCCCCACTAGCCCACATCGGCACCCAGAAAAAGCTCTACAAGCTCACCAAGACGACATCCGGATCCAGCGGGTCGGCAAATACGGGACCACCGGAACCCGAAACGCCACTCACGACCACCCCGCCCGGGTCTTCCGTCGGCTGCTTAGCGGAATGTCCTGAAGGTGTCGCGAAAGCCACCTTCGGGACACCAGAAGTCCTGAAAGTGGCTTTCGCGACACCGCGTCTGCTCGGGTGGCCTCGCTCGCCCACGTGCCGGCTTCGGATGTTGCGAAGGTGGCTTTCACAACCTTCATCGTCGCTAAAGCCACCTTCGCAACGCCCCCACCCCGGATCGAGGGCTTCCTCCGTCGAGGTCAGGGCGGGTAGATCACATCCGTCGGCCGCGTGGACGGCGGGCCGTCGACCCGCCAGCCCTCGCCGTCGCGCACGAAGCGGTACCAACGTTCGTCACGGCCGTAGCGCAGTTGCAGATCGCCCTGGGTGATCCGGTTCCGCCAGACCTTCGGCTCTCCCGGCAGTCCCGATTCGGCGAAGTCCGCTTTGGCCTGTGCGAGCGGTGCCTGCCCCGGCCGCCAGACCTCCCGGATCACCGCCATCCCGCCCCGGCCCGCCTCACGCCAGGCCTGCGCCCAGACGGCCAGATCCCGCACTGAGACGCTTGCGGCCTCGGCGAGTTCGGCGACGACGCCGGGATCGCTCGCCGCAGCCCGGCGCGCGAGGTCTTCCTCGAACGTCAGCTCCACCTCGCGCTCGGGCCCCATGACCAGTAGTTCCCAAGCTCTCGCGGCGGCGTCGGCGGCCAGTTCCGCGAACGTGTCGCTGCTCCAGCCCGTGCCGTGCGGCGGATCGACGTCGAGGACCGCGGGCGGCCCGACCGTGCCGGGGACGGCCAGCCGCGGGGGCACCGCGGCGATCCGCCGGGTGTAGGCGCGTTTCGGGTCGATCCCGGGCGCGGCGGGAGCGCGTACTCGCTTGCCCGGCTCTCTCGCGGGAGCCCGGCGGGACCGCAGTTCCGCGAGCACGGCCTCCCTCGGCCTGCCGCGCAGCAGGAACAGCACGAACGGATCGGCGTCGACCTCGTCCGCGACCAGGTAGTAGACAGCGGCGACGTGTTTGCACGGGTTCGCACTGTCGGGGCAGGAACACTTCGGGCGCAGGTCACCGGGGCCCGGCAGCAGGTCCGCGCCGGCGGACCGCGCGTCCTCGGCCAGCTCACCGGGCAATTCGCCGTCGAGGAGGGCGGCGACGTGCCCCAGCCGTGCACCGACCATGCCGAGCAGTCTCTCCCACTGCGCCTCGGTGAACGCCCGCATGTGGATGGTCACCCGATACGGCACGGCGCGGCTGCCCTGTACCCAGGCCGTCACCTCGCCCGTGCCGACCACCAGCTTGCTGACCGTCCCCTTGCGCGCGTACGTGCGCCCGCGCGGCAAGCGGTTCGGGTCGAGTTTGGCGCGGTCTTCCAAGGCTTCGACCCACGCCTGGCCCCACCACGTGTTGCCGAAGGTGCGCCGTTTCCGCCCGGTCGCGCTCGGCATCAGGTCTCCCCGAGCCGGACGAGGTCGGTGAGTTCGTCGTCGGACAGTTCGGTGATCCAGTTCTCGCCCGCGCCGATGACCGAGTCGGCCAGTCCGCGTTTGGTCTCCAGCATCGTGGCGATGCGCTCTTCCAGCGTGCCTTCGGCGATCAGCCGGTGCACCTGGACCGGTCTGTCCTGCCCGATCCGGTACGCGCGGTCGGTGGCCTGGTCCTCGACAGCCGGGTTCCACCAGCGGTCGTAGTGGATCACGTGGGTGGCCTTGGTCAGGTTGAGCCCGACGCCGCCCGCCTTGAGGGACAACAGGAACACCGGCACCTCGCCCGCCTGGAACCGGGCGACCATCTCCTCGCGGGCCGCCGGCGTGCTCGACCCGGACAGCAGCATCGTCGGCAGCCCGCGTTCGGCCAGGCGTTTCTCCAGCAGGCGGCAGAGCTGGACGTACTGGCTGAACACGAGCACGCTGTCGCCCTCGTCGAGGATGACGTCGAGCAGTTCCTCGAAGGCGGCGAGCTTGCCGGAGCGGCCGTGCAGCACGCCGGGCTCCTTGAGGTACTGCGCGGGATGGTTGCAGATCTGCTTGAGTTCGGTGAGCAGTTTGAGCACCTGCCCGCGCCGGGCCACCCCGTCCAGGTCGCGGATCATCGCGAGGTTCTCCCGGACGACGGCCTCGTACAGCGTCGTCTGCTCGGCGGTGAGCGGGACGAACCGGTCGGTCTCGGTCTTGCGCGGCAGTTCCGGGGCGATGTCCGGATCGGTCTTCTTGCGGCGCAACAGGAACGGGCGCACGGTCGCGGCGAGCCGTTCGGTGACGGCGGTGTCCCGGTCGCGTTCGATCGGGCGCGCGACCTTGCGGCGGAACCCGTCGAGCGAGCCGAGCAGTCCCGGCGTCGTCCAGTCGATGATGGACCACAGTTCGGTGAGGCGGTTCTCCATCGGTGTCCCGGTCAGCGCGACCTTCGCAGCGGCCGGGATCTTCCGCAGTTCCTTGGCGGTGACCGAAAGCGGGTTCTTGACGTGCTGCGCCTCGTCGGCGGCGATCATCCCCCAGTCCACTTCGGACAGTGTCTCGCGATCCCGGCGGAGGACGCCGTACGTGGCGAGCACGACCTCGTCCTGCGCGACCTCGTCGAGATGGCGCCCGCCGCCGTGGAACCGGCGCACCGGGATGTCCGGCGCGAACCGGGCGAACTCGCGTTCCCAGTTGCCCAGCAACGAGGTCGGGCACAGGACGAGCGTGGGGCCTTCCTTGAGCGGGCGGCGGTGCAGATGCAGGGAGATGAGCTGGATCGTCTTGCCCAGCCCCATGTCGTCGGCGAGGCAGGCGCCCAGACCCAGCCCGGTCATCGTCGCCAGCCAGGCGAGGCCCGCCTTCTGGTACGGCCGCAGGGTGGCTTGCAGTTCGGCGGGTTGCTCGATCGGTTCCGCGGCGCTGTCACGGATCCGCTGGAGCAGCCCCGCCAGCGCGGACGGGACGGTGAACTCGACCTTCTCGCCGTCCAGTTCCAGTTCGCCGGTGAGCGCCGCGGCCAGTGCCTCGGCCCCGGACAGCTTCTTCGCGCGGTGAGCACGCACCTTCGCGATCAAGCGCGCGTCGACCTTGATCCATTTGCCCCGCAGCCGCACCAGCGGCCGTTTCGCCTCCGCGAGCGCGGTGACCTCGTCGTCGGTGAGTTCCTCGTCCCCGACGCTCAGCCGCCAGCGGAACTGCAAGAGGCTCTTGAGCGTGAACTCGGGACCGGTGACACTGCCCGGTGCCTGCGTCGCGCTCGCCTTGGCCTTGAGCTCGCCCGAGAACAGGTCCTTCGGCCACTGCACCTCGATACCCGCGCCGCCGAGCGCCGCGTCGCCGTGGGTCAGCAGGTCGACGACCTCGTCGTACTCCAGCGCCAGTTCGGTCGGCGCGGCCGATCGCAGCATGCGGCCGAGCGGCGACCACGCCCTGGCGCCTCGCCGCAGACCGAGCAGCAACTGCGTCTCGACCTGCTCGCCCATCCGCTCCAGCACGGCTTCGGGCGCGTCCCACAACGTCGCCGCCTCGACGATCAGGCTCGGATCGGCGGTGCTCCGCACGGCGAGGACCGCGGCGAAAGTGGGCTCTTCCTCGGGGTTCTCGGGCTCGTGCACCTCCATGCGCAGGATGAGACGCGCGCCCTGGGCCTGACGGGCGTTCAGTTCCGCCAGCCACGCGGCACCGTCCGGCCCGACCAGCGTCGGCTCGGCCGAGGCGAACGCCGGACCACCGGCGGCGACACTCGCGGCGGGCGTGCGCACCAGCACGTCCGCCGTCGCGTCCCAGAGCGCGCGGATCAGCGACTCCGGTGAGTGCAGCCGGATCCGTTTCAGCCCGGACAACGGCAGCGCGTGCGCCTCGGGCGGCAGCGCGGCGCCGAGCCCGCGCAGCAGCTCCTCGTCGGCGACGTCGAGCGGGCCGACCCGCCACGAAGCCACCCCACCGGGTGAGGCCGCGGGCAGCAGCCTGCCGCGGGCGATGAGGTTCACCCCGGCCTCGGCGGCGGCCGACCACGCGGCGATGGCCGGGCTCAGCTCGCCCTCGGCGGTCAGCAGCCGCGGAATCGCGCGTGACAACGGGACGAGCGCCGCGTCGACCTTCGTGCGCCGGAAGACCTTTCCCACCGGCAGCACGAGTTCGATCGCGGTGTCACCCGCTACGCCGTCTCCCCAGAGCGCCAGCACGCCGTCCCGCGGGGGATCCGAGGGGACGAAGGTGGCTTGGGTTCCTGTGCCGAACTCCACGACCCGCACGCTAGAGCACGGGACCGACAACCGGCCGGCCGACGTGTAATGAACGGGACTTTCATTGCAAATTTTGCAATGAAAGTCCCGTTCATTACACGTCACGGAGCCGTGACCGGGACTTTCAGGACCGCGGGAGCCCCAGCAGCCGCTCGGCCGTCAAGGACAGCAGCACCTGCGTGGTGCCGCCCGCGATGCTGAGGCAGCGGGTCAGCAGGAACTCGTGCTGCGCGGGGTCACCGGCGACGAGGGCGTTCTCGCCGAGTGCCTCCAGCGCGAACTCCGCCACCGCCTGCCGGTGCCGGACGCCCAGCAGTTTGCGCACGCTCGACTCGGCTCCCGGGTCCTGGCCGTCGAGCCGCCGCAGCGTCGCCCGCAGGTCCAGCACCGAACACGCGCTGCCGTCGGCGATCAGCGCGCCGAGTTTCTCCGGATCGGCGCCGTCCCCGAGCGTGGCGAGCAGGTTCTCGACGCCTTCCCCGACCGCGGACCCGCTCCCGAGGGCGACGCGTTCGTTCGCCAGTGTCGTCCGCGCGAGCCGCCAGCCGCCGTCGACCTCGCCGACGACCATGTCGTCCGGGACGAAGACGTCGTCGAGGAATACTTCGTTGAAGACGGCGTCGCCGGTGATCTCGCGCAGCGGGCGGGTGCTGATCCCACCGGCGGTCATGTCGACGAGGAAGTACGTGATGCCCTTGTGTTTCGGCGCGGCCGGATCGGTGCGCGCCAGGCAGATCGCCCAATCGGCTTCGCGGGCCAGCGACGTCCACACCTTCTGGCCGTTGAGCAGCCATCCGCCGTCGACGCGCCGGGCCGTCGTGCGCAGCGACGCGAGATCGGAGCCGGCTTCGGGCTCGCTGAACAGCTGGCACCAAATGATCTCGCCGCGCAACGTGGGTGCGGCGAACCGGTCCCGCTGTTCGGGAGAACCGTGCTCCAGCAGCGTCGGGATCGCCCAGGAGCCGATGACCAGGTCGGGTCGGCGGACGTCGCCGTCGGCGAGCGCGGCGTCGATCCGCAGTTGCTCGGCGGCGGCCGCGCCCCGGCCGTAGGGCGCCGGCCAGTGCGGGGCCAGCAGCCCCGAATCGGCCAGCGCGACACGTCGTGCCGTCTCGGGCAGAGCGGCGATTTCGCCGACCAGGGCACGGAGTTCGGCGTCTTCGCCGACCTCGACGCGCAGCGTCCGGCGGTCGCCGCGCAGCGCGAGTTCGGCGGCGCGACGACGCCACCGGGCGGAACCGCCGAGCCACTGGCGCAGGGCCACGGCACGGCGCAGATAGAAGTGCGCGTCATGCTCCCAGGTGAATCCGATGCCGCCGAGGATCTGGATGCAGTCCTTCGCGTTGGCGACGGCCGCGTCGAGGGCGTAGGCCGCCGCCGTCGCGGCCGCGAGGGGATGCTGCGCCGGGTCGTCGGCCGCCCTCGCCGCGTCCCACGCGAGAGCGTCGGTGGCTTCGGCCCGGCAGAGCATTTCCGCGCAAAGATGCTTGATCGCCTGGAACGAGCCGATGGGACGGCCGAACTGCTCTCGCACTTTCGCGTACTCGACAGCGGTCCGGAGACACCATCGTGCGATCCCCGCGGCTTCGGCGGCGCCGAGCGTGGCGGCGTAGGCGTCCACGGGAAGCGACTCGAAAACCGCTTCGGCCCGCACGCTCGTGCAGCGGACGCGGCCGACCGGCCTGGAGACGTCGAACGGGTCGCACCGTTCGATGTCCACTCCGGACGCCCCGGGCGGGATGAGCGCGCAGACGTCACCGTTGGAGACCAGCAACCATGCCGACGGGTGAACGTCGAGAGCCGGTCCTGACTCACCGTCGACGACCGAGTCCGCGATACGGAACCCCGGGCCGAGCACCACCGCCAGCCGTTCGGCCCCGTCCGCGAGACCGGGCAGGATCTCCTTGGCGGCCAGGGGATCCGTCGCGAGCAGTGCCCCTCCCAACGCGGTCCCGAGGACCGGACCGGGTACGAGTGCTTCGGCGGCTTCGGCGAGCCCGGCGGCCAGATCGGCGAGCGTGCCACCGGCACCGCCGACGTCTTCGGGGATCGCGACGCCGAACAAGCCGAGTTCCGCCAGCCCTGGCGGCGGCTCGGCGATCCGGCCACTTCGGACGGCGTCGACGGGGCGGGCGGCAGCCGCCCACGCCCGGATCGACGCGGCCAGCGCCGCCTGTTCCTCGGTGAGCGCGATCGACACGGGTGAGACCTCCTCGCCGGACCTACCCGCGAGTGTAGAACGTGTTACAGTTTCTTGCCCAGTGGGTCACGTCTTGAACAGTTCGTCCGCTTAGGTACGCTACGCGGGGGAAGTGGAACAAGTTCCGAAGATCGGTTCGATGAAGGGGGACGTGGCGATGCCAGGGAAGGCCAAGGCACCCACGAGCGCGAAAGCGCGAAGCGGCAACGGTCTCTCCGCCCTGGGCGGCGAAGAACTCGGCTCCGCGGCACAACGCGACCGGCGGCGCCGCATCATCGACGCGACCCTGACCCTCGCCGCCAAGGGCGGGTACGACGCGGTCCAGATGCGGGCGGTCGCCGAGAAGGCGGACGTCGCGCTCGGCACGCTGTACCGCTACTTCCCCTCGAAGATCCACCTGCTCGTCTCCGGGCTGGCCAGGGAATTCGAACGCGCGCAGGAGAAACTGGAACGCGCGGCCATCCCCGGCGACACCCCGAGCGAGCGGCTCATGGTCGTGCTCGGCCGCAACACCCGGCTGATGCAGCGGGACCCGCATCTGACCGAGGCCATGGTCCGCGCGTTCATGTTCGCCGACACCACCGCGGCCGCCGAGGTCGAGCAGGTCGGGCGGCTGATGGAGAACATGTTCGCCAAGGCCATGGGCATCGAGGACCCGACCGAGGCCGACCGCGACATCTTCCACGTCATCGCCGACGTCTGGATGGCGAACCTGGTCGCCTGGGTGACCCGCCGCGCTTCGGCCGCCGACGTGGCGAACCGGCTGGAGCTCTCGGTCCACCTGCTGCTGGACAAAAACGGCTGAAGGGGACTTTCCCCGCATGTGATGCGGGGAAAGTCCCCTTCAGCTCGGCTCAGGCGGTGAGCTTCGGGAGCACGTCCCGCCCGAAGGTCTCGATGAACGCGTCCTGGTTCCGCCCCACGTTGTGCACGTAGATCCGGTTGAAGCCGGCATCGACGTACTTCTGCAGCGCGGCACGGTGCACGTCCGGGTCGGACGAGACGACCATGCGGCCCTCGAAGTCCTCGCGCCGCACCAGTTTCGCCATCTGCGCGAAGTCGAACGGCGAGCGGATGTCGGCCTTTGGGAACTTCATGCCGCCGTTGGGCCACTGGTCCATCGCGTTGGCCCACGCCGTCTCGTCGTCCTCGGCCCACGACAGGTGCACCTGCAGCAGCTTCGGCATCGCGTCCGGGTCCTTGCCCGCCTTGCGCGCGCCGGTCCCGAAGTTGTCGAGGATCCCCGCCAGCTTCTCGATCGACGCGCCCGGCGTGATCAGCCCGTCCGCGAGTTCGCCGGTCTTGCGCGAGGTGTACGGGCCCGCCGACGCGATGTAGATCGGCGGCGGCTCGTCCGGCAGCGTCCACAGCCGGGTGGTGTGCAGTTTGAAGAACTCGCCGCTGTGCTTGACGTCCTTGCCGGTGAACAGCTTCCGGATGACCTCGAGCGCCTCGAACATCCGCCGCACCCGCTCGGGCGCTTCGGGCCAGTAGCCGCCGATGATGTGTTCGTTGAGCGCCTCGCCGGAGCCGATGCCGAGCCAGGTCCGGCCCGGGTAGGTCGCTTCCAGCGTCGCCGCGGCCTGCGCGACCATCGACGGGTGCAGCCGGAACGACGGGCAGGTCACGCCCGGCCCGAGATCCCCGGTGGTGTTCTCGGCCAGCGACGCGAGCACGCTCCACACAAAGGAAGCTTCACCCTGTTGAGGGACCCACGGCTGGAAGTGGTCGGCGGCCATCTGGCCGGAGAATCCGTGCTGTTCGCCGAGCGCGGCCAGCCGGATCGACTCGCGCGGCGAGAACTGCTCGAGTGCCGCGGCCAAGCCGATTTGAACCTCAGTCACGCCTGCTGCCCCTTTCGAACGCTTTCGGCGACCTTCGCGTACTGGTCGAGTCGCTCCAGTGTGGCCGCTTCGGGCTCGGTCGGCAGGAAGAGCGTGGCCTCGTCGACGCCGCCGTCGGCCAGCTTGCCGAGCGCGTCCTCCTCCGGGGTGGCGCCGAAGGCCGAGAACTTGATGTCGCTCCGGCCCTGGTCGGCCAGCCACTGGCGCGCCCGGCGGAGTTCCTCCGGCGGGGTGTGGGCGTGGGGAAGCCAGCCGTCGCCGTACTTGGCGATCCGCTCCATCGCCTTCTCCCCCGCGCCGCCGATGTAGATCGGCGGATGCGGCTTCTGCACCGGCTTGGGCCACGCGAAGATCGGGTCGAAGTCGATGTGCTCGCCGTGGAACTCGGCCTCGTCCTTGGTCCAGATCTCCTTCAAGGCGGCGAGCTGCTCGTCGACGAGCACGCCCCGTGTCCGCGGATCCGTGCCGTGATTGCGCATTTCCTCCCGGTTCCACCCGACGCCGACGCCGAAGAGGAACCGGCCTCGCGAAACCAGGTCCAGCGAAGCGACCTCCTTCGCCGTGTGGATGACGTCGCGCTGCTGCAGCAACGCGACCCCCGTGCCCAGTTTCAGCGTCGACGTGGCACCGGCCGCCGCGGTCAGCGCGACGAACGGGTCCAACGTCCGGTAGTACACGCGCGGCAGGTCGCCACCGCCCGGGTACGGCGTTTCCCGGCTGACCGGGATGTGCGAATGCTCCGCGATGTGCAGCGAGCTGAACCCGCGCTCTTCCGCCGCGGCTGCGAGGACGTCCGGCCTGATGCCTTCATCGGTGATGAAGGTGGCGATTCCGATCTCCATGTTCTGCAACTACCCGAACACGCCCCGCGATATTCCCGCGCCGTCAGACGTTGCGGCGGTACTGCCCCCCGACCTCGAAGAACGCCTCGGTGATCTGGCCGAGCGAGCACACCCGGGCCGCGTCCATCAGCACGCCGAACAGGTTGCCGCCGCGGGTCGCCGCCTCGCGCAGCGTCTTGAGCGCGACCTGCGCCTCGGCGTGGTGCCGGTGCTGGAAGTCCTCCAGCCGGTTCAGCTGCGACACCTTTTCGTCCTCGGTCGCCCGCGCCAGCTCCACCTCGACGTCGTTCTCGCCGCCGTGCGGGTTGCGGAAGGTGTTGACGCCGATGATCGGCAGCGTGCCGTCGTGCTTCTGGCGTTCGTAGAGGATCGACTCGTCCTGGATCTTGCCGCGCTGGTAGCCGGTCTCCATCGCGCCCAGCACGCCGCCGCGTTCGGAGATCCGGTCGAACTCCAGCAGGACGGCCTCTTCGACCAACTCGGTCAGCTCGTCGATGATGAACGAGCCCTGCAACGGGTTCTCGTTCTTCGACAGGCCCCATTCCTTGTTGATGATCATCTGGATGGCCATCGCGCGCCGGACCGAGCTCTCCGACGGCGTCGTGATCGCCTCGTCGAAAGCGTTGGTGTGCAGGGAGTTCGCGTTGTCGTACAGCGCGCACAGCGCCTGCAGCGTGGTCCGGATGTCGTTGAAGCTCATCTCCTGCGCGTGCAGCGACCGGCCGGAGGTCTGCACGTGGTACTTGAGCTTCTGCGAGCGCTCGTTGGCGCCGTAGCGTTCCTTCATCGCGACGGCCCAGATCCGGCGGGCGACCCGGCCCAGCACCGAGTATTCGGCGTCCATGCCGTTGGAGAAGAAGAACGACAGGTTCGGCGCGAAGTCGTCGATGCTCATCCCGCGCGCGAGGTAGCTCTCGACGTAGGTGAAACCGTTCGACAGGGTGAACGCCAGCTGCGAGATCGGGTTCGCCCCGGCCTCGGCGATGTGATAGCCGGAGATCGACACCGAGTAGAAGTTCCGGACGCCGTGGTCGATGAACCATTCCTGGATGTCGGCCATCATGCGCAGGCTGAACTCGGTGGAGAAGATGCAGGTGTTCTGCCCCTGGTCCTCCTTGAGGATGTCCGCCTGCACGGTGCCGCGGACGTTGCGCAGCGCCCATTCGCGCAGTTCGGCGGCCTCGTTTTCGGACGGCTCGCGGCCGTGTTCGGCCTTGAACGCCTCGACCCGCTGGTCGATCGCGGTGTTGAGGAAGAACGCGAGGATCGTCGGTGCCGGGCCGTTGATCGTCATCGACACCGACGTGCTCGGCGACGTCAGGTCGAAGCCGTCGTAGAGCACCTCCATGTCCTCGAGCGTCGCGATGGAGACGCCGGACGTGCCGACCTTGCCGTAGATGTCGGGACGGGTGTGCGGGTCGTGCCCGTAGAGCGTCACGGAGTCGAACGCGGTCGAAAGGCGCTTCGCGTCGGAGTCGGCCGAGAGCAGTTTGAACCGCTTGTTGGTGCGGAAGGGATCGCCTTCGCCGGCGAACATCCGCGCCGGGTCCTCACCCTCGCGCTTGAACGGGAAAACACCCGCGGTGTAGGGGAAGTATCCAGGCAGGTGCTCGCGGCGCAGGAACGACAGCAGCTCACCGGACTCGGTGTAGCGCGGCAGCGCCACGCGCGGGATCCGGTTGCCGGACAGCGTCTCGCGCCAGAGCTGGGTGTGCAGTTCCTTGTCGCGGATCTTCACGACCAGTTCGTCGGCGCGGTAGGACTCGGCGAGCTCACTGAAGCGTGCCAGCAGATTCGTCGACTCACCGTCCACATCGGATTCGGCGGCGGCGAGCAGGCCGTCGAGCGCGTCGGTGCTCGCGTCGACCGCGGCCAGCGCTTCTTTGGCGACGGCGAGGTGCTCGCGTTTGCGGAGCGCGGCGACCTGCTGCTCGGTCTTGGTGTGATAGCCGCGGACGGTGTCGGAGATTTCCGCGAGGTAGCGCGTCCGGTTGGCCGGGATGATCGTGCTGGCGTCGGTGGACACCTTGCCCGCGACCTTCGGGAGCACCCCGGGCGAGACGGTCAGGCCGCGTTCGGCGAGCGTGTCGCGCAAGTGCTGGTAGAGCGCGGTGACACCGTCGTCGTTGAACTTCGCGGCGCTGGTGCCGTAGACCGGCATGTCCTCGGGCGAGGAGCTGAACGCCTCACGGTTGCGGACGAGCTGGCGCGCGACGTCACGGCGGGCGTCTTCGGCGCCGCGGCGCTCGAACTTGTTGATCGCCACCGCGTCGGCGAAGTCGAGCATGTCGATCTTCTCCAGCTGCGACGCGGCGCCGAACTCCGGCGTCATGACGTACAGCGACTGGTCCACGTAGTCGACGATGCCGGCGTCACCCTGGCCGATACCCGGGGTCTCGACGATCACGAGGTCGAAGCCCGCGGCCTTGCAGGCGAGGATCGACTCCGAAAGCCCGGTGGGGATCTCGCCGCTGGTGGTCCGCGTGGCCAGCGAACGGAAGTAGACGGGGCTGCCGTCGAGACAGTTCATCCGGATCCGGTCGCCGAGCAGCGCTCCCCCGCCCTTGCGGCGCGACGGGTCGACGGCGAGCACGGCGATGCGGAGCTTGTCCTCCTGGTCGAGCCGGAACCGCCGGATCAGTTCGTCGGTGAGCGACGACTTTCCCGAACCACCCGTTCCGGTGATGCCCAGCACCGGCGTCGTCCGCGCCTTGGCGGACTCGGCGATCTTGTCGAGCCACTCCCGCGGCAGGGTTTCACGCTGGAGCTGGGTGATGACGCGGGACAGCGCCGGGATGTCACCCGAAAGCAGTTTGTCCAGCGAGCCGGGCGACTCCGCGGACAGATCGGTGTCGCAGGCCTTGATCATCAGGTTGATCATGCCCGGGAGGCCCATCTCGTAGCCGTCCTCGGGCGAGAAGATCCGGGCGACGCCCCGCGAGTGCAGCAGGTCGATCTCCTCGCGGACGATGACACCGCCCCCGCCGCCGAACACCTTGATGTGCCCGGCACCGCGTTCGTTCAGCAGCTCGACCAGGTAGCTGAAGTACTCGACGTGCCCGCCCTGGTAGGCGCTGATGGCCACACCCTGGACGTCCTCGGCGATGGCCGCGGTGGCGACCTCGTCGACCGACCGGTTGTGCCCGAGGTGCACGACCTCCGCACCTTGCGACTGCAGGATCCGCCGCATGATGTTGATGGACGCGTCGTGGCCGTCGAAGAGGCTCGACGCCGTCACGAAGCGAACTGGGTTCACGGGCCGGTGCAGGTCGCTGCTCATCTCTCCAAAATACTTGGACTTCCGACTATTTTAAACCCATCCACTCGCGTGACGGCCCTCTCACTCGTCCTTGACAGATCAACTCGTACCAGTATATTCAACCAAAGGGTTAAACAACCGATTGATTGAGCAAAGATGACCACTGATCAGCTCAGCGCCACATTCGCCGCCCTGGCGGACCCCACCCGCCGGGCGATCCTCGCCCGGCTCTCCACCGGCGAGGCCAGCGTCAACGAGCTCGCCGAGCCCTTTCCGGTCAGCCTCCAGGCCATCTCCAAGCATCTGAAGGTCCTCGAGCGCGCGGGCTTGATCAGCCGGAGCCGGACGGCGCAATGGCGGCCCTGCCGGCTGGAGGCCGCCCCGCTCGGCGACATCGCCGACTGGGTCGAGCGGTACCGGCGGTTCTGGGACGGCGGCTTCGACAGGCTGGAAAGTCATCTGGCCGAACTACAGAAAGGCGATCGCGATGACTGAGACCACGGCACTGCCGGAAATCGTCTCGCAGGACGAATGGCGGACAGCGCGCGAAGCGTTGCTGGCCAAGGAAAAAGAGCTCACCCGTGCCGCGGACGCGGTCGCCGCCGAACGACGGCGGCTGCCGATGGTCCGCTTCGACGGCGGCTACGAGTTCGAAGGACCCCAGGGCCGGGTGACGCTGCTGGACCTGTTCGAGGGACGACGTCAGCTGATCGTCTACCACTTCATGCTCGCTCCCGGGCAGAAGGCGGGCTGCCCGGGCTGCTCGATGGTCGTGGACAACATCGGTCACCTCGCCCACCTGCACGCCCGGGACACGACACTGTCCGTGGTCGCGCCCGCGACACTGCCCGAGATCGAGCGGTACAAGGAGCGGATGGGCTGGACCGTCCCGTGGGTCTCGACCGGCGGCGACTTCAACGCGGCCTGCGACGTCGGCGCCGGGTTCGGGATCAGCGTCTTCCTGCGCGACGGCGACGAGGTGTTCCGGACCTACTTCACCACCGATCGCGGCGGCGACCAGCTGGTGGGGACGCTGCGATACCTGGATCTGACGCCGTTCGGGCGGCAGGAGGCATGGGAGGAGTCCGGCCGCGGGACGGACGGGCCGGGGCACTGGTGGAAGCTGCACGACGAATACTGAGTCAGTGGCAAAGGACGGTTATCGAAGGGTAGGGCAAAGGCGTCGTCTTCAGGCGCGGGTCGGGCGAACCGGTCCCGCTGCCGAACCGAGTCCCTCACTGTGTGTGTTCCGAGCCGTGAAAGCCTCCTTCCCTACCTTGAGAGCAGGGCCCCGGCAAAGTCGGCTATCCGCCGGTCGCAGGGGGCGAGGGTGTGGGCTCGTCAGCCGAAACCTGACACGTACGGATAGCTGATTTTGCCGGGCCCCTACCTTGAGAGCGAGGAAGGATGCCTTCACGAACCGCTGAACGCGGGCCGGGCATGTCGAGAACCCCACGACCGCTCCGACCCCTTGGTGACCGGCGCCCGGAAGGCGGGCGCCACACCGGAGGGATCAAGCCATGCGCAAGCTCGTCTACGCCGTCCACACCTCGCTCGACGGCCGTATCGAAGGCCCGGACGGCGAGTTCGACTGGGCCGCGATGGGCCCGGAACTGTCCGCCCACTCCCAGGAACTGACCGACCGCGCCGACACCCTCGTCTACGGGCGGCGTGTGTGGGACATGATGTCGTCGTTCTGGCCGCGGGCCGAATCGCTGTCGGATCACCCGCACGACGTCGAGTACGCCCCGATCTGGCGCGAGACGCCGAAGATCGTCTTCTCCCGGACGCTGGAAAAGGCCGGCTGGGGCACCGAAGTGGTCGGCGGTGACCTCACCGAACGGGTCACCGAACTCAAGAGCAGGCCCGGTAAGGATCTGCTGCTGATGGGCGGGGCCGAGCTGGCCACCGCGCTGTCGGACCGCGGCCTGATCGACGAGGCCCATGTCGTCGTGCACCCGGTGGTGCTCGGCGGCGGCAAGCAGGTGTTCGGGGGCGGGGCGCGCACGGATCTGCGGCTGACCGGCACCCGGACGATGGACGGGTGCGCGGTACTGCTGACCTACGAAACGGTGTGAAACCGGGGCGGCAGCCCCTACGCTGCCGCCGTCAGGATCACCTCGAGTTGCTCGCGCGCAACGCGATCCACTGCCGCATCGCGTACTCGACCAGCGTGATCAGCGTCTGTTTCGTCGACTCCCGCTCCCGCGCGTCACACCGGACGATCGGGATGTTGGGGTCGATCGACAGCGCTTCACGCACGTCGTTGATGTCGTGCTCGAGGACGCCGTCGAAGGTGTTGACCCCGACGATGTAGGGCAGGCCCCGGTCCTCGAAGAAGTCGATCGGCGCGAACGAATCGGCCAGCCGTCGCGTGTCGGCCAGCACCACGGCACCGATCGCGCCGCGCACGAGGTCGTCCCACATGAACCAGAACCGCTGCTGCCCGGGCGTGCCGAACAGGTAGAGGATCAGGTCCGCGTCGAGGGAGACCCGGCCGAAGTCCATCGCGACCGTGGTGGTCGACTTGTTGGGCGTCTGGTCGAGGTTGTCGATCCCCCGACTGGCGTCCGTCATCATCGCCTCGGTGGTGAGCGGGACGATCTCCGACACCGAACCGACGAAGGTCGTCTTGCCCGCACCGAAGCCACCCGCCACGACGATCTTCGCGGATGTCATGGTCGGGGGCGCGGTTTCCCGCGGTGCCTTAAAGCCGACGGAGTCCACTCAAAACCCTTTCCATCAACACCAGATGTGCCTCGGCGCCGTCATTGCCCGAAATCGTCTTGTGCACGCTGACCAGCCCCGCGTCCGCCGCGTCACTGATCAGCACGCGTGCCACACCCAGCGGTACGCGCAGGGTCGCCGCGATCTCGGCGACCGAACGCGGGGTCCGGCACTCCTCGATGATCGAAATGCACTCGATCTGCCCCACGGCCACCGAGGGGAGGCTACCCGCGGCGACATGGTCCTTGGTGGAGATGAGGGTCTCCAACTCGAGAGCGTAGTTCGCCTTGGTCCGGCCGCCGGTGAGGGCATAGGGACGGACGATCGCCGTCTCCTCGAACGGTGAGTGCGCCTGCTCGAACACGGCGGGCATGATGAACTCGCCACTCGGCGGGCCCGGGTCGAACAGACCACCTGGTCTCGGCCCAACGGCGTCAGCGCCGCTGTTGGGTGGAGAAGCAAGTGAGGTCACGCGGTCTCCTTGATCGGTCGGCTGCGGGACTGCCGATTCCCCGGCGGCGTGGGCCCCACCCGCCCGGGAAACAGCGGCATCTTCGGACTGCTTGCTCTTCTTGCGCTTCCGACGACCACGGCCCGAATCCAGGGTGAAGCCGTTCAGGACATCGGCGAAGGTACCGTCGTCCCTTGAACCGGCAGCATTGGCAGCCCCCGCGCGCGGTGGCTGGTGTTCACCCGTCCCCGGCGGTTCGCCGAAGGATCCGGACCCGGTGCTCATCGAGACATCATCCCACCGGTTCGCCGATCAGCGACCCACCGGCGCCCTGCAATTGTGCGCGAAGTTCCGGCGTGAGGATCTGGCCGACGCGGTCGACGAGCATCGTCATCTCGTAGGCGACCTGCCCGATGTCGCAGTTCGGGGCGGCGAGGATGGCCAGGCAGGAACCGTCGCTGATGGACATCAGCACCATGATGCCGAGCTCCATCTCGACGACGGTTTCGTTGACAGCGCCCGCCTCGAAGCACCTCGCGGCACCCTGGGTCAGGCTCACCAGGCCGGACGCGACAGCGGCCAGCTGGTCGGCCCGGTCCAGCGGGAGACGGCTCGACGCGGTGAGCAGGAGGCCGTCCGCCGACACGACCACGGCGTGCGCCACTCCGGGTACCCGCTCGGCGAAATCGTTCACCAGCCACCCGAACTGGTTCTGCTGGGGCTGGGCCGGGTTCGGCGAGGTCATTCACCCTCCAGGGTTTCGTGGTTGCCTTCGGTCGCCTGGGCTGTGTGGTGCCGTCCGCGCTGGATGCCCTGCTGGAAACTGCTCAGGCGACCGCGCACGTCGTGCGCGTCTCGCTGTGGTCGGGGGGTGACCGCCCCGGCGGGCGGTCCCGCGCTGCCCGGAAGCAGTTGCTCCCCGCGACGGCGCCGGGGTAATCCTGCCGAAGTCATCTTCGAGGGCACGGACTGGGACACCGCTTGGGCCGCTTTCCAGCCCTCGTCGGAGCCGAAGTTCCACGCGTCGGTCTTCTCGACGGCGCTGACCGGTTCCGGTTCCGGCGGCGCTGCCTGCGGTTTCTTCTCGGGTTTGCGGCTCGGCAGCGCGGCGGGCGGGGTCACCGGACGCGCGGTCATCTCCGACGACGACTGCGCCGCCTTCGCGGGCTCGGGTGCCGGCGGCTCCGGCGACACTTCCGGCTGGGTCGCGGGAAGCTGTGTGGTGGCGGGCGCGGCCTTGTCCGCCGCCTCCTTACGACCTCGTTTGACACCCTGCTGGAAGCTGCTCAGCCTGCCGCGCACGTTCACCGGATCGCGGACCGGCAGCTCCGAACCGGTGGCGGGCTCGGCGGGCGGGACCGACGACGTCGCGCTGCCCGGAAGGAGCTGCTCGCCCTTGCGGCGGCGCGGCAGCCCGGCCTGGGTGAACGTCGACGGCGCGGTCTGCGAGACCTCCTGGACCGTGCGGAACGCCTTGTCGCTGGCGAAGTCCCAGTTGCGGGCCTCCTGCTCGGCGGTCGGAGCGGCTTCGGCGGCGGGCTCGGCCGCCTTCTGCTCTTCGGGCTCCTTCTTCCCCGGCTTCTCCTTCTTGGCCGCGGGTTCGGCCGCGGGCTTTTCCGGAGCGGGGGCGGGCGAACGGAACCACGCCGAGAGCATCTCGTCGAAGATCGGCGTCGTCTCCGACGCGGTGGGAAGCGGGGCGACGGCCGGAGGCGGCGTGGCCGCCTGGTTCCACCACTCGCTCAGCGTGGTGCTGTTCTTGGCCTCGAACAGTTCCTTGCCGCTGGGCAGTTCGCCTTCGAGCGACGCCGATGTGGGCTCGGCGGGCTCGGCGGGCTGCTCCGCCTCCTTCGCGACCGGCTCGGGCTCGGAAGCGGGCTCCGGTTCCGGCGCGCGGGGCTGCGGCGCGGGCGGGGTCGTCGTCTCGTCCTTGGGGATCGGGCTGAACAGCGCCGTTCCCGAGATCTCGACATCCGACGGCGGCCGCGGGTCCTGGGTGTGGGTGTGCCCGTTCACCCCGGACTTGGTGTGACCGGCCAGATCGTTCGCGGACGGCCACCGCTCGCCGCCCTGCGAGGGCACGCTCGGCATGCCCGGCCGTGACCCGTTCGCGGGACGCTGGCGGCGGGGCAGGCCGCCCGGCTGCTGCGGCGGCACCGGCGCGAGGCGCTGCGTGATCGGGCCGGTCGCGGGGCCGGGGTCCCCGGGCGGGGCCATCACGAGATCCGCCGGGACCGACACGGTGGCGCGCACGCCCACGATGTCCTTGCCACCGTGGAGCGAGACGGCGATGCGGTGCCTGCTGGCCAGCCGTCCGACCACGAACAGGCCCATCCGGCGCGAGGTGGCGAGGTCGACGTTGGGGGCCTCGGTGAGCCGGGCGTTGGCCTCGGCGACCTCGGCCTCGTTCATCCCGATGCCCTTGTCGAGGATGTCGATGCCGAACGAGCCGTCTTCGACGAGCCTGGTCGCGATGGTCACCTGGGTTTCCGGCGCGGAGAACGCGGTGGCGTTGTCCAGCAGTTCGGCGATCAGGCGCATCAGGTCGTTGGCCGCGTACCCGACCAGCCGGACCGGCGGCGGGTTCTGCACGGTGACCCGCTGGTACTGCTCGATCTCGGAGACCGCCGCGCGCACCACGTCGGTGGCGGAGACCGGCTGACCGGACCGCCTGCCCGGCTCGGCGCCGGAGAGGACCATCAGGTTCTCGTTGTTGCGGCGCATGCGGGTGGCGAGGTGGTCCAGCTGGAACAGCGTGGCCAGCTGGTCCGCGTCCTCTTCGTCGCGCTCCAGCCGCTCGATCAGCTGCAGCTGCCGCTGCACGAGGCTCTGGCTGCGGCGGGAGAGGTTGACGAACACGTTGCTGTACCCGGTGCGCATCGAGGCCTGCTCGGTGGCCAGGCGCAGCGCCTGGTGGTGCACCTTGTCGAAGGCCCTGGCGACCTCGCCGATCTCGTCGTCGCCGCCGACCGGCACCGGCTGCACGTCGGTGCCCTGCGAGCGGCCCTCCTGAATGTTGCGGACCGCGTCGGGCAGCTGTTTCTCGGCGACGTCGAGGGCGCTGGCGCGCAGCATCTTGAGCGAGCGCAACAGCTGACGGGTGATGAGGAAGACGACGGCGACGGCGAGCACCATCGCGCCGAACAGCAGGACCGCGAGCAGACCGGCACCGCTGCTGGCGTCGTCGACCAGTTCGGCCGACACCGAACTCGCCTGGGCGCCGAATTTGTTCGCGACCTCACCGGTCTTGGTGATCACCGCGTTCGAAGCGTCGTTCCAGCCCTGTGCGGACAGCGTGCGGAAAGCTTGGGAGGTGGGGGCGCCCTGGTCGCCGAGGGCGGTCTTCGCGAGCCTGTCGCGGGTCTCCATCGCCTCGTCGGTGACGGCGGCGCCGAACTCCTGGCGCTGCTGTTCCGAAGCGGCGGCGCGGAAGTCGGTGAAACGGTCGGCCAGCCGTAGTTCGGCGGTGCGCAGCTGGTCGAGTTCGCTCGGCGCGAGACCCGACCGGGCGATGCCGAAGGAGACCAGCGCTTGGCTCAGCGACAGCTGTTCCTTCATCACGGCGAGGTCGTGCACCGCGGCGGGAGTGCCGCCGAGGACGTCTTCGCTGGCGCCCGCGGCCAACGCGGTGTCGAGGGCGAGCAGCGCGGTGGTGACGTCGGTGTACTCGCCGATGGCCTGCACGGGGTCGAGTTGTCCGGCGGAGGCCCGCTGACGGATGTCGGCCAGCCTCTCCAGCTGGGCCGCTGCGGCGTCCCGCGCCTGGCGGAGGGACGGCTCGTTCTCGACGGCCCTGGACGCGGCGGCCACGTAAAGGGGAATGGCGGTGTCGACGTCGGCACGGGCGGAGCCGAGCTCGAGGGTCCCGCCGACGGTGCCCGCGGTCAGCCCCGCGGCGGACTGGGTGCGCTCACGGCCGAGTCCGTCGGTGAGGGTGCGGATCTGCCCGCTCAACGCGACGAGACGGTCGAGACGCTGGTAGCCGTCGGAACGGCCGACCTGGCCCGCGATGGTGGCGATGCCCAGCGCGAGCGCGATGAGGATCGGCACCAACGTCACGGCCGACAGCTTCACCGGCAGGCTCCAGTCCCGCCAGCGCACGAGTGCGCGCCAGCCGGTGGCCCACCGCGATGGCCGGGGAGTGCGTCCCAGCAGCTCCCCGACAGGCACTTGGCCTTCTCCTGCAACGGTCACGTAGGTGACTCCCTGTCCGGCGTCCTGGCACGGTCTGAGGCGTCCGTTCCCGCGAGGTGTCTGCCTGCGGAGAACTCGGCCCCGGCCTGACCACGTGATCGATCGCGACATGAGGGACCCCGTCCGGCGATCCGGGTGTCCCCAGGAACACCGGTCCGCTTCGGGAGGTCTTGCACCTGCACGTGCAGGTCGCAACCTGCGAAGTGCACGGTCGTCGAGATCAACTTTTCTTTGCCAATCGATCACAGCGGGTCAGCCGGGCCAAAGAATCGTACACCAATCCGGGTGCCGTCAATTCTGTTCAGTACACGGGTGCTGACCTGGGAAAAGTGTGTATTCGAACGATGTACAAGGCCCGAAATCCGTCTCCGCGTCACAAACGAGGGAATTCCGGTTACAGGTTGCGCCGGTGCATCAGGGGCCCGGGTCACCCGATCAGCCTACGCTGGGTAGCCGCTTCGCCCGGTCGAACTACTTTCCGTGCCCCCATCGGGTGGGTCAAGCCCAAATGTGTGCCCGATGTTGTGGCCTTGCCGATCCGGCCGGTTCCTTGTCGCCCGACATGGTGATTTCTTTCAGGATGATCGTCGAACCAGGGGATCTTCCCCGATCCGCGATGGCGGGCACGGTATCGAAGCCTGCTTCACACCGGAAGCGAAACTACGATCTGTCACCAAAACGAGGGACACAGCGTGGCCGTCTTCCCCGTTTGCCGCAGTGGGCCGTTCGGGCGACGACCGCGCGTGACAATCGGCCTCACTATTACGAGTGATAAAGCCGGTTCATTCCGGCCGAAACGAATTCCCCGGACAACTATTCCGAGGGGAAAACGAATACCGGGTCGCATGTTCGTGGAAGCGGGGTCGCCTATTCAGAGCGCCGGAAGCCGAAGTTAGTATGTGCGCTCCGCACCGCGCCCGGATGCCAGCAAGCCCCCGGAGGAACCCCATGCCCGACGTCGCGCGCCCGTTCGCGGCGAGCAACGCCCTCGAGGACACCGGGCAGATGCCCGCGCTGTTCGTCCGCGAGCGCCAGCAGCCCGCTCCCCCGCCGCCGCGCAGCACCGGCCCCGACTTCGACCGGATCCAGCACGGCAAGGAGTTCGTCGCGCTGCGCAAGACCTTCCGGCGGTTCGTGTTCCCGATGAGCCTGCTGTTCTTCACCTGGTACATGACGTTCGTGCTGCTGGCGGCCTACGCGCACGACTTCATGAGCCGGAAGGTGTGGGGCGAGGTCAACGTCGGCATGCTGCTCGGGCTCGGCCAGTTCGCCAGCACGATCCTGATCACGATCGGCTACCTGAAGTTCGCCAACAAGCGGCTCGACCCCAAGGTCGAACAGTTGCGGGCGTCGGTCGGGGCGGAGGAACGATGAGCATCCCCGACAACGACCCGGTCCTGAACATCGCGGTGTTCGCGCTGTTCGTCGCGATCACCCTGTACGTGGTGTACCGCGTCAGCACGCGCAACTCGTCCACTTCGGACTACTACGCGGCGGGCAGCGCCTTCACCGGGCGGCAGAACGGCATCGCGCTTTCGGGTGACTTCCTCTCGGCGGCGTCGTTCCTGGGTATCGCCGGGGCGATCGCGATCCACGGCTACGACGGCTTCCTGTACTCGATCGGGTTCCTCGTCGCCTGGATGGTCGACCTGCTGCTGATCGCGGAACTGCTGCGCAACACCGGCCGCTTCACCATGGGCGACGTGCTGAGCTTCCGGATGAAGCAGCGCCCGGTCCGCGCCGCGGCCGCGACGTCGACGCTGGTGATCTCCTTCTTCTACATGCTCGCGCAGATGGCGGGCGCCGGCGGGCTGGTGGCGTTGCTGCTGGACATCCACGGCGGCATCGGCCAGGCATTGGTGATCGGCGTCGTCGGCGTCGTCATGGTGCTGTACGTGCTGGTCGGCGGGATGAAGGGCACCACGTGGGTGCAGATCATCAAGGCGACCATCCTGCTGCTGACCGGTGCGCTGATCACCGTGTTCCTGTTCGGCAAGTTCGGTTTCAGCTTCTCGAACCTGCTCTCGGCCGCCGCCGACCGGAGCCCGCTCGGCGACGAACTGCTGGAGCCGGGCGGCTCGTACGGCAAGAGCGAGGTCACGAAACTCGACTTCGTCTCACTGGCGCTCGCGCTGGTCCTCGGCGCCGCCGCGCTCCCGCACGTGCTGATGCGCTTCTACACGGTGCCGAACTCGCGCGAGGCGCGGCGCTCGGTGGTGTGGGCGACCGCGTGCATGTCCGTCTTCTATCTCTGCACGCTGGTCATCGGCTTCGGCGCCGCGGCGCTGGTCGGCCCGGAGGCGATCAAGAACGCGCCCGGCGGGGAGAACTCGGCGGCGCCGCTGCTCGCGCTGAACATCGGCGGCACCGTCCTGCTCGGCATCGTCTCGGCGGTGGCCTTCGCGACCATCCTCGCCGTCGTCGCCGGGCTGACGATCACCGCGTCGGCCTCCTTCGCCCACGACGTCTACGCCAACATCTTCAAACGCGGCAACGCGGAACCGGCCGCGGAGGTCCGGGTCGCCCGGCTGACCGCGGTCGCCGTCGGGGCGCTCGCGATCGTGGGCGGCATCCTGGCGAACGGGCAGAACATCGCGTTCCTGGTGGCGCTGGCGTTCGCGGTCGCGGCGTCGGCGAACCTCTCGACGCTGCTGTTCTCGCTGTTCTGGAAGCGGTTCAACACCACCGGAACGCTGTGGGGCATCTACGGCGGGCTGATCGCGAGCCTGGTGCTCGTGTTCTTCTCACCGGTGATGTCCGGGGCGGCGGACTCGATCATCAAGAGCGTCGACTTCCACTGGTTCCCGCTGAAGAACCCGGGTCTCGTGTCGATCCCGTTCTCGTTCCTGTGCGGGATCGTGGGCACTTTCGTCGGCCGGTCGAAGGCCGACCCGGTCAAGCACGCCGAGATGGAGGTGCGGTCCCTCACCGGGATCGGCTCCTGATCTCGGTCCCGGCGGGTGTCATGAAAGGGGCTTTCAGGACGAAATTTGTCCTGAAAGCCCCTTTCATGACACCCGGAGGCCGTCCAGCACGATCGCGAGAAGCCGTTCCGTGTCCTCGGGTGACGCCTTGCTCGCGGCCGAACCGACCCCGTGACCGAGCCGAAGGATGTCGACGCCTCTGACGTCGGGCCGGATCACGCCCTCGTCCTGAGCGGCCTTCACGATCGTGTCGGACGCGGCCCGCAGCCGTGACTGACACCAGGCGAAGACCTCGGAGCCCGCGTCGACGGACGCCTTCAACGTCATCGCCAGCCCGTGTTTCTCGACCACGTAGACAACGTGCGTGGCCAGCCACGTCTCGAGCGCCTTCCCCGGCGGCAACTCTTCGAGCAGGTCGTAGGCCTGCTGCGCCAGCCCGTCGATCTCGTCGCGGTAGACGGCCTCGACCAGTTTGTCGCGCGTCGGGAAGTGCCGGTACAACGTGCCCGCGCCGACACCGGCGCGTTTGGCGATGTCGTCGGCGGGCACGTCCACGCCGTCGGCGGTGAACGCCTCCTTCGCCACCGCCACGATGCGCTCGTAGTTGCGCCGGGCGTCCGCGCGCATGGGCCGGTCCGGATCGGCCGTGACCATCTGCACCTCCTCGGGCGACGAAAACGGAGACATTCTCCGAATCCACTTGCGTAAGCGGAGAGTCTCTCCATATCATCGCTCACGACCTCAAGTGGAGAGTCTCTCCGCTTCATCTCGTTACGTCTTTGGAGTATTCCTTGACCGAGCGAACCCTGCGTACCGAGCCTAGGCCCGAGACGGCCGAGGCCCCACCACCCCCACACCGGCTGGTCCTGCCGATCGTGCTGACCTGCCAGCTCATGCTCATCCTCGACGCGACGGTGATGAACGTCGCGCTCCCCCGGATCCAGACCGAACTCGGCTTCACCGACACCGGCCTGTCCTGGGTGATGACGGCGTACAGCCTCGTCTTCGGCGGCTTGCTGCTGCTCGGCGGGCGCGCGGGCGACCTGTTCGGCCGCCGCCGGATGTTCGTCGTCGGCGCGGCCGTGTTCACCGCCGCCTCCCTGCTCGGCGGCCTCGCCGGCTCGGCGGAGATGCTCATCGCGGCCCGGATCGCCCAGGGTGTCGGCGCCGCGATGGCCGGGCCGAGCACCTTGGCGCTGATCACCAGCACGTTCACCGAGGCCAAGGCCAGGGTGCGCGCGCTGGCACTGTTCTCGGCGATGTCCAGCGGCGGTTTCGCGATCGGCCTGCTGCTCGGCGGGCTGCTGACCGAATGGATCTCGTGGCGGGCGGCGCTGTACATCAACGTCCCGTTCGGGCTCGCGATCGTCCTGCTCACCTCGCGATACGTCGCCGATCCCCCTCGCCGACGGGCACGCCTGGACCTCCCCGGCGCGTTCACCGGCACCTTCGGCGTCGGCTCGCTCGTGTTCGCGTTCACCCACGCCGCGTCGGACGGCTGGGGCGACACCGTCACCCTCGGCAGCCTCGCGGCCGGGCTGGCCCTGCTGGCCGCGTTCCTCACGATCGAAACCAGGGTGAGCCAGCCGCTCATCCCGCTGCGGCTGTTCGCGGAACGCAACCGGGCCGCGGCCTACGTCAACTTCTTCCTCGGGCCGATGGCCATGATGTCCATGTTCTTCTTCTTGACCCAGTTCCTGCAGGACATCGCGGGTTTCGCCGCGCTGGAGACCGGGTTCGCCTTCTTGCCGATGGCGGTGTGCATGTTCGGGCTCAGCAGGCTGATCCCGAAGCTTCTCCCCCGGTTCGGCCCGAAACCGCTGGCGCTGACCGGGACGGCGTTGATGACCGGCGGCGTCGTCTGGCTGACCACCCTCACCACCGACAGCGGGTACTTCTCGCACCTGCTCGGCCCGATGCTGCTGATGGGTGTCGGCGCGGGGCTGGCGTTCTCCCCGCTCAGCGTGATCATCATGGCGACCGTGCCCACCGAAGACGCGGGTGCGGCGGGCGGCGTCCTGCAGACGTTGCAGCAGGTCGGGGCGACCTTGGGGCTCGCGATCCTGATCACCGTGTTCGGCGCGGTGACGCGGACCCCGTCCGGGAGCCCGGCGGAGACCACGGTCGACGGGATGACCGCGGCGTTCGCCACCGCCGCCGTGGTGACGGCTTTGTCCTTCGGGGTGGCGCTGACCTTCCGGCGCCGGGCTTAGAGCTTCACGCCCGCCTGGACCTTGTGCGTGACCTTGCGTTCCATCACGAAGGAGAAGAACGGGATGCAGCCGGCGATCAGCACGAGGAGAGTGCCCTTCATCGACCAGCGGGCCTTGATCGCGAGGTCGACCGCGAGCAGCAGGTAGATCAGGTAAAGCCCGCCGTGGACCATGGGGATCATCTTCACGAACTGGGGCAGTTCCACACTGAAGACGTACTGCAGCAGCATCTCGACGACCAGCCCGAGCAGGGCCACACCGGTGGCGTACGCCGCGAAGCGGAACCGGATCAGCGGCCCGCCCAGCGAGACCGAGCGGGCCGGGGCGGCGTCGTCAGTTCGGGTGGTCATAGCGTCTCGAACCTCTCTGGGAACTACTTGTCGCGGGCGTTGAGTTCGCGCAAATACTTGTTGTACGCGGCGAGCTCGTCGTCTTCGGGAGCGGGCGCCGGGGCGGGCCTCCGCCGGGGCGCGGGCACCTCGGGGACGGCGGCCTCGGCCGTCTGCTCCGGAGTGTCGGCCTCCGCGGCTTGGCGGCGGAGTTTGCGGATCCGCCAGAACATGAACGCGGGGAACAGCCCGAACAGCGGCCACTGCAGGACGTAGCCCAGGTTCTGGAACGTCCCGCTGGCCGAGGAGAACCGCTCCCACTGCCACCAGGCGAGCCCGCAGCACAGCGCCAGGCTCACCAGGCAGACGCCGGCGATGCCGAGACGGCGCAGGGCGACGGACGAGGCGGGCACGCATCGACGCTAGCACTGGGCGCGCGGCGAAAGTTCGGCGACCGGGCCGGTCGGGACCTTGGTCCCGGTCACCCCGCCTGGCCCCGCGGCGTGTCATGAAAGGGGCTTTCAGGACATATTTCGTCCTGAAAGCCCCTTTCATGACATCTGGGTCGAGGCGAGGGGATGCGAGGACGGAACCCCCGAGCGTCACTTAGCGGTCTGGACGGCCTTCGCGTAGTCGTCCGCCAGCCCGAAGACCTTCTGCGCGTACTCCGTCGAGTTGTTGTACGACAGGATCCCCTGCCACCACCCCGAGGCGGCCGACATGTCCCGGTTGTTCACGCACAGGTAGCGCGCCGCCGCCAGCGTCGCGTCGTCGATCTGCTGCGGGTCGCCGACGCCGTCGCGGTTGCCGTCGGCGGCGTACCGGCGCCAGGTGCTGGGGATGAACTGCATCGGGCCGACAGCGCGGTCGACGGCCGCGTCGCCGTCGAACTGGCCGCCGTCGGTGTCGCCGATCGCCTTGACGCCGGGCGAGCCGTCGAGCGGGACGCCGATGATCGGCTTCGAGGGCCGTCCGTCCTGGCCGAGGACGGCGCCGCCGTACTGGCCGTGGTTCGACTCGATCCGGCCGATGCCCGCGAGGGTGGCCCACGAGATCTTGCAGTTCGGCTGCATCTGGCGCATCGCCAGTTCGGCGTTGCCGTAGGCGAGCAGCGCCCTGGCCGGGATGCCGGTGGCCTGCGCGGCCCGCTCGGTCCAGGCCGCCAGGGGGTCCTTGCCCGGTTTCGGCTGTACCTGCTGCGGCGAGGTCTGCTGGGCCGCGCCGCCGGCGGGGGTGGCGTTGACCGGCACGACCGTGCCCGGTTTGACGTCCGCCGCCTTGACCTGAAGGGCGGGGATCTCCATCGTCGTCGGGCTCGCGACCGGGGCGGACGCCTTGGTCACCAGCCAGATCCCACCCCCGGCGAGACCCAGTACGGCCAGCACGATGACCAGCCTGCCGAAGACGGCGGCGCCCACCCCGCGGCGTGGCGGAGCGGGCTTGGCCGGGTCGGCGACGAGTTCGTCGTTTTCCGGGGTGGTGCGCACGAAGCGAGTCCTCCAGCGTGGGGTGGCGATCACGACCGATGCTCGAACAACGAGCCCGCGCAGGTTAGCGTTACGCGGTTGCCGAGATCGCCCCTGCCACGCCGGTTCACCCGCGCGTGCGAGAAGTTCTCGTCAGGCGGACTTCTGCTGCCTCGCCAGCCGTGCCACGCACCAGGCCGGGGCGCTGCCGCGGCGAAGGTGCTGCAAGACGGTCATCGGGCCGAGACGGCGGCTCAGGTCGGACGGGGCGAGCCCGGCCGCGCGGTAGTCCAGCGCACGCTGGTCGAGCGGGCTGATGCCGGCGTCCCACCAGGCTTCGGCCTCGGCGACGCCGCCGACCATCTGCCACCAGCCGGCGGCCGCGACGAGCAGGTCCCGCGGAACCTCGGGAAGACGGCTTCGCATCGCGTCGACGTAGCCGGGGTCGGCGGCCTCGACCGGCGCCCAGCGCGCCTGGCCGGACTGCTGACGCTGGCCGGGGATACCGGGAGCTTGACGGGGAGCGTCGGCGAGCCACGCGGACGCGATCCGGTCGGTCTCCTGCTCCTCGGGGGTCTGCTCACGCTCGGCGGCCCACTGCCGGATCAACGCATCGACTCCGGGATCTCCGGTCATCCCTGCCTCCTCATGATTCCCCGACTGACAAGTCCTGACTTACTTGCCCGGCTGAAAGTTCCGCTGCCCTGAGGCTTGCACCTGCGGAAACCCTTCGCCCAGGAGGCCGGCTCCGGCGCCTGGAGGACCAACCGATCACGCAATGTGAGCACCGTAGGGGCGCGGAGGTCTTTTCCGCCAGAGCTTCTGGGGCACGAATTCGTCGACCAGCGGGTTTTCGGGGGCAATCCACCCGGATGGTCGAGTCGCCCGACCGAAATGCGAGACGGGTGACTCTGAGTGATAACGGCTGGTGGACGCGCACGGTGATCACCGGCGTCGCCAGGGACACCGGTGAGGTCACGACGGGGTCAGGAGAAGAGGCTCCGGACGAACGTCACGATGGCTTCGGCTCCGGACCGGAGCCAGCCGAGCGCGGTGTGGACGGCGTCGGCGGATTGGGTCGGCCTGCTGATCAGAAAGAAGAGCACGAGCGCGACGACGGCGATAACGACGAATTTCTTCAAGCCGGGCGACATGGCTCCATCCCATCACACCGTAGTGTCCAGACGATGACTCCGCGCGCACTGCGGACTTTGTCACCACTTTAAGGAGATCCGGGCCTCGTTGCCCACCCGGTTTCCCCCGAGGAGCGAATGATGAGCGAAAACGTTCTCGTCCACCGGGAAGGACCGGTGACGACGGTCACGCTGAACCGGCCCGGGGCCCGCAACGCGGTGGACGGGCCGACCGCGGCCGCGCTGGCGGAAGCGTTCCGCGCGTTCGACGCCGACGAGGAGGCCGCGGTCGCCGTCCTCACCGGTTCGGGTGACGCCTTCTGCGCCGGAGCCGATCTGAAGGCCGTCGGCACCGACCGCACCAACTCGCTCGGCCCGGTGGGTGACGGGCCGATGGGGCCGTCGCGGATGACGCTGTCGAAGCCGGTGATCGCCGCGGTCCGCGGGCACGCCGTCGCGGGTGGCCTGGAACTGGCGCTGTGGTGCGATCTGAGGGTCGCCGACAGCACGGCCGTCTTCGGGGTCTTCTGCCGCCGCTGGGGTGTTCCGCTGATCGACGGCGGCACGGTGCGGCTCCCACGGCTGATCGGGCATTCGCGGGCGATGGACCTGATCCTCACCGGCCGCCCGGTCGAGGCGGACGAGGCGCTCGCGATCGGGCTCGCGAACCGGGTCGTCCCCGACGGCGAGGCGCTTTCGGCCGCGCAAGCCCTCGCGCGCGAGCTGGCCGCGTTCCCGCAAGCCTGTCTGCGCGCGGATCGCAAATCCGCGTACGGCCAGTACGGGCTCACCGAAGAAGAGGCGATGCGCGCCGAGTTCTCCAACGCGCTGATCGGCGGCGGGCTCGCCGAAGAGGCCGTGAAGGGCGCGAGCCGGTTCAGTGACGGTGCGGGGCGTCACGGCGATTTCGGCACCCCATCGTCCTAGTCTCTGTCAAATGACCGAAACCGGAGTCGCGCTCAGACCGGTATCCGAAGCCGACCTGCCGATGCTCGAGAGCCTGACGAACGATCCCCAGGCCGCGGGCGCGTTCGAATGGCATGGCTGGCACGACCCGCACTTCCTGCGCCGCCGCTGGGCCGAGACCGGCATGCTCGCGGCGGACAACGGGATGCTGATGATCGAGCTGGCCGGGCAGCGGCTCGGCTTCGTCTCCTGGCACAAGACCAGGAGCGGGTCGACGTCGTTCTGCTGGAACGCCGGGCTCGTGCTCATCCCCGAGGCACGCGGCCACGGCCACGGGACCGAGGCCCAGCGGTTGCTGGTCCGCTACCTTTTCTCGCACACGCAAATGAACCGCGTCGAGGCGTCGACGGAGGCGGGCAACGTCGCGGAGCAGCGTTCCCTGACGAAGGCGGGCTTCACCAAGGAAGGCGTGCTGCGCGGCTACGGGTTCCGGGACGGGGCCTGGCGCGACCACATCCTCTATTCGATGGTGCGATCGGACCTGGACCCCGACCCGGAACGCGGCTAGACGATCGTGCCCGCGGCCTTGAGCCGCTCGATCCCGTCGGCGTCCACACCGAGTTCCGCGAGGACGTCGGCGGTGTCGCCGCCCTTGGGCCGCGGCGGTTCCGGCGTCGCGGCCGGCGTGCGGTCGAACCTCGGCGCGGGTGCGGGCTGCATCATGCCGCCGACGTCGACGAACGTCCCGCGGGCGACGTTGTGCGGATGCGACGGTGCTTCACGGGGCGAGAGCACCGCCGTCAAGCACGCGTCGGTGCCCTCGGCCTTCGCGACCAGCTCGTCGCGAGTGTGCTTCGCGACGGCTTCGGCGACGATCTTGCGCAGCTTCGGCCACTCGTTCATGTCGACGTGGACCGGGATCTCCTCGGGATCGAGGCCGAGCACCTTCACCAGGTCGCCCCAGAACCGCATCTCGATCGCGCCGATGGCGACGTACTTGCCGTCGGCGGTCTCGTAGGTGTCGTAGAACGGCGCGCCGCCGTCGAGCATGTTCTCGCCGCGCCCGCCGGGCCAGAGCCCGGAGTCCAGCAGCCCGTGCAGGCTGGTGGTCAGCAGGGCCGCGCCGTCCACCATGGACGCGTCGACCACCTGGCCCTTGCCTGAGGTCTGGCGTTCGAACAGCGCCGCCAACACGCCCATCGCGAGCAGGAGGCCACCGCCGCCGAAGTCACCGACGAGGTTGAGCGGCACCACCGGCCGCTGCCCGGCGTGCCCGATCGGTTCGAGCGCGCCGGAGATGCCGATGTAGTTGATGTCGTGCCCGGCGACTGTCGCCAGCGGGCCGTCCTGGCCGTAGCCGGTCATCCGGCCGTAGACCAGCCGCGGGTTGCGGGCGTGGACCTGCTCCGGCCCGATGCCCATCCGCTCGGCGACACCGGGACGGAAACCCTCGATGAGCACGTCGGCGTCGTCGGCGAGTTTCAGCACCAGTTCGACCCCTTCGGGAGTCTTGGTGTTGATCCCGATCGACCGCCTGCCCCGGGCGAGCGGATCGTTCGGGAAGCCGATGACGTCGTTGCCCGGGGTCGCCCGGTCGATCCGGACCACCTCCGCGCCGAGATCGGCGAGGATGGTGCAGGCGAACGGCGCCGGGGCGAGCCCGGCCAGTTCGACGACCTTGAGCCCGCTCAGCGGCCCAGCCTTCATCGCCACGTCCTTTCCTTGTACGGCAACGTTTTCAGAGAGTACGGGAGATGATTTCCTTCATGATCTCGCTGGTGCCGCCGAAGATCCGGGAGATCCGGATGTCGGCCCACGCGCGCGCGATCGGGTACTCGGACATGTAGCCGTAGCCGCCGAAGAGCTGCAGGCAGTCGTCGACGACCTTGTTGACCCGTTCGGTGGTCCACAGTTTCGCCATCGCCGCGCCCTGCACGTCGAGTTCCTTGCGCAGGTGCCGTTCGATGCACTGGTCGAGGTACGCGCGGGACACGGCGGCCTCGGTGGCGGCCTCGGCGAGCTTGAACTTCGTGTTCTGGAAGTTGTAGATCGGGCGGCCGAACGCCTGGCGGTCCTTGGTGTAGGCGATGGTCTGGTCGATCGCGGCCTCCATCCCGGCCACCGCGGTGACGGCGATGATCAGCCGTTCCTGCGGAAGCTGCTGCATCAGCTGGATGAAGCCGAGGCCTTCCTGTCCACCGAGGAGGTTGGCGGCGGGCACCCGGACGTCGTCGAAGGAGAGCTCCGCGGTGTCCTGCCCCTTGAGCCCGATCTTGTCGAGGACGCGGCCGCGGCTGAAGCCCGGCGTGTCGGTCTCGACGGCGATGAGCGAGACACCCTGCGCGCCCGCGTCCGGATCGGTCTTCACCGCGACGACGACGAGGTCGGCGTGGAAACCGTTGGTGATGAAGGTCTTCGCGCCGTTGATCACGTAGTGGTCGCCGTCGCGCACCGCGCGGGTCTTGATGCTCTGCAGATCCGAACCCGTGCCGGGTTCGGTCATCGCGACCGCGCCGACCATCTCGCCGGAGGCGAACTTCGGCAGCCATGCCTTCTTCTGCTCTTCGCCCGCGTACTCGAGGATGTAGTGCGCGACGATTCCGTTGTGGACGGTGACGCCCCAGGCGCTGTCGCCGGACCGGGCCTGCTCTTCGTAGAGGACGGCCTCGTGGGCGAACGTGCCGCCGCCACCGCCGTACTCCTCCGGGATGGACAGTGCCAGCAGGCCGACCTCGCCCGCCTTCGTCCACAGCTCGCGGTCGACCTTCTTCTCGGCCGCCCAGCGCTCCTGGTTCGGCACGAGTTCCTTCTGGCAGAACGTCCGGGCGAGGTCCCGGAGGTCTTCGAGCTCCGTCGTGCTCCACGAACTCTTCTGGATCTGCAAGGGCACGGCCAACGCCTCCTGATCAGGACCTGGAAAACATGACGCTTAGGATGTAAGTTCCAAGCGGAATGTACATCCGTACCGAGCTGCACGTAAAGGGGGTACCGGTTCGATGACCGCACTGGGCAGGACCCACCGGACACAGGCCGAACGGCGGGAGCAGACCCGCACCGCCTTGCTCGACGCGACCATCGACTGCTTGGTCGACCTCGGGTACGCGCGCACCTCGGTCCAGGAGATCTGCGCCCGCGCCGGGGTCTCGAAGGGCGCCGTGCAGCACCACTTCTCCGCGAAGGCCGAGCTGATGGCGGCCGCCGTCGAGCATCTGACGGAGAAGCTGCGCGGACGGCTCGCGGCATCGCTCTCGACGCTCCCCGGTGGCGCATCGGGCGTCGCGGCGGCGATCGACCTGCTGTGGGAGGGCTATTCGGGCACGTTGTCCACCGCCGCCACGGAACTGTGGGTCGCGGCGCGGACCGATCCCGAACTCCGCGAGGCGATCCGCCCGGTCGACAGGGCGCTGGGCCGCTCGACGCTGGAGCACATCACCGCGGTCGCCGGGGACCTGCCGAAGGAACGCGCGGAGATCCTGTTCTGGCTGACCGTGAACCTCACCCGCGGCCTGGCGCTGGACGCCGAACTCGGCGGCGATCCGAAGCGGCGGCGGCAATTGCTCGACGAATGGAAGCGCGTCGCGGTGATGTTGTACGAGGACGCGGCCACGTAAGCTCCGGACATGTGGGCTCTCAAGAAGATGGCGGCACTGGCCGCGGCAGTGCTCATGCTCGCCGGGTGCGCGGCCGAGCCACCGCCCGCTCCGCCCACGGGGCCTTTGACGCTGCGCGAAGCACTCGGCGACCCCACGACCGTGAACTTCTGCGACATCCTCGACTTCCCTGAGCTCGAGAAGACGTATCCACTGTCCGAACCGACGCTCAGCATGGGCGCGTGCTCGTTTCAGCTCAAGATCGCCGGGGCCCCCGCCCTGATCAGTTTCGGCTTCCCGGAAGACCGGGCGCAGGAGCGCCTCGGCGGTGCAACCCCGGTCGGCGAGCCGTCGCTCGCCCGCGGCCTGCGGATGGTCCGCTCGGACCTCCAGGGTCAGCCCCTTCTTCAGCTGATCTTCACCGATGACACCTCCTTGCGCGTCGGAACGTACTTCGAAGCCCGTCAGGACTTCGGCCCGGAATTGCTCGACGTGGCGACGAAAACCGCGGAGAACGCCGTCCGGTCGCTCGCGGCGGGCAAGCGGCCGTCGCATCTCGAGTACCGCGAAAACTCCCTCGCCCGGCTGGACGCCTGCTCCGCCCTGCTGTCCGATAGCGAGATCTCCGCGCGGCTGGGCGGCGCAGTCTCCGGGAAGGGCGATCTGTCCCGGCACCAATGCCTTTGGGGCGAACAGAACGCGGAACGGTTCGCCCGGCTGGAATTCGGCCTCGGCCCGAATCCGAAGGCCACGAGCGCCCCCGAGGAGACGCTGGGCGGGCGCCGCTCCTTCGTCCAGGAGGTCAGTGGCGGCTGCACGGTGCTGACCGGCCACATCGGCGGCCCGGACGCGAACCGGAACCAGGTCGAGCACGCCCTTCTCGCCGTACAGGCGCCAAAAGCGTGTGACATCGCCAGGGAAATGGCGAACGTCGCCTGGCCCAAGCTCCCCGCGTAGCACGCGCGAAGAGGCTTGACCAGAGCACAGGTGACACTTATCTCGCGGCCCGATCCGTGGTGGAATTCCTTGCTGGACAACAGAACCGGCGGAGGAGCCGACCATGAGCGCGCCGCAGCAGCAGCCGTACCAACCGACTGGCCCGTTCAGCGCAACGCAGCCCGTCCAAGCTCCCGCCGCCGCGCCACGACCACCGTCCGACGTGCGGCTCCCCCGGTTGTTCGCCGCGATGATGGGGGTTTTCGCCGGCCTTCTGGTGCTGATCGGGACCTTTCTGCCGCAGTCGACGTACGAACAGGTCTCCGACGGCAAGACGGTGTCGAAATTCGCCGAGACCGGCTGGACGCGGACCTTCGACATCGAGCCGTCGGCCGAGGAGAAGGAGTTCTACGACAAGACCCATGTCGCCCGGTACGGCATCCCGCTGTCGGCCGCCGCGCTGACGCTGTTCGCCGGGGCCGCGGTGGGCTTCGCGTCGTACCGCCGGAATTCGGGTTCGCCCGGCGCGACGACGGCGAGAACTCTGCTGGTCGCCGGCGGGGCCGGGACGGCGATCGGCGTCTGGATGTTCGGCATGGACATCTCGGCGAGCTTGAGTTTCGGGCAGGACACCGGCCGCTTCGTCTCGCGCTATGGAACCGGGAGCGGATTCTGGATCCTGCTCGCGGGCGGGCTCGTGGCGTTGCTCACCATCGGACTGGCGATCGTGGCCAACCGCCGTGAACCCGCGCCACCCCGCCAGTCCCCTTATCCGGCCGGTTACGCGCCTTATGCGCCCGGAATCCCTCAGCAGCAGTATCCACAGCAACCGCCGCCGCAGGCCTACGAACCTCCGTCGCCCCCGACACCGCCTTCGGGCTCCGCGTTGCAGCAGCAGGACATCCTGCGCCCGTCTCCCGAAAACCCGCCCCAGCCCGGCAATATGTGAAACTTATTCACGTCAGCTGGACAGTCTCCATACCGGCAGTATGCTGTACTCGTCGGTAACACCTGGGCTCTGCGTGGCGCCTCCCGGCTCCACGCGGCATGGAACGGAGACGGCATGACGAGCACGACACCGGCGAGCGCGGGCCACCACACCGAAGGTCCGGCCACCATCGGCGGCGTTTCCGGCGCCCCGGCCACGGCCAGGGCGGAACGGCTCGTGTCCCGGGTCGTGGGTGGCAAGGACTCGGCACCGGTCCAGATGCGCGCCCCGTTCACCGGACGGCCGATCGTGACGCTCCCCCAGGCCACCGACGCCGACGTCCGCGCCGTGTTCGACCAGGCGCGGGAGGCGCAGCGCTCGTGGGCCGAGCGGCCGGTCGAGGACCGTCAGCGCATCCTGATCCGTCTGCACGACCTGGTCCTGAAGCGTCAGGAAGAGGCGCTCGACCTCGTGCAGATCGAGGCGGGCAAGGCCAGGATGGACGCCTTCGACGAGGTCAGCGCCACCGCGCTCGTGGCCGCCTACTACGGCAAGCACAGCGCGAAGTTCCTTTCGCCGCGCCGCGCCGCGGGTCTGATCCCGGTACTGACGAAGGTCGGCGAGATCCGGCACCCCAAGGGCGTCGTCGGGATCATCTCGCCGTGGAACTACCCCCTCGCCCTCACCGCGATGGACGTCCTGCCCGCGCTCGCGGCGGGCAACGCCGTCGTGCAGAAGCCGGACAACCAGACCGCGCTCTCGGCGCTGTGGCTGCAGGAAATCGCCGAGGAGGCCGGGCTGCCCGCCGGCGTCTGGCAGATCGTGCTCGGCCGCGGCTCGCAGATCGGCGACGCGCTGGTCGAAGAGTCGGACTACCTGTGCTTCACCGGATCCACGCCGACGGGCAAGGGCCTCGCCGCGAAGGTGGCGGAACGGCTGACGAGCTATTCGCTGGAGCTCGGCGGCAAGAACCCGATGATCGTGCTGCCCGACGCGGACATCGCCAAGACCGCCACGGGCGCGGTGACCGCGTGCTTCTCCTCCGCGGGCCAGCTGTGCGTTTCGGTCGAGCGGATCTACGTCCACGAGTCCATCCGCGAGGAGTTCACGCGGGCCTTCGTCGCGAAAACCGCCGCGGTGCGGCTCGGTGGCGCGCTCGACTACCGGGCGCAGATGGGCTCGCTGACCTCGGAAGACCAGCTGGCGACGGTGTCGGCGCACGTCGAGGACGCCCGCTCCAAGGGCGCGACGGTGCTCACCGGCGGCAAGGCACGGCCGGACCTCGGCCCGCTGTTCTACGAGCCGACCGTCCTCACCGACGTCACCGAGGACGTCAAGCTGTTCGCCGAAGAGACCTTCGGGCCGGTCGTGTCGATCTACGGCTACACCGACGTCACCGACGCGATCGAGCGCGCCAACGACACGCGGTTCGGGTTGAACGCGAGCGTGTGGTCGCGCAACGGCCGGGCGGGCTGGGAGGTCGCGGCGCGGCTGAAGGCCGGGACCGTCAACGTGAACGAAGGCTTCGCGGCGACCTTCGGGACCGTGGGACTGCCGATGGGCGGGATGAAGGAGTCCGGCGTCGGACGGCGCAACGGCGCCGAAGGCCTGCTCAAATACACCGAGGCCCAGGCGATCGCGGTGCAGCGCGGGATGCCGCTGCGCCCCGGTCGCGGAATCCCGCCAAAGCTCTGGGCGCGAGCCCTGAGCACGAGCCTGAAGGCGCTTCGCCGCCTCCCGCGCCGCTGACCCGTCCCCCACCCCACGCAATTCGTCCTCTAGTTGCGGTAGTTGCGCATGCAAGGACCGCAACTAGAGGACGAAACGCGGGTCAGGAGGACGTCGTCGGGGCGGCCAGCAGGCCCCGGTCGTAAGCGATCGCGACGGCCTCGGCCCGGCGGCTCGCGCCGAGTTTCGCCATCACGCGCGAAAGGTGGACGCTCACCGTCTTCTCGCTGATGTACAGCTCCTCGCCGACCTGCCGGTTGGTCCGGCCGAGCGCGACACGCTCCAGCACGTCCCGCTCCCGGTCGGTGAGAGGATCGACGACGTCACGCCGCGGAGCCGCGGGCGCCCCGGGAAGCTCGACGCGCGCCCGGTGACTCAGGTCCTGGACGGCTTCGCGCAGCGGGCAGGCACCCAGCTTGTCGGCCACCGCGTGCGCGGCCAGCAGCTCCGACGCGGCGAGCGCAGTGTTCCCATCGGACGCCAGCAGGGACTTCGCGTGCTGAAGACGGCACATGGCCTGCTCGTACACCGCGCCGTACCCGAACGCCTCGACCGCCTTCGCCCACAGCGCCGGGTCTCCAGCGCCGCGCAGACAACTGCCCAGCGCCTCGAGCCGGGCGAGCCACGCCAGTGCCTCCGGGCCGAGCGACACCGAACGCGGGATGCCGTGTTCGGCGCACCGGCGTCCGTGGGCGAGCATCTTCTCGCCCGACTCCACCGCGGCGTCCACGGTCGCCTGATCCCCGCGGACCCGGGCTTCGGCGGCCTGCGCGACAGCGGCCGCGAGGCCGTGCACGCTGATCCGGATCCCCCCGAGCACCGCGGGTTCGACCTCTTCGAGCCAGTCGATCAGCTCGTGCGCCTGCCGCACCGCACCCGCGTTGTCCCCGCGCCAGGTCGCGAGCTGGATGGCGGCGTCCGCCGACGCGAGCGCTATCGAGTAGTCCGCGCTCCAGTGCCGGTGCAGACTGGGCAGGATCTTGTCCGCGTCCGCGAACCGGCCCCGTCCGACGACGAACTGCGCCCAGATCCCCAGGAACCGCCCGGCGACGACGCTCGAAACGCCGCGGCCCGCGCGGCCGGCGTCGTCGTCTTCCGGCCAGTCCCCGCTGATGTAGCGCAGCGTGAGGTGCTTGGTCCGCAGCTCGATCCCGAACGAACTCCAGGTCAGCCCGGTTTCCTTGGCCCGTTGGATGCCCTTGGCGTAGTACTTCAGCGCGGAAGGGATCTCCGCCCTGTCGTCGTAGCTCAGCCCGAGGAAGTGCAGCGCCCGCAGTTCGCCGTTGAGCGCGCCGGAATCCCGCGCCTTCCGCTCGGCCTGGCGCAGCCGCTCTCGCGCCTCCTCGACGTCTCCCGCCGAATCGGCCAGCGTGCCGAGCGAGACCAGTGCGGCCGCTTCCGCTCCGCCGGCACCGATGGCCCTGGCGTCGGCGACCGCGGCCAGCGCGCATTGCAGCGCCTCGTCGTGCCTGTCGATCAGCCGCAGGATCCCCGCCCTGGTGGCGAGCACCCAGGCCCGCGCGGAACTCGCCTCGGTGTGTTCGACCAGGCTCCATGCCTTGTCGATCGCCGCGACGACCTCGTCGAGCGTGCCGTCGACCGAAAGCAGCGCTTCCGCGTGCCGTCGCCAGACCTTGGCGGCCCGTTCGCTGCCGTTGTCCGGGCCGAGCGCCTCGGTCGCGGACCGCGAATACGCGACCGCCCGCTCCGGCTCCCCCGACGTGCTCGCGAAGTAGGACGCCTCGTGCAGCAGCCGGAGTTCGTCGACGTCCGACGGCCGGTCCGGCGCGGGCACGGCGTCCCAGATGGACAGTGCCTGCTCGACGTGGCGCAACGCGGAACCGGGCGCGCCCAGCCTCTCGGCCTCGTCCATCGCGCGCAGCAACGCGGCCAGCGCGCCGACGAAGTCCTTGCTCTCCAGGCTGTGGTGCGCGAGCCGCGCGTCCTGGCCCCGGCCCTGCGTCCTGGTGCGGATCCGCGACGCGTAGGCCGCGTGCATGCGCACCCGCTCCCCCGGCAGCAGGTCGCCGTACACCGCTTCCTGCAGCAACGCGTGGCGGAAGGTGTAGAAGCCGTTCTCGATCACCAGTACGTGATGCTGCACCGCCTCGCGCAGTGCCTCGTCGAGTTCGAGCTCGTCCAGCCCGGAGATCTCGGCGAGCGCGGCGTGCGCCACGGCGTCCTTGGCGACCGAGACCACGCGCAGCACCCGGCGGGTGATCTGGGAAAGCTGTTCCACCCGGGCGAGGAGCACTTCGGCCAGCCCGGCGGGGAGGTCACGGCAGTCCTTCGCGGAGGCGAGCAGCTCCTCGACGAAGAACGGATTGCCCTCGGACCGGGAGACGATGTCGGCGATCATGTCCTGGCCGATCGGCTCGTCGGCCAGCGCCTCGACGAACGCGCGCGCGTCCTCGGCGCCGAACGGCTTGACCTCGACGCGCTCGACCGCGCCCAGCCGCACCACCTCGGACAGCAGCCCCCGCAGCGGATGCCGCCGGTGGACGTCCTCCTCGCGATAGCTCGCCACCACCAGCAACCGCTGGGTGCGCAGCCTCGTCATCAGGAAGGACAGCAGGTTCCGGGTGGAGCCGTCGGCCCAGTGCAGATCCTCCAGCAGGATCACCACCGGCCGGCGCTGCGCGATGACGGTCAGCACCCCCAGTACCGCGTCGAACAGCTGGAGCTGGCCGAGGTCCTGTTCGGGCCTGAGCCGTTGCGTCGACACCCGTTCGCTCGCGGTGAGCTGACCGTCTTCGATGGCGGGGAAGTCCTCCGCCTGCTGCATCTGCGGGAGCAGCCTGCCCAGCGCCGGCCGGGCACGGACCGCGGCGGTGACCGCGGGGTCGGACGTCGTCGCCAGCGGCGCCAGGGCCTCGGCGAACGGAAGATAAGGAAGACCGCCCTCATGGACGTCGATACAGCGCCCGGTGAGCACCAGGGCGCCCGCGCCGGCGGTGTACTCGCCGAGCGCGGTCAGGAGGCGGGTTTTGCCGACGCCGGCGTCTCCGGAGAGCAGCACCGCGCCGGCCTCTGCCCGTTCTGCACGGGCGAAGGCGGCGCGGAGCTGCCGCATCTCCTGAGTGCGGGCGACGATCGGGATTCCGGAGCCAAGACGGGGCACGAGGTGCATTCTTGCCTACCGGGCCGACAACTTCGCCTGGGTTTCGGTCGAGAGCTTCATCGCACTCGACCTCTACCGGGTGATCTCGCCGCTGCGAGCGGGCATCTGCCCGGTCTCGCGGCGCTGCTGGGCGGGCACCTGGACCTCGGCACGGTGCGCGCGGATCCTCTTGCTCACCCGGCGGGCCTTGTCGACCCACACGCTGCGGCCTGCCCGCTGCAGCTCTTCCCTGCGGTACTCGACCTCGGCCAGTACTCCGGTGAGCAGGGCGTCGTTCGTGTTCATCACTGTTTCCCCTTAGGAACTCATCCACTTGTTCGGTAGTGATGAGATTCGTCCTGAGGGGTGCCCCGCGGCATCGGGTGATCGCCTACACCCGGACGTGATTCGACCCCTTACTCCTGCCCATCCCCTGCTCGGGAGGCGTAAGGGGTCGAATTCCTCGATCTCTAGTCGTGTGCCGGGCCACTCGGGCGCACGGCGCCGAGCAGCCCCCGCCAAGCGTGCGGCGAGAGGCGGAAGGCACCTCCCTCGGGGTCCTTGGAGTCCCTCAGCGCGGCACCGGAACCGGTGAAGGCGACCTCGACGCAGTCGTTGCCGCCCCCGCTGTGGCTGCTCTTGCGCCACTGGGCCTGGGAAAGATCATCGTTGGGCGTCATGCTCCCCACTCCTTACTCGTTTCCGGTTCTCTCCGGCAGGGCCGCCTGTTCGGCGAACCTTCCGGCGGCCTCGGCGATCACCGCGACCGAGTCGTCCGGCTTCAACGCGGCGGCACGCAGATGGTCGAACATCAACGCGTATCGCCGGACGTCCGGTGGTTCCTCCAGGTAGAGGCCCGTGGAGGTGCTGTCGACGTAGACCACGTCGGTGTCGGCCAGTTCGGGGAAGCCCATGACGAGGAACGGACCCTCCATCCCGGGGTGGGCACCCGCGCCGAACGGCACGATCTGGATGGTCACGTTCGCCTTCGCGGCCATCGTGACCATCCGGTACAGCTGTTCCGCCATCACCTCGGGCCCGTCGACCGTGCGATGCAGGACCGCCTCGTCCATCACGGCCCAGTACTCCGGGGGCGAAGGATCGGTCAGCAGCTCCTGGCGCGCCATCCTCGCGGCCACCCTGCGCCTGATCTCGGCTTCCTCGGCGTCGGGCCGCATCGCCCTGATCACGGCCCTGGCGTACCGCTCTGTCTGCAGCAGGCCCGGCACCAGCAGCGCTTGGAACGCTCGCAGCGAACTCGCGTCCGCCTCCAGACCGACGAAGGTGCCGGTGAACACCTCGTTGTACGCGTGCCACCAGCCGCGTTTGCGGGCTTCCCTGGCCAGCTGGACGAGCGCTTCCTGCTCGTCGCCGGCGATGCCGTAGAGCTCGAGCATGTCGCGCGCGTCGCGCGGGGTGACGCCGACGTGGCCGGTCTCGATCCGGCTGACCTTCGACGCCGAGCATTCGAGCTTCTCGCTCACTTCGTCGATGGTGAGGTCGGCCGCCTCGCGCAACCGCCTCAATTCGCTCGCCAGTCTCCGGCGGCGCACGGTGGGTCCCTGACCCCTCGTCATCACGGCACCTCCACAGGCTGTCCGGCAAAACCGATCACGACGCGGCGAGGAGAACAGTGTTCAGGAACCTCGCTCGAAGCACATCTAACCAGCCCGAGACACATTCGGTGAGATGGTCACCCGACCATTTCCCGACACGTCCGGATTTTCATCCTGCAATTTGCAGATTGCCGTTGTAGGTTGTGCGTTGTGCAACGCGGTACGCCCACCTTCATCGGTGACGGCGGATCCGCTCGCGGCACGGGCGCGGGGCCGCGAGCTGCACCGATGGGCTTCCGGAAGGATACCCGTCGAAGCCGGATTCACCCCCGGTGCAGGGCCGGAGCCGTCCCCCGATCGGTTCCGGCCCTCCCTTTATGCCCGCAGCCATTAGGTAATGCTCTGGCTCCAGATGTTAATGCATTTCGCCATTCCCTCTAAAGGGTGGACAAGGCGCCTCTTCGATGCGGAACGTCACCGTTCACACCACCCGGAGAAGGCCTTCCTGCACAACGGTGGCGATGTGCGTTCCGTCCGCGGCGAAGAACCGTCCCGTGGCCAGACCGCGGGCACCCGACGCTGTCGGGGACGCGCTGTCGTAGAGGAACCACTCGTCGGCCCGGAACGGGCGGTGGAACCAGAGCGCGTGGTCGAGGCTCGCGCCGATCACCTTGTCGAGGTCCCAGTAGACGCCGTGGCGCGCGAGGACCGAGTCCAGGAGCGTCATGTCGGAGGCGTAGGTGAGGACGCAGACGTGCAGCAACTGCTGGTCCGGGAGCTTGCCGTCGGCCCGCATCCAGACCTGGTTCCTGGCGGGGCGCTCCCCCGACTCGCGGGTCACCCACGGCGGATCGTTGACGTACCGCAGGTCGATCGGGCGCGGCCGGTCGCGGAAGCCGTCGAAGAAGCCCTCGGCCCGCTCCTGCAGCGTCGGCAGCGACTCGGGGTCCGGGACGTCCGGCATGCCCTCGGAGTGCTCGATGCCACCCTCGTCCTTCTGGAACGAGGCGGACAGGGAGAAGATCGCCTTGCCGTGCTGGATGCCGACGACACGGCGGGTGGTGAACGAGCGGCCGTCGCGAATGCGGTCGACCTCGTAGACGATCGGGACACTCGGGTCACCGCCGCGGATGAAGTACGCGTGCAGCGAGTGGACCTTCCGCTCCTCGGGCACGGTGCGGCCGGCGGCGACGAGCGCCTGCCCCGCGACCTGCCCGCCGAACACCCGCACCGGCGAATGCGCCGGTGAGACGCCGCGGAAGATGTTCTCTTCGATCTTCTCCAAGTCCAGCAGCGCGACCAGCCTGTCGAGTACCGGCTGACCGCCGACGCCGCCGGTGCTGTCGAAGCCGGCCGCGGCCTCCCTGGCCATCTCAGTCATGTACCGAACCTTAGGCCGTAAGGGTGCTTCGGACCCCTGCGAGGCGGGACGTTTGTCGCGAAGGCCACCTTCGGGACGCTTTGGGTGCCCGCGTCAGGCGTGGTCGTCTTCGCCGAGGCGGTGCACCCGGATGAGGTTGGTCGAGCCGACGGTTCCCGGCGGGGAGCCCGCGACGATGACCACCAGATCGCCCTTGGCGTACTTGCCCATTTCGAGCATCGCGTGGTCGACCTGCTGGATCATCTGGTCGGTGGAGTCGACCTTCGGCACGATCCGCGTCGTGGTGCCCCAGGTCATCGCGAGCTGGCTGCGGACACTCTCCTCCGGCGTGAAGGCCAGCAGCGGCAGCCGCGTGTGCAGCCGCGCGAGCCGCCGGACGGTGTCGCCGGACTGGGTGAAGGCGACCAGAGCCTTGGCGTTCAGCCGCTCGCCGATGTCACGGGCCGCGTAGGAGATGACGCCGCGCTTGGTGCGCGGGACGTGCGACAGGGGCGGCACGACCGGGGAGTCGGTCTCGACGGCTTCGATGATCCGGCCCATGGTCTTGACCACGTCGATGGCGTAGCGGCCGACGCTCGTCTCGCCCGAAAGCATGAGGGCGTCCGCGCCGTCGAGCACCGCGTTGGCGACGTCCGAGGCCTCCGCGCGGGTCGGGCGGGAGCTGTTGATCATCGACTCGAGCATCTGCGTCGCGACGATGACCGGCTTCGCGTTCTCGCGGGCGATCTGGATGGTGCGCTTCTGCACCAGCGGGACCTGCTCCAGCGGGAGTTCCACGCCCAGGTCGCCACGAGCGATCATCACCGCGTCGAAGGCGAGCACGATGGCTTCGAGGTTGTAGACCGCTTCGGGCTTCTCGATCTTCGCGACCACCGGGAGGCGGCCCTTGCCCACGCGGTCCATCACCTGGTGGACCAGGTCGATGTCGGCGGGCGAGCGGACGAACGACAGCGCGATGAAGTCCACGCCGAGTTCGAGCGCGAACTCGAGGTCCTCGATGTCCTTTTCGGACAGCGCGGGCACGGAGACGTCCATACCCGGCAGGGAGACGCCCTTGTTGTTGCTGACGGGGCCGCCTTCGGTGACCTCGCACACGACGTCCGGGCCCTCGACGTCCTTGACCACGAGGCCGACCTTGCCGTCGTCCACGAGGAGACGGTCGCCGGGCTTCGCGTCGTCGGCGAGTCCTTTGTAGGTGGTCGAGACACGGTCATGGGTGCCCGCGACGTCCTCGACGGTGATCCGCACGATGTCGCCGTTGTGCCACTCGACCGGCCCGCCCGCGAAGGTGCCGAGACGGATCTTCGGCCCCTGGAGGTCGGCGAGGATGCCCACCGCGCGGCCGGATTCGGCGGCTGCGGTGCGGATGAGGTCGTAGACCTGCTTGTGGTCGCCGTGTGTCCCGTGGCTGAAGTTCATCCTCGCGACGTCCATCCCGGCGTCGACGAGTTGCCGCATCTTCTCCGGCGTAGCGGTCGCGGGGCCAAGGGTACAAACGATCTTCGCGCGTCGGCTCACGTTCGCACAGCGTAGTCCCTCATCGGAGCTACGTCTTTACCGATACCGAAAGTTCAAGAAAAGTGTCAGTTCACCAGGGCGCCCCGCAACCATCGAACGAGGTTCGACGGTTATCGGCGCGGCTTCTCGCTCGGCCCGACACGGTCCCGCGCCCACTCGTTGAACGCGCGGACCTGCCGCCACGCCTTCCGCACCCGGTCGAGCGCGCCGGGTTCGTGCAGGACGTCGTCCGGCTCCCAGCCCCGGACGGCGTACACGGAGCGGTACTTCAGCAGGTCGATGCGGGGGTGATCCTCCGCGAACCCGCGCGGCTTCGACTTGAGCCTGTCGCCCTTGATCTCCCAGCCCGCCTTCTCCAGCTTCGCGAGGATCTTGGCCAGCTCGACACCCCGCAGTTCGGTGTCGACGGCCTTGCGGAACCGGGCGAGCTGATCGGACTCGAAGTGGAAGCAGCCGCCGCCGACGCGCAGCCCGGCCGGGCCGACCTCGACGTAGTACGCGCCACCGCCGCGGCCCTGCTCGATCACCGCGCCGCAGTGGGTCTTGTACGGCGTCTTGTCCTTGGCGAACCGGACGTCGCGATACGGGCGGAAGACCTTCCCCGTGCCGAAACCGTCGCCGAACTCCGGGACCAGTTCCGCGAGCAGCGCCTCCATCGGCGCGCGGACGTCGGCCTTGTAGGTGGCGAGGTTCGCGTCCCAGTAGGACTTGGAGTTGTCGGCCTCGAGACCGTCGTAGAAGTCGATGGCGTACTCACCGAAACCCTCGAAACCCATGCGGTGACGTTAATCCTCACCACCGACAAGCGCGTGAAGGCCCCCTTCACGCGGCTGAGCCGAGGGAAGGGGGCCTTCACGCGCGCCCGAGAGAGACTTACTTGGCCAGAGCGGTGATCAGCTCGCCGTCGGCGGTGTCACCGGACAGCTCCCAGAAGAAGGCGCCGCCGAGACCCTGGTTCTTGGCGTAGGTGACCTTGCCGCCGATGGTCGCCGGGGTGTCGTAGCTCCACCAGTCGCTGCCGCACTTGGCGTAGGCGGTGCCCGCGATGGTGCCGGTGGCCGGGCAGGTGTTCTTCAGGACCTTGTAGTCCTGGATGCCCGGCTCGGTCCCCGCCGCCGGACCGGTCGCGGTGCCGCCGGGGGCGTCCTGCGTGACGCCGGTCCAGCCGCGGCCGTAGAAGCCGATGCCCAGCAGCAGCTTGGTCGCCGGGACACCCTTGCTCTTGAGCTTCTGGATCGCGGCGTCGGAGTGGAAGCCGGCGGTCGGGATGCCCGCGTAGTCGTTCAGCGGCGAGTGCGGGGCCGTCGGGCCCTGTGCGGCCCAGGCGCCGAAGTAGTCGTAGGTCATGACGTTGTACCAGTCGAAGTACTGCGCGGCGCCGCCGTAGTCCGCGGCGTCGATCTTGCCGCCGTCGGTGCCGTCCGCGGTGATCGCGGCGGTGACCAGCTTCGAGCCGAACTTCGCCCGCAGCGCCTGCGCCAGATCCTTGATCGCGGCCGGGCCGCTGGTGTCACACGAGAGACCGCAGGCGTTCGGGTACTCCCAGTCGATGTCGATGCCGTCGAAGACACCGGCCCAACGCGGGTCGTTGACCAGGTTGTAGCAGGACTCGGCGAACTTGGCGGGGTTCTTCGCCGCCTCACCGAAGCCACCGGACCAGGTCCAGCCGCCGAAGGACCACAGCACCTTGAGGTTCGGGTACTTGGCCTTGAGCTTCTTGAGCTGGTTGAAGTTCCCGCGCAGCGCGCCGTTGTCCCAGGTGTCCGAGACACCGTCCACACTGGAGGCCGCGTCGTAGAACTTGCTGGTCGCCGCTTCGGCGTCACCGAGGGCGCAGCCACCGCCGGTCACGTTGCCGAACGAGTAGTTGATATGGGTCAGCTTGCTCGCCGAACCGGACGTGTCGATGTTCTTCACATGGTAGTTCCGCTGGTAGACGCCCCATTCGGCGAAGTACCCGAGTACCTTGCCGACCGAAGCGTCCTGCGCTTCCGGTGCGGCCGTGGCCTGCTGCGCCGGTGCGGCGACGGCCAGCGCGCCCAGCGCGACGGCGGCGGCGCCCACGATCGCGGTGAGCCTGCTCAAACGGGACATGCGTTCTCCCTTCACGGTCACCAGCGGTGACGAGAGGACTGCGGCGGGACACGCACAAGTTAAGTGGACTAGACCACTTCGTCAATGGTTCAGACCAAGACTTTCGGATGGACATTTTCGAACATTCCTCGATGAGAATATGTCGAAGAAGGCACCTTGCAGGATTTCCACGCCCGACACGCGCCATATCGCCGGTTCCGGGACGAGCACCCTTGCGAGGACAGTCAGTGAATAGGTAACGGCTCGAAGGTGCGGCACCCGGCACCGAAAGTAAGCGGTTGCCGCCGGATGGACGGTGGTGTTGCCTTGCCTGACCGGGGGATCACCGCACTGGGAGGACCTTACGTGACCGAGACGCCGACGTTGTACGACTGGGCGGGCGGGCTGGACGCCCTGCGACGGCTGACCGACATCTTCTACGGCCACGTCCTGAAGGACCCGTTGCTGGAGCCGGTCTTCCGCGGCATGGACCCCGGCCACCCCGAGCACGTCGCGGTCTGGCTCGCCGAGGTGTTCGGCGGGCCGGAGACCTACAGCGGCGAGCACGGCGGGCACCGGCACATGGTCGGGCGCCATCTCGGCAAGGGCATCACCGAAGAGCAGCGCCGACGCTGGGTGAACCTGCTCTTCGACGCCGCCGACGAGGCCGGGCTCCCAGCCGATCCCGAGTTCCGCTCCGCGTTCGCCGCGTATGTCGAGTGGGGCAGCAGGCTCGCGGTGATGTTCTCCCAGCCCGGCCGCGAGGTCTCCGTTCCCGAGCCGATGCCGAAGTGGGACTGGGGCAACCGCCCGCCCTGGCAGCCGCCTGCGGACTGATGGCTCATAGTGGTGCGGTCGTGAAAGGAGGCCGCCGTGATCCGGGTCGACGGCCGGACCCTGCGCTGCGCGGACGTCGTGACCGCCGCGGGCACCGAGGGACCGCTGGGCATTGACGTTTCGATCGCCGCGCTGCGCGGCGCCGAGAGCGCGTGGAAACTCGCCGAGGAGCTGAGCACGCGCCGGATCGTCTACGGCCGCACCACCGGTGTCGGCGCCAACAAGGAGGACCCGGTCGGCGAGGGCGAATCGCCGGATCACGGGCTGCGGCTGCTGCGCAGTCACGCCGGGGGCAGCGGCGACGTCATGTCCCCCGGCCAGACCAGGGCGATGATGCTGATCCGGCTCAACCAGCTGCTGGCAGGCCGCGCCGGGCTCAGCCCCGAGCTGATCGGGGCGCTGGCCGCCGCGGTGCGGACCGGGTCGCTGCCGCTGGTGCACCGGCTCGGCGCGATCGGCACCGGCGACCTCGCCCCGCTCGCGGAGACCGCGCTGGCCCTCACCGGCGAACGGCCGTGGCTGGCGGGCGGCGTGCCACCGGTTCCGGTGCAGGCGGGTGACGCGCTCGCGTTCATGAGCAGCAACGCCGCGACGCTCGCCGAGGCGACTCTCGCGGCCATGCGGCTCGACACGCTGACGCGGGCGAGTCACGTCGTCGCGGCGCTGACGTACATCGCGCTCGACGGGAACCCGGAGGCGTACGCGACTCCGGTGCACGAAGCTCGTCCGCACGCCGGGCAGGTCGCGTGCGCGGCCGAGATGCGGCGGCTGCTCGGGATGGAGGGCACGCCCAAACCCGGGCGGCGCATCCAGGACCCGTTCGGGCTCCGCGCGTTCCCGCAGGTGCAGGGGCCCGCGCTGGACGCGATCCACTACCTGCGCGACGTGCTCGCGGTGGAGATCAACGCCAGCACCGAGAACCCCATGATCTCGACGGTGCACCAGGACGCGTACCACCACGCGCATTTCCACACCGCGTACGTCTCGACCGCGCTCGACCAGGTGCGCGCGACCATCCACCAGGTCGCCGAGCTGTCGGTGGCCCGGCTGGGCGATCTGGTGGAGCCGGAGTTCACCGGGCTGCGGCCGTTCCTCGCGGCCGGGCCGTCGGGCAGTTCGGGCGTGATGATCCTGGAGTACGTCGCGCACGACGCGCTCACCGAACTGCGGCAGGCCGCGCTCCCGGCGACGCTGGGCACCGCCGTCGTCTCACGCGGGATCGAGGACCACGCGAGCTTCTCCACCCAGGCCGCGCGAGCGGCGACGGCGGCGGGGACGGCGTACCGGCAGGTGCTGGCGTGCGAACTGGTCGCGGCCGTCCGCGCGCTGCGGATGCGGAAGGCCGAACTCGTCGCCCTGCCCGCGCGGGACGCCTACGAGGCCGCCGCGGCCGTGCTCGACCCGAGCGTCGAGGACCGGCCGCTCACCGAGGACATCGCGCGTGCCGTGTCGCTCCTGGACACCCTCGCGCTCATCTGACCCCCGCGTTTCGTCCTCTAGTTGCGGTCCTTGGCCCGCGCAACTACCGCAACTAGAGGACTAATTGCGGGGAGGATGTCGAGAACGGTGAAGTGGCGTCGTCCCTGGGCCGGAAGCACCCACAGCGAGGAGATCTGCATGAGCATCCAGCGGATGGACCACGTCGGCGTCATCGTCAGCGACCTCACGGCCGCCGTCGCGTTCTTCGTCGATTTCGGACTCGAACTCCAGGGCAAGATGACGATGGAGAGCGAGCTCGCGGACCGCATCACCGCCGTCGACAAGGCCAAATCGGAGGTCGCGATGGTGCGCGTCCCCGGCGATCAAGGATGCCTCGAACTCATCCAGTACCTCACCCCTGAGGCTCACGCCGGTGACTCGCACGCCCCGGCCAACACGCTGGGCCTGCGCCACCTCGCCTTCCAGGTCGACGACGTCGAGGCCGTCCTCGACCGCGTGCGACCGCACGGCGCCGAACTCGTGGGCGAGGTCGTGAACTACGAGAACAGCTTCCGGCTCTGCTACCTGCGCGGACCCGACGGGATCATCATCGAACTCGCCGAAAAGCTCGGCTGATCAGCAACAGCAGCCCCGGCGGGCCAGGGAGTGGATCCGGGCGCTCGTGACCGGGCGGTTCGCGGCGACCTCGACGGCGTCGAGCATCTGGCGTCGCGTCGTCTTGTCGAGGACGCGGCCACGCGTGATCACCAGGTCGATCTTCGCGACGTTGCGGATGTCGGCGGCCGGGTTCGCGTCCAGCAGCACGAGATCCGCCTCCTTCCCCGCCGCGACGGTGCCCGAGGTCCGTTCCCTGCCGAGGAACTTCGCCGCGTCACCCGTGACGGTCTTCAGCGCCTGCACCGGTGAGAGCCCGGCCTCGACCAGGAAGGCGAGTTCCTCGTGCAGCCCGCTGCCGGGGAAGGTGTACGGGTTGAGACAGTCGGTGCCGCCGATGATCCCGACGCCCGCGTCGTGCGCGACCCCGACCAGCCGCAGCGTCTCCTGGTAGTACCGCTCCTGCAGGGCGATGTCCGCCGGAGTCTTCGGCGCGAACCGCTCGATGCCCAAGGCCCAGCTCTCGCGGATGTCCGCGGGCAGGTACTTCAGCCGCGCGTCCTGCTTGTGGGTTTCGGCGGGCTGGGTGACGACCCGGTTGATGGTCAGCGTCGGCGAATGCCAGGTGCCGTTGCGCCGCAACCGGTTGAAGTAGTTCCACGCCGCGTGGGGGCTGTACGCGGAGACCGACTCGAACTCCAGCTGCCGCGCCACGTTGAAGAAGGCACGCGGCGCCGCCGGGTCGTAAGGCAACGCGCTCAACCGGGCGAGGATCTCGTCGCGCCGGGAGGAGCAGTGGATGGAGACCCCGAAGAAGTGCTCGAAACTGTGCTGGCCGAGATCGCTCGCCTCGAAATGGGACACCTTGTACGGCCAGTGCCCGGAGAACCGCAGCCCCAGGTCCCGAGTCTCGTCCGCGACCGCGCGCAGTGCCTCCGGACCGAGATAGGAGTAGACCTTGACGAACTCGGCGCCCGCCGCCGCCTCCGCGCGGACGGCCGCCCGCGCCTCGGCGTCGGTCGACACCTGGAGCACCGGCGGGCTCAGGAGCGTGACCGGTCCGTCGACGATCCCGCTGCCCAGCACCATGCGCGGGCCCAGCAGCTCACCGCGTTCGATCTTGTCCCGGGACGCGCGGTTCTCCGCGTAACCCCACATCTCGCGGGCGCCCGTGACGCCGTGGACCAGGTGCAGCGGCGGGACGATCTCCTCGAGGTCCGCGCCGTGGGTGTGCATGTCCCACAGTCCCGGCATGAGGTACTTGCCGCGGCCGTCGATCACCCGCGCGACACCGGTTTCCGGGAGCTGCTCCGAGCCGCCGACCCAGGCGATCCGCTCGCCGACGAGGACGACGGAGACGTCACGCCGGGGGGCCGAACCCGTGCCGTCGATCAGCGTGACCCGGCTGATGACGACGATCTCGCCCGTGGCCGCCGCGGCCGTGCCGGGCAGCAGCCCGGCGAGCGCCACTCCGGTCCCGCTCGCGGCCAGCCATTTCAGGAACTCGCGCCTGCTGGATCCCGCTCCGGTCATGAGAACCCCCGCCCTTCCACCCAGATCCCCCGGGTGGCCGATTCAACTCGCCGCGAGGGCGGGGCCGCAAGGAAAGTGAAGGCCCCTTACCCGAGCTCAGCACAAGTAAGGGGCCTTCTCCTGTAACACAGCTCAGCCGAAGAAGACCTCGGCCTCTTCGTACCGCTCAGCCGGGACGGTCTTCAGTTCGGCGGTCGCTTCGGAGAGCTTGACGCGGACGATGTCCGTGCCGCGCAGCGCGACCATCACGCCGAAGTCGCCGTCGGCCACGGCGTCGACGGCGTTGAGGCCGAACCGGGTGGCGAGCACGCGGTCGTACGCCGTCGGGGTGCCGCCGCGCTGGACGTGCCCGAGCACGACCGCGCGGGACTCCTTGCCGGTGCGGGCGGCGATCTCGTCGGCCAGCCAGGTGCCGATCCCGCCGAGCCGGACGTGCCCGAAGGCGTCCTTCTCGCCGGTGAGCAGCTTCTCCTCGCCGCCTTCGGGCAGCGCGCCCTCGGCGACGACGATGATCGGCGCGAACTCCTTCTCGAAGCGGCGCTCGACCCACGAAACGACCTGGTCGACGTTGAAGTGCCGCTCCGGCACCAGGATCACGCTCGCGCCGCCGGCAAGGCCGGAGTGCAGCGCGATCCAGCCCGCGTGCCGCCCCATGACCTCGACGACCAGGGCGCGGTGGTGCGACTCGGCCGTGGTGTGCAGCCGGTCGATGGCCTCGGTGGCGATCGAGACCGCCGTGTCGAAGCCGAAGGTGTAGTCCGTGGCGCCGAGGTCGTTGTCGATCGTCTTGGGCACCCCGACGACGCCGATGCCGTCGTCCGTGAGCCGCTTCGCGACGCCGAGGGTGTCCTCGCCGCCGATCGCGATCAGGGCGTCGACCTGCTGCTCCGCGAGGACGGCCTTGATCTTGTCGACGCCGCCGTCGACCTTGTACGGGTTGGTCCGCGACGAGCGCAGGATCGTGCCGCCGCGGGTGAGGATGTCCTCGACGTCGTTCAGGCCGAGCGGGCGGCTGTCCCCGGTGAGGGGACCGTTCCAGCCGTTGCGGAACCCGACGAGGTCCCAGCCGTGCACCTCGATGCCCTTGCGCACCACAGCGCGGATCACCGCGTTGAGTCCCGGGCAGTCGCCACCGCCGGTCAGCACACCGACACGCATCAGAAGCCTCCGTCTTGTGTTCCGTAGAGATGACAGTCACATGTCCCGACGCCAGGGTAGCGGCAGTTCTCTGGATCGGTGCAGGGCGGACCACCTCGGGAATCGGTCCACGTCACGGGATGTGCTAGCTTGGCGTCGTGCAGCGCTATTTCTGGTTTACGAAGCCGGCCCCGGGTGGGCACGGCGGCGTGAACCTGCGCTGAGCGACCACCCCCGAGCCGGAATCACACCGGCTCGGCGAGTTCCCGCGGGTCGGTATCCCTTTCGAAAGGAACCAGACCCGCGATGTCTCCCTCCGCTGACACCCTGATCGCCCTCGACGGGCACCGCACGGCGGCCATCAACCCGCTGCTGTCGCCCGCGATGCTGCGGCACGAGCATCCGATGACGGCGGAAACCGCCGATACCGTCCTAGCCGGGCGGGCCTCGGCCGTCGACATCCTCGACGGCCGGGACGACCGGCTCCTCGTCGTCGTCGGGCCCTGCTCGGTGCACGACGCGGACGCCGCGCTCGACTACGCCCGCCGCCTCGCCGCCAAAGCCGAAGAACACCACCGCGACCTGCACATCGTCATGCGCGTCTACTTCGAGAAGCCGCGGACCACGCTCGGCTGGAAGGGCCTGATCAACGACCCCGGCCTCGACGGCACCTACGAGGTCAACCAGGGTCTCCGGATGGCGCGCAAACTGCTGCTCGACATCTCCGCGCTCGGCCTGCCGGTCGGCTGCGAATTCCTCGACCCGATCACCCCGCAGTTCATCTCCGACACCGTGACCTGGGGTTCCATCGGCGCGCGGACCGCGGCGAGCCAGGTGCACCGGCAGCTGTGCAGCGCGCTGTCGATGCCCGTGGGGATCAAGAACTCGACCGAGGGCGACGTCCAGGTCGCCGTCGACGCCACCCGCGCGGCCGGCGCGAGCCACGTGTTCGCCGGGATCAACCCCGACGGGCTCGCCGCGCTGATCACCACCGCCGGGAACGAGGACTGCCACGTCATCCTGCGCGGCAGCTCCGCCGGCCCCAACTACGACGCCGCGACGGTGGCCGACACGCTGGCACGGCTGGCGAAGTCGGGGCTGCCGGAGCGCGTGATCATCGACGCGAGCCACGGCAACAGCGCGAAGGACCACGTGCGCCAGGCCTCGGTCGTCCGCGAACTCGCCGGGCGGATCGGTGCCGGTGAGCGGGGCATCGCGGGGCTGATGCTGGAAAGCTTCCTGGTCGCCGGGCGGCAGGACCTGAAGCTGGGCTCGGCTTCCTCGCTGGCCTACGGGCAGTCGATCACGGACGCCTGCCTGGGGTGGGACACGACGGCCGAGCTGCTGGACACACTGGCGGAGGCCGTCGACGCGCGGCGGTGAGCGCTGGCGCGTTGGGTTCGCTTCACGGATGTCATGAAAGGGGCTTTCAGGACACTTTTTGTCCTGAAAGCCCCTTTCATGACACGCGGAGAGCGACCACACGGTCTCCCCAAGGGCGCCCTCCGCACTCACGTGAGCGGGGTATGGAACAGCGCCCCTTCGGCGAGTTTCCGGCAGCGCGCGACAGATCAACGCTGCCAGTAGGACTCGATGGTTCCCCACCGCTGGAAGTTGTGCCGCGCGTCCGCCAGGGCGTCGTGCTGGTCGTCCGGGGCGGCCGGGAGCTTCGGCTTGCCCGCGTCCTCCCAGCGTTGCCGCAGGTCACGCGTGAATCGCGGCAGCTGGCGCGGCAGCGCGGGCATCGGCCCCCACAGCTGCGCCAGCGCGACGTGGTCATAGGCGGCGAACCAGGCCCACAGTTCGATCCCGCCGGGCGGCTTGCCGAAGAACTCGAGCAGGTCCGTACGGATCTTCTCGCGGCTGCGCCACGCCGGGTCGGCGGGCGACGGGAGTTTCGGGAGCACGTTGTCGCGGACCCAGGGGCCCGCTTTGCCGGGGTCGAAATCGGTCGAGACCGCGTAGAACTCGCGGCCTCTTTCGTCCACGACACCGATCGACACCAGGTCGATCGTCACGCCGTCCTCGATGAATTCGGTGTCGTAGAAAAAGCGCACCGGAGAACCCTAGTGGGCGCTCAGCCGACCTTGGTGTCCGGGATGCGGGCGACGTCCTTGGCGGACGGCTGCGCGGGCACCTTCGGGCGGATCCCCGCCTCTTCGGCGGCGAGCAGTTCCTTCGCCTTGGCGGCGTAGATGTCGACGTATTCCTGGCCGGAGAGCTCCATGAGCGCGTACATGATCTCGTCGGTGATGGACCGCTCGATGAAGCGGTCGCCGGCGAGGCCCTCGTAGCGCGAGAAGTCGAGCGGCTTGCCGAACCGGATCTCGAGGCGGCGCGGCCACCACATCTTCGAGCCGATCGGGTTCACCTTGTCGGTGCCGACCATGGCCACCGGGACCACGAGGCCGCCGGAGTCGAGCGCGATCCGCGCGACGCCGGTCTTGCCCTTGTACAGACGGCCGTCCGGGGAGCGGGTGCCCTCGGGGTAGATGCCGAGCAGATGCCCTTCGCGGACCAGCCGGGTCGCGGTGTCGAGCGCGGCCTGCGCCGCGTTGCCGCCGGAGCGGTCGATCGGGAACTGGCCGACGCCGGTGAAGAACCACTTCTTCAGCAGGCCCTTGAGGCCCTTCTCGGTGAAGTACTCCGATTTGGCCGGGAAGGTCACCTTGCGCTTGACCCGCAGCGGCATGAAGAAGGAGTCCGCCACCGCCAGATGGTTGCCCGCGAGGATCACGCCACCGTCGTCGGGGATGTTCTCCGCACCGACCACCTTGGTGGGCCACAGCGCCTTGAGCAGTGGCCCGATAAACACGTGTTTCATGAGCCAGTACAGCACTGCGAAAACTCCTCCTTGCAGCTCAACCCCCGCGCCCGATGGTCAAGACTACGAATCGCGCACCCGCGGCACAACGAAGTCCACCCGGTTACCCGCACCCAGCGACGGATCTCACACCCGATCCGGCTCGATTCCGGCGACGGCCGGGGGCCCACAAGCCGCTCCGCTCGTGCGAACATAGTAGACCTACCCAGCTCTCACGGAAGGCGATCGCATGGCCGTCCTCGCCGGCGCGGAACCGTTCGCTCACACCGGTTCGACCGAAGCAGGTTTCCTGCTGTGCCACGGATTCACCGGCACCCCCGCGAGTATGCGGGCCTGGGGCGACCATCTGGCCGAGGCCGGGTACACGGTGCGCTGCCCGCTGCTCCCCGGACACGGGACCAGGTGGCAGGACATGAACCGGACAGGATGGGAAGACTGGTACGGCGCGGTCCGTGAAGAACTCCTGGCACTTCTCTCCACGTGCGACTCGGTGTTCGTCGCCGGGTTGTCGATGGGTGGGACGCTGACCCTGCGGCTGGCCGAGGAGTTCGGCGACCGGATCGCCGGGATCGTGCTCGTGAACCCCTCGATCATGCGCCGCGGCCTGGACACGAAGCTGCTTCCGCTGCTGGCGAACATGGTGCCGTCGGTGAAGGCGATCGCGAACGACATCGCGAAGCCGGGCGAGACCGAATTGGCCTACCCCCGCACCCCGGTCCGCGCGGCCGCGAGCCTGGCGAAGCTGTGGGCCGTCGTACGGCCGGACCTGGCCAAGGTCACGCAGCCCGTGCTGCTGCTCCACTCGGCCGTCGACCATGTGGTGGAGCCGGAGAACTCGCGGATCATCCTCGACGGGATCGGCAGCGAGGACGTCACCGAGGTGGTGCTGGAAAACAGCTTCCACGTCGCGACCCAAGACCACGACGCAAGCCTGATCTTCACGCGTACGGTGGACTTCGCCCGGTCCGTGCGCCGGGCGGGACAGGTGGACGCCGGATGAGCAGGGGCAAGGACGGGCCGGAGGACGTCGACGCGACGTTCGCCGAGATCGTGGCCGACCTCCGTGCGGAGGGCGTCGGGCTGTTCCCCGAGGGCGAACTCGAGAAGCCCGCCGGGAAGGCCACCGAAAAGGTCGAGAAATCCGAGACGGCCGAGAAGCCTGAGAAAGCTGAAAGGTCCTCGGAGAAAACGCCCCGGCCCGAGACGTCGGAGGCCGAACCCGAACCGGGCTGGCGAGGTGGCGGCACCAGCTGGGACAAGACCCTCTTCGAGGGCGACCCCGCCGGCTCGAGCGACGACGAGGGCCACTTCGTGCCGCCCGAGCCGCCTCCCCTGCCACGGCCGCGCAAGGGCGCGTTCATCGTCCTGCTGTTCTTCTTGCTCGGTCTCCTGCTCCTGATCGCGCCCACCCTGATCGGCATGGGCACGCGCCTCGGCACGCCGCTCGGCATCCTCGCCCTCGCGACCGCGATCGCGCTCCTCCTGCTGCGGGTCCGCCAGGGGCCGCCCCCCGGCGCGGATCCGCACAACGGCGCGCAGGTCTGAACTGCCGGACAATTCCGACCATGAAGATCGACTTCACTCCCTCGCGCCGGTCGACGGTCGGCGCGGAATGGGAGCTCGCCCTCGTCGACCGGCGGACCGGTGAACTCTCGTCGGTCGCGGAACAGGTGCTCGACGCCGTCCGTCCCGACGGCGAGGAGGAGCATCCGAAGATCAAACAGGAGCTGCTGCTCAACACCATCGAGGTGATCAGCGGCGTCTGCGACACGATCGCCGAGGTCAAAGCGGATCTGAACGAGTCGCTGGACGTCGTGCATTCGGTGCTCGACCCGCTGGGCGTGGAGCTGTTCTCGGCCGGGTCGCATCCGTTCTCGACGTGGTACCAGCAGAAGGTCACCGACAAGGAGCGGTACGCCAAGCTCATCGACCGGACCCAGTGGTGGGGACGGCAGATGCTGATCTACGGCGTCCACGTGCACGTCGGCCTCGACCACCGCGACAAGGCCCTGCCGATCCTGGACGCGCTGCTCAACTACGCGCCGCACCTGCAAGCCCTTTCGGCGTCCTCGCCGTACTGGGGCGCGGAGGACACCGGGTACGCGTCGAACCGCGCGCTGATGTTCCAGCAGTTGCCGACGGCGGGGCTGCCGTTCCAGTTCCGGAAGTGGACCGAGCTGGAGAGCTACGTCGACGACATGTTCACCACGGGCGTGATCGACCACTTCTCCGAGATCCGCTGGGACGTCCGGCCCGCCCCGCATTTCGGGACGATCGAGATGCGCGTGTGCGACGGGCTGCCCACGCTGGAGGAGGTCGGCGCGATCTCGGCGCTGACCCAATGCCTGGTCGACGACTTCAGCGCGCGCCTCGACGACGGCGAGATCCTGCCGACCCTCCCGCCGTGGCACGTCCAGGAGAACAAGTGGCGCGCGGCGCGCTACGGCGTCGACGCGATCGTCATCCTCGACGCCGCGGGTAACGAGCGGCCCGTCACCGAAGACACCTTCGACCTGTTGAACCGGCTCGAACCGGTGGCCCGGCGCCTGGACTGCGCCGACGAGCTGCGGTCGGTGGAGACGATCCTGCGCTACGGGCCCAGCTACCTGCGTCAGCGCGAGGTGGCGAAGCAGTACAACGGCAGCCTGCGCGCCGTCGTCGCCTCGCTCATCGCGGAGATGCGAGAGGGAAAGATCGCGCGCCCCTAACCCCGCGTTTCGTCCTCTAGTCGCGGTAGTCAGACGTCGAAGTACCGCAACTAGAGGACTAATTGCGGTCGAGGTGGGCCAGGAGGGTGCCGGGGCCGAGGGTGGAGGCGCCCAGGGCCTCGACGCGGGAACGGAGTTCCCGGTCGGCGGTCACGACGACGACGTGGTCTTCCGGTCCCTCGGCGCGAGCGGACCGGGCGACGGCGACGATCTGGGAGTCCCCGTCCGTCTCGGCGTCGACGACCTCGACACCGGGCACCGCCTCGACTCCCCGCGCCTTGCCCTCGACGACCAGCACGACCTTCGGCCACCACGACCACTCGCCGCCGCCGGGGAGCGCCGGATCGGCGAACCCGGTCCCGGCCAGGGTCGCGAGCTTGTCCCGCAACCGTTCCGCGGCGCCGCGCCGGTCGCGCCACCAGCCGTCTGGCCGCGATCCGACGACGTTCGCGCCGTCGACCACCAGCACCAGCCTGCGATCCAAGTGTTCCCTCAATCCCGGCCACGCCGTCGCGAAGTCCCGGTGCAGGCGGAAGCCCGCGACCTCGCCCGCGCGGACCCACCGCAGTTCCGCGCTCTCCGCGTTCTTCACCCTCGCCGAAAGCGTGCCGATCGGCGCGGCCAGGATCGTGGTGTAGCGCCAATTGCCGTGGTCGACGAGCGACGCCGCCAGCGGACGGACCCGGGTGGGCGGGATGTCGGCCTCTTCGTGTGCCTCACGGGTGGCGGCCTCACGAGGGCTCTCCCCCGCCTCGACCGCTCCCCCTGGCAACGCCCACGTGCGCCCGTGATGCACCCACCAGGCCCGGCGTTGCAGCAGGACACCGCGCGCGGGATCGGACAGCAGCAACCCGGCGGCACCGTTCAGACCCCAGTGAAGATGCCCGAAGTCGCATTTCACGAAGCCGTTGCCGTCTTGACGGGTCACGGCTTCAGCCTGTCACACCGACCTCGGCGCCGGGAGCCTTCGCCGCGTCGACGGCGAGTGCCGCGGCGCCGACGATGGCGGTGTCGTCCCCGTGCTGGGCCGCGCGGATCCGGGCCAGCGGCCGGTGCCCGGCGCCGGTGATCTTGCCCGCGTAATGCTCGCGCGCCTCGTCGAGGAACAGCGGAGCCGATTCGGACACCCCGCCGCCGATCACGATGATCTCGGGGTCGAAGACGTCGGCGACCAGCGCCAGTCCCTCGGCCAGCCACTTCGCCAGTTCGGTCATCGCGCGCTGGGCGATCGGGTCGCCGTCGCGGGCGGCACCGGCCACCCGCCGCCCGGTGACCGAGCCGGGGTCTCCCCTGGTCTCGCGCGCCAGCACGGTGGAGCGCCCGGGGTGCCGCGCGAGCAGTTCCACCGCCGTCGCGGCCAAGGCCGTCCCGCTGCAGTACCGCTCCCAGCAGCCGTACTTCCCGCACGGGCAGGCCCGCCCGCCGGGGACGACGGTCAGGTGCCCGAGTTCCGGCGCGACACCGTACGCGCCCCGGTAGATCTTGCCGTCGAGCAGCAGGCCGGCGCCGATCCCGGTGCCGAGCGCGATCAGCGCGGCGACATGGGCTCCTCGCGCGGCGCCGAAGCGGTACTCGCCTATCGCGGCGGCGTTCACGTCGTGTTCGAGGGTGACGGGAAGGCCGACGCGCTTCTCGATCCGGTCCGCGACCGGTGCGGCGCGCCACGACAGATGCGGCGCGAACATCACCGTCCGCCGGTCGTTGGCGACGAACCCGGCGACCGCGAGCCCGACACCGGAGACGTCGTGCCGGTTGCGGAGGTCTTCGACGACGCCCGCGATGGCGTCTTCGAGCGCGTTCTCCTCGCCGGGGGTACCCACCCTGGCGGTGTCCATCAGCGAGCCGTGCTCGTCCACCACGCCGGCGCGCACACTCGTGCCCCCGACGTCCACCCCTACCGTCAGCAACTCAGTTCTCCCGGTCCGGCTGCCAAGCGTCGCGCCTGGTCACCGCGATGTGCTGGACCCGCGAAGCTCCCACCGGCGCATCTTCCCGCGCGGGCTCCTTCCGCGCAGGCTGGAACCCCGGCATGTGCACCCCGCCCTCGGGCTCCCAGCGGTCCGCGAGCACCGCCCGCAGCAACGCGACGAGCTGCGCGGCCTGCTCCATCAGGTGTGCCACGAACTCGGGCCGCTCACCGCGGAAGATCCCGACGATCGCGCAGAGCGGGCACCAGCCGCCGTCGGAGTCGTGTTCCGAGCAGCCGTGCCCGGCGGAGATCAGGCCCTCCAGCCACGGCGCGGCGTGCTCGACGACCAGTTCGACCAGCAGCCGGATCTCTTCGGCCAGTTTCAGGCCGTCGGTCCGTGTGTGTCCGTCGTTCTCGCTCACCCGGGTCCCCGGTTTCCGGCCAGGCTCACGACCAGGCCGTGCGCGTCGGATTCCGCACCGGTGATCCGGCACGGGCGCAACATCTCCGGCAGCGCGATCAGCCGCCGGAAACCGTCCACGGTGACGGCGAGATCATCGTCCACTCTGGCCAGGTCCACTTCGGATTCCCGGTGCAACGGCACGGCGATCCGCAGCCGGTAACCACCGTCCGATTCGGACACCTGCAAGAGCGGGGTGACACCCTTTTCGTTTCCGGCCAAGGGGTCCAGGCCTTGGTACAGCTCGTACGCGATTTCCTGCAGCGCCTCGAGCCCCACCGGCTCGACTGCGCGGTGCTCGACGGGCTTCACCTGTCCGGGCCCGAAGCCCGCGTCGGCGAGTTCGGCGAGGACGGTGTTCTGCTGCGTGCGCCGCGTCCGCATCCACGAGGCCGCCGCGCCACGCCAGAACCCGGGCGCGGGCATCAGCCGGTTGACGATCAGGCCGTCGACCAGGATCCCGCGCAGGGCCAGGGAACTGAGCGTGCGGCGGGCCTCCGCGACGACGACGCGTTCCGGTGTCAGCACGAGCCGCACGGTGGTCGTGGCCGGATCGGTGAGCAGGGTGCGCAACGACTCCAGGTGCGCGCCGAGGCGCCGTACCGCGGTCGCCGTCCGCCGCGCGCCCGGTTTGAACATCCTCGTCAGATAACCCGAGACGGCCTCGGGCAAAGCCAGCAGGCGCAGCGTTTCCGCGGTCGGCCCGCAGTCGACGACGACCGTCTCCCAGGGACCGTGCTCGGCGAGACGCTGAACCTCGGTGAGGGCGAGGAGCTCGTCGACACCGGGAACGACCGTCAGCTCTTCGGCGTCGAGCGAGTCGAGACCCGCTCCCGCGAGCGCTGTCTGCAGTTCCTGCCGGAGTTCGCGCCAGGTGCTGTCGACGAGGCCGCGGGTGTCGATCTGGGCGGCGTGCAGCAGCTCGTCCACTTCGGACGGTTCCGCGCCGAGCGCGCGGCCGAAGGCGTCAGCGAGGGAGTGCGCGGGGTCGGTCGAGACGACGAGCGTCTTCCTGCCCCGCCCGGCGAGTGCCGCCGCCGTGGCCGCGGCCAGTGTGGTCTTGCCGACACCCCCCTTGCCGGTGAAAAGCAGGATCCGCATGCCTACCCTTCGAACTCAGGATGCTTCGGCGCGCTTCTTGAGCTCCTTGAGCGCGGTGTCCATGACCATCTTCTCGGCCTTGCGGCGCAGCAGCCCGATCATCGGCAGCGCCAGCTCGACGGACAGCGTATACGTCACCTTGGTCCGGCCGGCGCCCAGCGCTTCGAGCGCGTAGCGGCCGTTCTGGGCCTTCTGCATCTGCCCCTTGACCAGGTGCCAGCTGACGCCCTGGCCGTCCGCGTCCCAGTCGTACTCGAGGGTGTAGACGTCCTTGATCGGTCCGGCGTCGAGGGTGAGCTTCACCTGCTTGGCGCGGCCCTTGTCGTCCTCGCCGAGCACCTCGGTCTCCCGGACGGCCTTGGCCCATTCCGGGTACGCGGGAAAGTCGGCGATGACGGCCATGACCCGCTCGGGCTCGGCGTCGACCTCGATGGATTGCGTGGACTGCTCGGCCATGAACGCAGCCTAGCCGGAGCCGAGGGTCACCAGCGCAGCACGTACGGCTGTGCCGTCTCTTTGAAGTGACCGACGTTACGGCATTCGGTCCTGCCGAGCCTCGTCCGCGAGGCCAGCGGCTGGTGGACGTGCCCGAAGACCGACCAGCGCGGCCGCTGCTCGCGGATGAGGTCCACCAGGGCCGCCGACCCGATCTCGGACCGCCGCGCGATCACGTCGTAGGTCAGTTCCGGGATGGCCGGCGGGATGTGGGTGCACAGGACGTCGACGTTTTCGAGCGCGCCGACCGCGGTGTCGTACTCCTCGCGGGTGCGCAGGTACGGCCGCCAGAAGCCGTTGCGGCGCGGGACCACGTTCGGCGGGAGCAGCGCGCCGCCGATGAACCCGAAGCGCAGCCCGCCGAACTCGGCGACCTCGCCGTCGAGGACCTGGATGCCGTCGCCGGCGAACTCGGGCCACAGGGACGGGTCGTCGACGTTGCCGGGAGTCGCGTACGTCGGCGCGGTGAGGGCGCCGAACAGGACGGCGTACTGATCGAGGATCGCTTCGCTGACGGCGGCGGCCGGATCGGCCAAAGTGGCCCACAGGGATCGCGAGAAGGCAACGGTCTCATCACGAGTGCCCTCACGCCGCAGCCGCGCGAACTCGCCGACCTTCTCGGCGCCGAACAGCGCGCCCATGATCCCTTTGTCGTGCTCGCGGTAGTCGACGAAGTCCAGCAGGTCGCCCAGCACGATCAGCGCGTCGGCGCCGTCCCCCGCGCGTTTGAGCGCGTCGGCGTTGCCGTGCACGTCCGACACCACGTGAACCCGCATGCTCTCCCCTGTGTTCGCCCGTGCCTAGTCGGCGCGTGGCCCTACTCCAGGCTCGCGCCCGTCCTCCAGGACTTCCTTGAGCCCGAGCGCGATCGCCTTGGCGGCACGGGCCCTGCGATCGAACTCCCGCCGCAGGTCCCGGGGTTCCAGCGCACGCGGCTCCCCGTCCGGACCGGCGGGAGTGGCACGCAGGAAGTAGTGCAGCAAAGTGCCGTCGAGCACCGGCTCGAGCCAGACCTCCATGGTACCGATCAAGGCACCGCGCACCGTCCAGCGCAAACCTTCGTCCCCGCGGTCGGTGTAGACCTCGAGAACGAGGTCCGGCCAGTAACGTGACCAAGATCGCGGATCGGCGAAGGCGGCGGCGACGGTGGAGGGCGGGACCACGAGGAAGGTCTCGTCAACGATGTCGAGAGCTGGCGGCGCCTGGTTCACACGCGGCAGAATGTCATGCCCTCGGTATGGCCGATTCGTCAGCATGGTCTTAAGGTGCACGGCACGCTAAGTTGACTGGCGGGTAACACCGGTCACACCACTTTGCACGCGAACACGGAGGTTCCTCGTGCGCGAATACAGCGCCCCCGCCGCCAATCCGGTGACCGACGACGAGAACCTCGCGGACGTCGTCTGGGCGAACGCCGAGCGGTTCTCCGATGTCGTGAGTTTCCGCCGCCAGGTCGACGGAACCTGGTTGGACGTCACCGCCAAGGACTTCGCCGCCCAGGTTCTCGCCGTGGCCAAGGGAATGGCACAGGCGGGCATCGCACCGGGCGACCGGATCGGGCTCATGTCCAAGACCCGCTACGAATGGACCCTGATCGACTTCGCGATCTGGGCCGCCGGCGCGGTCACCGTCCCGATCTACGACACCTCCTCGGCCGAGCAGGTCCACTGGATCCTTTCGGACTCGGCGGCGAAGGGGGTGTTCGTCGAGACCGACGAGCACCTCGCGACGCTGGAGAGCGTCAAGGGACGCCTCGACACGCTTGAGCACACCTGGCAGATCGAGGCCGCCAAGCCCGCCGTCGACGACCTCACCGCCCAGGGCGCCGAGCTGAGCGACGACGACCTCCACGAGCGCCGCCGCACGGTGAAGGCGGGCGATCTGGCCACGATCGTGTACACGTCGGGCACCACCGGCCGCCCCAAGGGCGTCGAGCTGACCCACCGGAACCTCCTGGCCGAGATCCGCGCCGACATCGCCGCGTTCCCGCAGCTGATGGAGCAGGGCAACTCGCTGCTGGTGTTCCTGCCGCTCGCGCACGTCCTGGCCCGCGCCATCGCGGTGACGGCGCTCAGCGCGCGCGTGACCCTCGGGCACACCTCGGACGTCAAGAACCTCGTCGCCGACCTCGGCACCTTCCGGCCGACGTTCGTCGTCGCGGTGCCACGCGTGTTCGAGAAGGTCTACAACAGCGCGAAGCAGAAGGCCCACGGCGACGGCAAGGGCAAGATCTTCGACGCCGCCGAAGCCACCGCTGTCGCCTACAGCCAGGCTCAGGACACCGGCGGCGCCGGGCTGGGCCTCAAGGTCAAGCACGCGCTGTTCGACAAGCTCGTCTTCAGCAAGCTGCGCGCGGCGCTGGGCGGCCGGTGCGTCGCCGCGGTGTCCGGCGGTGCCCCGCTCGGCGTGCGGCTGGCGCACTTCTTCCGCGGCATCGGCGTCCCGGTGTTCGAGGGTTACGGCCTGACCGAGACGTCCGCCGCGGCCTGCGTCGGCACCCAGGACGGGTTCCGCGTCGGCACCGTGGGACGTCCGGTCGCCGGGACCTCGGTGCGGATCGCCGACGACGGCGAGATCCTGCTCAAGGGCGACGTCGTGTTCAGCGGCTACTTCAACAACGCCGAAGCGACCGCCGAAGCACTGGAGGACGGCTGGTTCCACACCGGCGACCTCGGCGAACTGGACCGCGACGGATTCCTCAAGATCACCGGGCGCAAGAAGGAGATCATCGTGACGGCGGGCGGCAAGAACGTCGCCCCGTCCGGCCTCGAGGACACCATCAAGTCCAGCCCGCTGATCAGCCAGGCGATGGTGGTCGGCGACCAGCGGCCGTTCATCGGCGCGCTGATCACCATCGACGAGGAGTACTTCCCGTCGTGGAAGTCGCAGCACGGCAAGCCTTCCGACGCCACGGTGTCGGATCTGGCCGGTGACGCCGAACTGCGCGCCGAAGTCCAGCAGGCCGTCGATCAGGCCAACAGCGCGGTGTCGCAGGCCGAAGCGATCAAGAAGTTCACGATCCTCTCGAACGACTTCACCGAGGCCGGTGGCGAGATCACGCCGAGCCTGAAGCTGAAGCGCAACATCGTGAACAAGAACTACGCGACCGACATCGAAGCGCTGTACAAGAAGTAGGTCTTCACGCGCAACGACCGCAACTAGAGGACTAAGTGCAGGCGAGGAGCGTCCCGTCACGGTGCGGGTCCCTAGGCCTCCCGCGTTTCGTCCTCTAGTTGCGGTCGTTCGTGTCGCCAACTACCGCAACTAGAGGACGAAACGCGGGCAGCGCGGGTCCTCACTCGGCCGGGATCTTCGCGTCCCACTCGATGTGGTGCTGATAGAGCCAGTTCCGGTCCCGGTCGGGCGTCGTCCCCGACGACACCGCAGCGTTGCCCGCCACCAGCTTCTCCACCCGCGGCCGCCGCAACCGTTCGTAGGCCGCGAAAGCCGTTGGCGCATCGGGAAGATCCCGCAAACACTGCGCCAGCACGACACTGTCCTCCAGCGCCATCGACGCACCCTGCCCCTCAGCGGGCGAGGCCGCGTGCGCCGCGTCCCCCACGAGCACCATCGACGCGTTGGACCACACCGGTGTCGAAGGCACGTCGTAAGCGTGACCGCCGAAGACGTCGTCCCCCGTCGATCGGATGATTTCCGCGGCGGGCAACGGTTCCCCGTCGAAAGCGGCGAAGGCGGTCGAGCGCCATTCAGCGGCCGAGAGACCGGTTCGCACACCTTCAGCCGTGGGAAGCCGCGCGAACCAGTACGTCGAACCGTCGGGAGCGCTGGTGTAACCGAAGAAAGCGTGCAGGCTCTGGATCATCCGATAGAGGGACGGCGCCTGCGGGACGCTCGTGTCGGTCGTGTAGCCGTAGACGACGTCCTGGCCGGTCGAGCGCGGCGGGGGGCACGAAGGGTCGATGAGGTTCCGGACGACCGACCGCAGGCCGTCGGCGCCGATCAGGATGTCGCCCTCGGCCGCGGTCCCGTCCTCGAAGCGAGCGACACCCGGCGTGGCCGAAACAAGCCGCTTCCCGCGCTCGAAAGTGATCCCGCGCGAGATCGCTTCCTCTTGCAGTGCGCGATAGAACACCGCGCGAGTCAGGGTGCGCGGTCCGGTGAGGCCGTCGATGCCGAACGAACGCCGCTCGACGGTGCGCCCGTCCGGCGTGACGAGTTCCAGACCGGCCGCGGCGAAAGAGTTCTCGATCACCGGTCCGTCGGCACCGATCGCGCGCAGGGCGTCCATGCCGTTGTGCATGATCGTCAGGAACGCGCCCGCGTCCTCGCCGCCGGACTGGTACGCCTCGTGGACGCTCGCTTCGATTCCGGCCCGCCGCAACGCCATCGCGGTCACCGTGCCGGAAATGCCGCCACCGATGATCACAGCTTTCACCGCAAACCCCTCCTCGTGTCGCCGTCACCCGACGGTACCGGGCGACGGCGACACGCCGGAGAGGTCACGCGCCGCCGCTGGCCACGATGTCGCCGTTCACTCCCTTGGGGAAGAACCCGCCCTCCTTCACCGGGCCCGGGTTCAGGTAGACGACGTTCAGCACCCTGTCGGCACTCCGGCCGAAGCAGATGCCGTTGTTGTCGGCGGGCACGATGTTGGCCTGGTTGCCGAGCACGATGCCCTGGTCGGCGTCGCCGGGACCGTCGAGGGCGTCGCGGGCGTTGGAGATCTTGGCAGCCGCGTCGCCGAGGTCCCGTTCGAACAGCGACGTCCGGATGGTGGCCGCGTGGTACGCCTCGGCGGCCAGGATGCCGGCCGCCGCGTCCAGGAACGTCTTGTTGGTGATCAGCGGGGCGGCGCCCTTGTACGCCGTCACGCCGACGTCCTCGAACAGGAACGCCGCGAGCAGGAAGTTCTTCTCGTTGGCGAACGGGTCGAACTGCTGGTACTCGCTGATCAGCCCGGCCGCCCGTGCCGCGGCGGTGAAGCTGTCCTTGAGGTCGATCTCCGGCCGGGAGACGGCGGCCTCGCCCAAGGCGCCGCGCAGGAACTTGACGTGCGCGACCTCGTCGCCCGCGATCTCCTTCGCGAACTGGTGCAGCGCCTTGTCGTGGAACATCACCTTCTTGCCGCCGCGCACCCCGCCCTGGGTGCCGGCACCGCCGGTGATGTCGTCCGGCAGTCCTTTGCCGTAGACGGCGAAGGAGTAGAACTCGGCTTCGAGGTACTCGAGGTTGAGCGCGAAGTTGAGCACGGCCGCGTCGCTGGGGGCGCCCGCGGCGGCAGCGGCGTCACCCGTGGCCGAAGCGGACGACGTGGCCTGTACCCCGAGGTAGGTCGCGCCGACGACACCGAGCCCCGCCGCGCCTGCGGCCTTCAAGAACCGGCGGCGATCCGTGCGGTTCTCGGCGCTGCGCGAAATCAGGGTACGAACGAAGGGCTTTCCGAACACGAGTGGTTCCTCTCGTCTTTGCGGTGCACACCCACCCACTCGGACGTTCGGAACCACCCGTGACCCGGATTGGAAAAGATCTCGGAATTATTTCTTCGTAGCCGCCGCAAGGCGAACGCAGACCGCGAGACCGCGGATCGCCTCTTCGACTTCGGCCAGCTCAGGGTACGTCGGGGCGATGCGGATGACGGCGTCTTCGGGGTCGTCGCCGTACGGGTGCGTCGCACCGGCCGGGGTCAGGGCGATGCCCGCCTCCTTGGCCAGCCGCACGACCTCCTTGGCGGTCCCGGACGGCACGGTCAGCGAGATGAAGTACCCGCCGGTCGGCTTGGTCCAGGACGCGAGGCCCGATTCGCCCAGTTCCTTGGTGAGGATCTCGTCGACGGCCGCGAACTTCGGCCCGATGAGCCCGGCGTGCTTGCGCATGTGCTCGCGGACGCCGTCCTCGTCACACAGGAACTGCGCGTGCCGGAGCTGGTTGACCTTGTCCGGGCCGATGGTCCGCTTGCCGATGAGGCCGGTCCACCAGGCCAGGTTGGCCTCGGAGGCGCCGAAGAAGCCGACGCCGCCACCGGCGTAGGTCACCTTCGAGGTCGAGCCGAAGACGAACACGCGGTCGGCGTTGCCCGCCTCCGCGGCCAGCGCGAACAGGTCCGCCAGCGGCACCTCGACGTCGGTGAGGTGGTGCACGGCGTAGGCGTTGTCCCAGAAGATCCGGAAGTCCGGGGCGGCCGTGGTCATCGCGGCCAGCCGGCGCACGGTGTCGTCGCTGTAGGTGACACCGGTCGGGTTGCTGTACTTCGGCACGCACCAGATGCCCTTGACCGCGGCGTCCTCGGCGACGAGACGCTCGACGACGTCCATGTCCGGGCCGGTCTCGGTGAGCGGCACCTGGACCAGCTCGATGCCGAAGCGCTCGGCCAGCGCGAAGTGGCGGTCGTAACCCGGGACCGGGCACAGGAACTTCACGCTCGCCTCGTCGGCCCAGCGGCGCTCGGCGCCCGGGAGCTTGCTGAGGAAGGCCTGCACGATCGAGTCGTGCATGAGCTCCAGGCTGGAGTTGCCCGCGGCCAGCAGCTGCTCGGCCGGGACCTGCAGCGGCCCGGCGAAGATGCGGCGAAGCTCGGGCAGGCCCTTGAGGCCGCCGTAGTTGCGGACGTCGGTGCCGTCCTCGGCCTTGCGCACATCTCCGGGGAGGGCGAGCAGTCCGTCGGCGAGGTCCAGCTGGCGGGGGGACGGCTTGCCGCGGGTGATGTCCAGGGAGAGGCCACGGTCGACGAGGGCCGCGTAGTCGCGGCGGGCGCTCTCGACATCGACAGGTGCAGTGGTCATGCCTAACGCTAAACCCGGTGGCGGTCCGGCGTGAGACGAGGGTCGCCCAACGACGGCCCACGCAAGATCCGATAACGGTCCCGGCGCGTTTTCCGGTATCGGTAACAGGGACAAGTCCTCTAGTGGGCCGGGCGCTTTTCTCGCATTCTCGGGTAATACGAACGACAAACGAGAAACGAGGGGCTTGGCAATGAGAGCGAAGAACTGGGCGGCTTTGACGATAATGGCCGCGGGCGGACTGGCCGCGTGCGCGACACCGAATCAGGGCACGGCGACTCCCGTCGTCGCACTGGCCGCTCCCACGAGCACGATCGTGGTACAGCCACCGGTGGTCGCGGCCCCGCCACAGACGGTTTATGCCGCGCCACAGACGACACGGACGATCTATCCCGAACCCGCGCCCGCACCCTCGGTTCCGGTGGCACAGACGGTGATCGCCTACTACGACGCGATCAACCGGGGTGATTTCTCCACCGCGTGGAGTCTCGGCGGGCAAAGGCTGGCCAAAGGCGGCACTCTCGCCTCGTACCGCAAGGGATACGCGACGACTTCCTGGGCCGCCCTCACCGTGACGAACGTGAGCGGGAACAGGGTGTACGTCGATCTTTCGGCCCGGCAGACCGACGGTTCGATCCGGACTTTCTCCGGTTCTTACACCGTTTCCAACGGTGCCATCACCGGCGCGAACATGAAGCGGATCTCGTGATCACAGCGCGGTGAGCTGGGAGATCTTCCACCGGCCGTCGACGCGGTGCGCGGTGACCGAAAGCTGGGAGACCGACGACTGTGGTGTACCTCCGCCCGCGGCGATCGTCTGCTGGTCGAGGAACAACAGCACTTCCGCCTGGTCGCCGCGCAAGGACCGGACACCGAGCGAACGCACCGTCGTCGTGCGCACCAGCTTCTGTTCTTCGGCCCGCGTGCGCGCCGAAGCGAACTGGTCCCGGTACTGCCCGGTCGCCTCGCCGGTCAGCACGTCGGCGGCGGCCCGCTCGGTCCGCGCGAGGTTGCTGTAGTCGTAGGAGAAAACGGCCTTCACCCCGGCGCCGACCTGGTCCGCGACCTCGGCCGTGGCGGCCTGGTCCACCAGTGCCGCGTTGCCGTCCGAACCCAGCGAGGACGCCTGGATGCCGAACCACACCGCGCATCCGGTGGCCAGCACGATGATCGCGACGAGGATTCGCTGAGCGCGCCCGGTCATGAACCCGCCGCCTGGACCGCGCTGACCTTCCAGCCGTCTTCGACGCGCTGGTAGTCCACGGTCAGCCTGCTCACCTTGGGCGCGGCCGATCCGCCGCCGGTGCTGACCTTCACGTCCAGCACCGCCATCAGCCTCGCCGTCCCGGCGACGGCGTCGAGTTCGGTGACCGCGGCCTGCTTGAGCTTCGCGGTCGCGACGGTCTTGCCGGTGTTCGCCCGGTCGATCTGGGTCTGCCGGTCGCCGGCGAGGTCCTTGCCGAGCCGTCCGGTGGTGACGCCGAGCCAGCGGTCGACGTCCTGGGCACCGGTGCGGTAGTCGATCGTGTTGAGCACTTCCAGCTGGCCCGACGCGGCGGCGAGGACGGCCTCCCGTTCCCGGCCGCGGGCCAGGCCGTCGTCCCGGGCCGCGCTCCACCACGACCAGCCGAACCAGGCGGCCGCGAGGACCGCCAGCGCGGCGACGACGGTGAGGGCACGGGTGGGCATCACTTGCCGCCCAGCAGCGCGCCCAGTCCGCCCGGACCGGAGCCGCTGAGCAGGCTCAGCACGCCGGGCAGCTGCGCGGATTCCGCCGCCTGAGGGGTCTGTTTCGGCCGCTCCGGTACCGCGGGCGGCTTCCCGGCATAGGGGGCGTTCTGTGAGCCTCGCACGCCTGTGGGGCTCCCCGGCGGCTCGGCGCAGTACGCCTGGGTGTTCACCGGCGCTTCGGTGGTGTCGTTGGCAGGACGCTGTTTCGTGCCCTCGTAGCCCTTCGTGCACGAGACCGGGTCGAAGAAGTTGAACACGACGCCGAGGTGACCCGTGCCGTCCGGCGACGTCGACCGCGAGAACGCCGAGATGATCGGGTACGCGACGAGGAGTTCCTCGATCGCGTCGGTGCGGGCGGAGGTGATCTGGGCGGTGGTGAGCGTGTTCGCGAACAGCACCCCGAGGTCGGTCCCCGAAACCGCCAGCACGTCGCTGATCTGGCGGCTCAGCTTGGGCGCTTCGTCGATCACGCGCCGCAGATCCGGGTCGGACGTCTTGAGCTGCGCGGCGATCGTCTTGAGCCCGCTGGAGAACTTCGTGATGTTGTCGCCCTGGCGCCGCTGGGTGTCCAGCACCGTCCGCGAGTTGGCCAGCAGGCCCTGGGTGTCGGGCAGGTATTGCGTCGCCGTCGCGGTGAGGGAACCGGTGCTGTCCAGCAGTTGCCGCAGATCCGGGCCGGCGTCGGCGAACGCCTCGTAGGTCTCGTCGACGACGGTCTTGAGCGATTCGGGCTTCACGCTCGACACCAGTTTGTCCAAATTGGACAACACGGTGTCCGGCGCGAGCGGGATCGACGTCTTGTCCCGCTTGATGACCGACCCCTGCGCGAGGTACGGCCCGTTTTCGTGCATGGGCAGCAGATCGACGTACTGCTCCCCCACCGCCGACCGGTTCGCGACCGCGGCCTTCGTGTCCGCGGGGATCTTCGGCGCCCCCGAATCGATGTCGAGGCCGAGGTCGATGCCGTGCTCGGTGAGGGTCATCGAGGCGACCTTGCCGACCGCGACGCCGCGATAGGAGACCTCGGCGTTGACGAAGATCCCGCCGGAGTCCACGAGCTGCGCGGTGACGAGATAGCCGCGGGTGCCGAACAGCCGGTCCAGCCCGGCGTACTTGCCGCCCGCGTAGACGACCGACACCACCGCGATGACGACGAACACCGCGAGCTGGATCTTGGTCTTGCGCGTGATCACCGGCCACCTCCCAGGATCGGCCCGAGGAGCCCGCCGAGCACGCCGCCCAGCACGTCCCCTTGCGGTGCCTGAGGAGCTTGCGGCAGATCGCCGGTGGGCAGCGGCAGCACGGGCGGCGCGGCGCCGTTGTTGAACGGGATCGCGCCGGGGGTTCCGGTGCCCTGGGTCCCCGGCAGCTGGATGATCGGCTGCGACGAGTTGTTCATGTTCTCGAGGAAGGTGTCCAGGTTCAGGTCGATCTTGGCTTCCACGTTTGCGTAGTCGCCCTTGATCACGTTGCCCGCGTAGTCCGGGAACGGGTACGTGAGCAGGATCCGCAGCGCGGTCGGGAGGTCCTGGCCCGCCTCGGTCAGCTTCTTCAGCGTCGGCTGCAACGCGCGGAGGTTCGCCACCAGCTGATCACCGCTGGCCTTGATCGTGTCGGTCGCGACCCCGGACAGCGTGTTCAGCGACCGCAGCATGCCGACGAGCTGATCCCGTTGTTCGGTCACGACCTTGAGCCCCGGCGAAAGATTGTCGAGCGCGTTCGTGAGGTTCTGCGTCTGGCCGACCAGGGTCTTGGACAGCTTGTCGAGGCCGTCGATGGCCCGCAGGATCTCGCCCTTGTGCCCGTCGAGTTCGGTGGCCAGCGTGTCCACCCGGGACAGCAGCGCGCGGACCTCGGCCTCGTTGCCGGTGAGCGCTTCGTTGAGCTCGTGGCTGATCTTCTGGATCTGCTCGACCCCGCCGCCGTTGAGCAGCAGGGAAAGCGCGCCGAGGACCTCTTCGACCTCGGGGTTGCGGTTCGTGCGGTCCAGCGGGATCTTCGCGCCCTCGGCGAGGGCGCCTTCGGGTTTGACACCGGACGCCGCGTGCAGATCGACGAACTTCTCCCCCAGCAGGCTCGACTGCCGGAGTTCGGCACGCGCGTTCGCGGGGAGCGCGATGTCGCCGTTGACGACCATGCTCACCCACGCCGAGCGGGTGTCCGGCGCGAGATCGATCTTCTCGACCCTGCCGACCGGGACGTCGTTGACCTTCACGCTCGCCTGCGGAACGAGGTCGAGGACGTCGGAGAACTGCGCGGAGAGCCGGTACGGATGGTCACCGAGGTCGGCGCCACCCGGCAGCGGGGTGTTGTACAGCCCCGAGAAACCGCCGTCACCGCAGCCGGCCAGCACCAGGACGCCCGCCATCACCCCCGCGATCTTCTGCCGTTGCCGCCTCATTTCGGGAGCCCCTTGCTCATGACGTCGATCAGCGGGAGCGGCAGCGGCGGCAGTTCACCGCTCTGCAGCGAGGCCAAGACCTGCGGGACGGACGGGAGTTTCAGCGTGCCGTCGAGGATCGGCGCGAGCTGCTTGCAGATGCCGCCGAGCGCGTCCGGGATCGGCTTGGGCGTGCTCGCGCTGATCAGGCGGCAGACGGTCAGGATCGGCGGATGCGTCAGTTCGTTCAGGTTGTCCCGCACCGCGATCGTGCCGGACGCCGCGTCGTAGGAGTTGATGAAGTTGGTCGCCCCGGTCGGCGCGATGTCGATCACCTCGGCGAGCGAGGCCCGCTGGTCCACGAGCACCTTCGTCAGCCCGGCCAGTTTGTCCACATTGGACGAGAGCAGGTCCTTGTTCTCCGCGACGAACTTCTCGACGTCGCCCATCGCCGTCGCCAGTGAGTTCAGCGCGGCGCCGACGTCGGCGGAGTCCGCGGCCAGGAACCCGCTCACGTCGGCGGCCCGGCGGTAGAACTCGTCGAGCTGCTTGTCGCTGTCGGCGAGCGCGCCGGTGAAGGAGTTCAAGTTCTGCACCGTGGTGAACAGATCGCCCTTGGACCCGTCCAGCGTCTTGGCCAGTTCGGACAGCCTCGTCACCGTCGTGTTGAGGTTCTTCCCGTTGCCGTCGAGGTTCGCCGCGGCGGTGTCGAGCACGTCGGACAGCGCGCCGTTCTTGTTGGCGCCGTTGGGTCCCAGGCTCGTCGAGAGTTTGTCGAGGCTCGTGTAGAGGTCGTCGAGTTCGGCCGGTGTCGCCGTCTTCTCCTTGGCGATCACCGTGTCCGTGGCCATTTCGGGGCCGCTCTCGTACGCCGGGGTCAGCTGGACGTACCGGTCGCTCACCAGGCTCGGCGAGACGACGACGGCTCCCGCGTCGGCCGGGATCGGGGTGCCGTCGTCGATCCGCATGTCGACCCGGACCGCTTCGCCCTGCGGCGTCACACCGGTGATCTCGCCGACCTTCACCCCGAGCACCCGGACCGACGATCCCGCGTAGAGCCCGACGGTCTTCCCGAAGTAGGCGCTGATCCTGGTCCCGCCGGGCTCCTTGAACACCAGCCACAGACCGGCCGTCACGATCAGGACGAGGACACAGACGAACGCGACCCAGGTGTAGAGCGTGCGCCCGGTGCGGGTGTGGATGGTCATCGTCCGCCCACCCCCTGGTTCGGCGCCGCGATCGGCGGGGTGCAGCCCTCCGGGTTGACCTGGAACGCGCCCGCGATGATCGTCGGCGGCAACAGCCCGCACAGATAGCCCTCGAACCAGCGCCCGTTTCCGGTCGCGTTGGCGCCGACGCGCGCGAACGGCGCCATCAGCGCGAGGCTGCGGTTGAGGTTGTCCTGGTTGCGCTGCAGGATGTCGGTGACCTTCCCGAGTTTCTCCAGCGTCGGCTTCAACTGCTGCCGGTTGTCGGCGACGAGACCGGACAGCTGGGCGGAAACCTGTTGCGTGCCCTTGAGCAACGTACTGATCGCGTCCTTCCGGTTCTGCAGTTCGGCGAGCAGGAGGTTGCCGTCGTCGAGGATCCGCTTCAGCTGGGCGTTGCGATCGGACAGCGTCTTGGACACCTTGCTCGTGTTGGCCAGCAACGTCTTCAGGTCACCGTCGCGGGAGGAAACCGTCTTGGACAGGGAGGAAAGCCCGCCCAGCGCGTCTTTCAGGTACTGCGGGCTGTCCTTGAGCGCGTCGGAGAGGACGGTGAAACTCGATGCCAGCTGGGCGGTGTCGATCTCGCCGACCGTGCCCGAGAGCTGCTGAAACGCGTCCTGGAGCTCGAACGGCGTCCGCGTGCGGTCGAGCCCGATGGTGGCGTTCGGATCCTGGCTCGCCTTGCCCTTCGGTGTCAGCGCGAGGAACTTTTCGCCCAGCAGTGTCTTGATCTCGATCGACGCCGACGTCGCGTCGCCGACCCTGGCGTCCTTGACCCGGAACTTCACCAGCACCTTCTTGCCCGCCAGTTCCACCGAGCTGACCTGGCCGACCTTGACCCCGGCGATCTGGACCTCGTTGTCCGGCGCCAATCCGGCCGATTCGCCGAAGTACGCCGAGTACGTCGTCCCGCTGCCGAACAACGGGATCCGGTCGGAGAAGTACGTCGTCGCCGTGATCAGCACGATCAGGATGAGCGTCACCGCCCCGACCGCTGCCTGGTTTCGTTGCTTCAGCGGCTTCACGGCCCGCACCTCTCCGGTCGCTGCGTGCCGGGCAGCGGCGTGATCGGCAGTTCGATGTTGAGCGACTTGATGCCGATGCTGCCGGAGATCCCGCACAGGTAGTAGTTGAACCAGCTGCCGTAGCTCAGCGTCCTGGTGAACTTCTGCAGGTTGCCCGGCAGCACCTGGAGCAGATGGTCGAGCAGTTGTTCTGAGTCGCCGAGGTTCTGTGACAGGGCCCCGAGCTGGACGACGTCGTCCTTGAGCGCGGGCCGGGCGTCGGCGAGCAGGCCCGTCGTGGCGACGGTGAGGTCGCCCAGTGCGGTGACCGCGTCCCCGATCGGCTGCCGCTGTTCGGCGAGCCCGGTGACCAGCCGCTGGGTCTGGTCGATCAGCTCGCCCAGCTGGGGCGAGCGCTTCTCGACCGTGCCGAGCACCGTGTTGAGGTTCGCGATGACGTCACCGATGATCTTGTCCTTGCCCGCGATGGCCGACGTGACCGACGCGGTGTGCGCGAGCAGGCTGGTGATCGTGCCACCCTCGCCCTGGAAGACCTGGATGATCTCGTAGGAGAGCTTGTTGACGTCCTCGGGGTTCAGCGCGCGGAAGAGCGGTTTGAACCCGTTGAAGAGCACGGTCAGGTTCAGTGCCGGTTTGGTGCGCTCGGGCGGGATGATCCCGCCGCGCGGCAACGACTTCTCGTCCCCGATGTCCGTCCCGAGCGAGAGGTATCGCTGCCCGACCAGGTTGCGGTACTTGATGGTCGCGGTCACCGAGGCGGGCAGCCGGTGCGTGGTCTGGACGTCGAAGTGGACCTGGGCGAAGTTCCGGTCGCCCTCCTCGACCTCGATCGCGCCGACCTGCCCGACCTTCACGCCGACGATGCGGACGTCGTCGCCTTCCTTGAGCCCGGACGCGTCGGTGAACTTGGCCGTGTAGCCCGAGGTCTCGCCGAAGTTGGTGTTCGCGATGGTGGCGCCGAGGATCGCGGTGAGCAGCACGGTGACCACGGCGAAGACGAGGATCTTGACCAGATCCGGCACGAAGGACCTCATCGCAGTTCCACCTCCGCGCCCCGGTACAGCGGCCCCACCAGCAGGCTGCCCCAGTTCGGCACCTGGTCCGGTGTCGTCCCCATCGCCGGCGACACGAGCAGGTCGATCAACCGCTGTTCGTCCGGCGTGTTCACCACCGAACCGCCCGCGCTCCCACCGGCGGGCAGCCTGCCGTCGGGGTCGCGCGGCGGCGCGGGTTTCGAGGACCCGTCGTCGATCGCGCCGTCCGGCGGATACTGCGGCCAGCGTCCCGGCGGCGGGACCTCCGGATAACACCGAGGACCGCGTTTGTCGTTGTACTTCGGCTCGTCGACGCCGGGCAGGTACTTGCCGCGGCTCGGCGTGAACTCGATCGTCACCCGGCTGACCTCGGGATGCGCGGTGCCCTTGCCGAACGCGAGTTCCGCGCGGGGCACCGATCCGGCCAGCTGCTTGAGCAGGCAGGGGTACTCCGGCGCGTACTTCGCGAGGACGTCCAAAGTGGGCTGGAGGCTGGTGGTGAGGCGGATCAGGTTGTCCTGGTTCACTTTCAGGAAGCTCGTCAGGTCGAGCGACGCCGCGGTCACCGTCGAATAGACGTCGGCGAGACCGCGTTGGCTCTCGACCAGGGTCTTGCTCGTGGTGGTCAGATCCGACAGCGCGGCCAGCAGATCCGGCGCGGCCTTGTCGTAGATCGCGGCGGCGTCAGCCAGGCCGGTGACGTCGGCCTTGAGATCGGGCAGCGACGGGTTGATCTTGCCGAGATAGTCCGAAAGTCCCGCCAGCGTCGAGCCGAGTTGCTTGCCCTGACCGTCCAAAGCGGACGCGACGGCGTTGAGCGTACTGGCCATCTTCTCCGGCTGGACGGCCTGCAGCAGCGGCATCACGTTGCCGAGCACGGTTTCCAGCTCGATCGCACTGCTGCTGCGGTCCTGCGGGATGACGTCGCCCTCACCGATGTGCCGCTCCGGCCGTTCCGGAATCTGCAAAGCGACATACCGCTCACCGAACAACGTCTTCGGCAGCAGCCGCGCGGACACGTTCGACGGGATGACCGACGTCTTGTCCGGCTGCAGCGCCAGGTCCATCGTCGCGCGATCGCCGTGGGCCTGGATCGTCCGCACCTCGCCGACGACCATCCCGCGCACCTTGACGTCCGCGCCCTCGCGCATCTGGTTGCCGATGCGGTCGGTCTCCAGTTTCACCAGGGTCACCGTGGTGAAGGCCTTCTGGTAGAAGGCGATGGTGGTGACGAAGAACAGCACGACCACCACGAGGAAGATCAGCCCGAGCACCTGGTGCCGGAGCCGCTGCAGCAGTGTCCCCCTGTTCACCCGGAAATCCTCACCGTCGTCGTGGCGCCCCAGATCGCGAGGCTCAGGAAGAAGTCGAGCACCGAGATCAGCACGATCGCCGTCCGCACCGCGCGGCCGACCGCGACCCCGACCCCGGCGGGCCCACCGCTGGCGGTGTAGCCGTAGTAGCAATGGGACAGAATGACGAGCACGCTGAAGATGATCACCTTGAGGAACGACCACAGGACGTCCTCGGGCGGCAGGAACAGCGTGAAGTAGTGGTCGTAGGTGCCCGCGGACTGGCCGTAGAGCCAGATGGTGATCTGCCGCGAGGCGAGGTAGGACGAGAGCAGCCCGACGGCGTAGAGCGGGATGACCGCGGTGACGCCGGCGATCACCCGTGTCGTCACGAGATAGGGCATGCTCGGCACGCCCATCACCTCGAGGGCGTCGATCTCCTCGGAGATCCGCATCGCGCCGAGTTGCGCGGTGAAGCCGCATCCGACGGTGGCCGAAAGCGCGAGCCCGGCCGAAAGCGGGGCGACCTCGCGGGTGTTGAAGTAGGCCGAGATGAAGCCGGTCAGCGCGGCGGTGCCGAGCTGGTTCAGCGCGGAATAGCCCTGCAGGCCGACGATGAGACCGGTGAACAGCGTCATCCCGATCATCACGCCGAGCGTCCCGCCGATCACCGCGAGCGCGCCGGTGCCGAAACTGACTTCGGTCAGCAGGCGGAAGACCTCCCGGCCGTAGCGCCGGATCGTGCGCGGCGTCCACGCCAGCGCCCGGAAGTAGAAGGACAGTTGCCCCCCGAAGCCCTCCAGCATCGCGCCGGGGCGCGCGATGATCTCCAGGGTCCGGTCCGAAACAGCGGGTTCGGCTGCCATGTCACATCGCCTTCGGCGGCACGATCCGCAGGTAGATCGCCGTCAGCACGACGTTGATCAGGAACAGCAGCAGGAAGGTGATGACCACGGCCTGGTTCACCGCGTCGCCGACGCCCTTCGGCCCGCCCGCCGGGTTCAGCCCGCGGAAGGCCGCGACCACCCCGGCGACGAAGCCGTAGAGCAGCGCCTTGATCTCGCTGATCCACAGGTCCGGCACCTGCGCGAGCGCGTTGAAGCTGGCGAGGTACGCGCCCGGGGTACCGCCCTGCATGACGACGTTGAAGAAGTAGCCGCCGAGCACCCCGACGACACTGACCAAACCGTTCAGCAGCACCGAAACCACGATCGCCGCCAGGACGCGGGGCACGATCAGGCGCTGGATCGGGTTGACCCCGAGCACCTCCATCGCGTCGATCTCTTCGCGGATCTTGCGGGCGCCGATGTCGGCGCAGACCGCGCTGCCACCCGCGCCCGCCACCAGCAGCGCGGTGATCAGCGGGCTGGCCTGCTGCACGATCGCGAGCGCGCTCGCCGCGCCGGTGAACGACTGCGCGCCGATCTGCTGCGTCAGCGATCCGAGTTGCAACGCGATGACCGCGCCGAACGGGATCGCCACCAGCGCCGTCGGCAGGATGGTGACGCTGGCGAAGAACCAGCACTGCTGGATCCATTCGCGGAACTGGAACGGGCGTTTGAAGATCGCGCGCAGGACCTCCCACGACAGGGTCGCGAGCCTGCCGACCTGTGTGAGCGCACCCATACCCGGGACGGACACCGACGCTCCCACAGAACCTCCCAGTAGCCTGCCCCGAGTCTTACTCCACCTGTCAACGCCCCAGTGCGTTAGCGGTGTTCACTCTGCTCTCGGCACCTCCCCGCTAGAACTTGAGGGCGTGCGTCGCCGTGGCACCGCCGTCGGCGACGAACTCCGAGCCCGTGCTGTACGAACTTTCGTCACTGGCCAGGAACAACACGAGTTTCGCGATGTCCTCCGGCTGCCCGACGCGGCCCAAGGCGACCTTCTTGCCGACCCACGACATGTCGATCTTCTGCCCGCCCGCCGCCGCGGCGACCATCGGCGTGTCGATCGCGCCGGGATGGACCGAATTGACCCGGATGTTCTTCGCGCCGAGTTCGAGCGCCGCCACCTTGGTCATCCCGCGGATCGCGAACTTGCTCGCGGTGTAGGCGACGAGGAACGGCATCCCGGCGAGTCCTTCCACAGAGGACACGTTGACGATGGAGCCGCCTCCGGCCCCGGTCATCGGTTCAACGACCGAACGCATCCCGAGAAACGCCCCGATCTGGTTGACCCGGATGACGCGTTCGTAGTCGGCCAGCGTGGTCTTGCCGAGTTCCGAGAAATGCAGGATGCCCGCGTTGTTGACCAGCACCGTCGGCGGGCCGAACTCGGCGACCGTGCGCTCGATCGTGGCGTCCCACTCGGCCTCGTCGCCGACGTCGAGATGCTGGTAGACGGCCGATTCGCCGAGCTCGGCGGCGAGTTTCCCGCCGTCGAGGTCGTTGATGTCGGCGATCACCACCCGTGCGCCCTCGGCGACGAACAGCCGCGCGGCCGCCTCACCCTGGCCACGGGCACCGCCGGTGATCAGGGCCACCTTGCCGTCGAGCCTGCCCATCGTCATCTCCTCCGATTCACGGCAGCGACATGATTTCGGACGCGGAGAACATGCGTTCCGGGTCTCGGTCGGCGAAGTAGCCGCCCACGCTCGTGGCGAGTTCTTCGGTGGTCCAGGTGCCGTTGACGGTGTCGAACCGCTGCTCCACCGACGGCGGCCGCATGAGCGCGACCATCCCGCCGTAGACGAGGAAGACCTGGCCGTTGACCCGGTCGGACTCGGGCGAGCAGAGGAAGGACACGAACGGGGCCACGTGGTCGACCGAAAGCGGGTCGATCCCTTCCGGCGCGTCGGCCCCGAAGACCGCTTCGGTCATCGCGGTGCGGGCGCGCGGGCAGATCGCGTTGGCGCGGACGCCGTAGCGGGAGAGGCCGCGCGCGGTGGAGACGGTGAGCGCGGCGATGCCTGCCTTGGCCGCGCCGTAGTTCGGCTGGCCCGGGGCGCCGAGCAGGAAGGACTCCGACGCGGTGTTGACCACCCTGCCGTATACCGGGGCGCCGTCCACTTTGGACTTGTCGCGCCAGTACGCCCCCGCGTTGCGGGAAAGCAGGAAGTGCCCGCGCAGGTGGACGCCGAGCACAATGTCCCATTCCTCGTCGGACATCGAGAACAGCATCCGGTCGCGCAGGACGCCCGCGTTGTTGACCAGGACGTGGAGTCCGCCGAAATGGTCGACGGCGGCGGTGAGCAGCGCGTCCGCGGTCGAGGACTCCGACACGTCGCCGGTGACCGCGACGGCCTTGCCGCCCTCGGCCTCGATCTCGTCGGCCACCACCTGCGCCGCCGTCGAGACGTCGTTGACCACCACCGAGGCGCCCGCCGCGGCCAGCGCCAGCGCCTCGGCCCGGCCGAGTCCCGCGCCGGCTCCGGTGACGATGGCCGTCTTGCCGTCCAAACTCACTCCGGGCCTCCTTGCCTCTCCGCACACACTAGAATCTGTTCTTGTTCCGTGCAAGACCTAAATAAACGGTGCTAACCACGTATGAGCAGCGCGTTCTTCGGACAGCTCGCCACAGCTTGAGTAACACGTTCTACTTGGTTCGCCGGAACTTCGCCGGACGCGAGGACCAGCTCCTCCTCGTCGTCGAGATCGAAGACCTCGGGCGCGAAGCCGACACAGATCGCGTTCGCCTCGCAGAGCGAGCGATCGACGTCGATCTCCATATTCCCTCCTCGCCGCCGCACTGGTACAACTAGAACAGGTTCTACCCTACCGCCGCGGGCGGTCATGGCACCAGTAACGAGCACCGACGGCAGAGGTGACGGATGCGGATCGACTACACGCCGGAGCAGCGCGCACTGGCGGGGGAACTGCGGGAGTACTTCGCCGGACTGATGACCCCCGAACGCCGCGAAGCACTGGCCGGTGACGGCGGCGAGTACGGCGACAGTGTGGTGTACAAGGAAATCGTGCGCGAACTCGGCAGTTCGGGCTGGCTCGCGATCGGCTGGCCCCGCGAGTACGGCGGACAGGACCGGCCGATGCTCGACCAGCTCATCTTCACCGACGAGGCGGCCGCCGCCGGGGTGCCCGTCCCGTTCCTCACGGTGAACACCGTCGGGCCGACCATCATGCGTTACGGCACCGAAGAGCAGAAGGCGTTCTACCTGCCGAAGATCGCCGCCGGCGAGCTGCATTTCGCGATCGGCTACTCCGAGCCCGGCGCGGGGACCGACCTGGCGGCGCTGCGCACCCGCGCGGTCCGCGACGGCGACGACTACGTGATCAACGGCCAGAAGATGTGGACGAGCCTGATCGAGTACGCCGACTACATCTGGCTGGCCGCCCGCACCGACCCCGACGCCCGCAGGCACAAGGGCTTGAGCATGCTGATCGTGCCGACGTCCGCGCCCGGCTTCTCCTGGACGAAGGTGCGCACGGTCGCCGGACCGGGCACCAGCGCCACCTACTACGACGACGTGCGCGTACCGGTGACCTCCCGGGTCGCGGGCGAGAACGAGGGCTGGCCGCTCATCACGAACCAGCTCAACCACGAACGTGTCGCGCTGACCTCGGCCGCCCCGATCCAGACCTCGTTGCGTGAGGTGCGAACCTGGGCGCAGACGACCAAACTGCCCGACGGCTCCCGCGTCATCGACGCGCCGTGGGTGCGGCTGCACCTGGCGCGGATCCACACCCACGCGGAGTACCTGAAACTGCGGAACTGGCGGATCGCCTGGGCGGCCGCGAGCAGCGACCTCGGCCCCGCCGAGGCTTCGGCGACCAAGGTGTTCGGCACGGAGTTCGCGACCGAGGCCTACCGGCTGATGATGGAGATCCTCGGCGCGGGCGCCGTGGTCCGCGAGGGCTCCCCCGGCGCGCTGCTGCGCGGCCGGGTCGAACGGCTGCACCGGTCGTCGCTGATCCTCACCTTCGGCGGCGGCGCCAACGAGATCCAGCGGGACATGATCGCCGCGACCGCCCTCGGCCTGCCCATCACGCGCTAGGAGGCACAGATGGACTTCACGCTCACCGAAGCGCAACAGGACCTCGCGTCGCTCACACGCCGGATCCTCACGGACAAGGTCACCCCCGACGTGCTGGGGCCGCACGGTTCCGGCGGGTTCGACGCTCCACTGTGGACCGCCCTGGCCCAGGCGGGAGTGGTCGACGCAGCCCTGCCGCAGTCGGTGGGCGGTGGCGGTTTCGGGCTGCTGGAACAGTGTTCCGTCCTCGCCGAGATCGGCCGCGCGGTCGCGCCGGTGCCCTACCTGACTTCGGCCGTCATGGCCGCGGCCGCGATCGCCGAATTCGGGGACGGCCGGCTGGCCGAGCGATGGGTCGTCCCGGTGCTGCGTGGCGACCACGTTCTCGCGGTGGCGCTGCCGGACTACGGCGTGCCCTGCGGCTTCACCGCCGAGGCCGACGGCGACGGCTGGCGGCTGACCGGCGCGCAGACCGCGGTGCCTTCGGGCGCTTTCGCGCACGGCTTCCTCGTCGAAGCCGCCCTCGACGGCGGCCGTCAGGTGTTCCTGCTCGACCGGGACTCGGTGACCGTCTCGCCGCAACGGACCGTCGACCACGCCGACGCGGCGCTGGTCGAACTGTCCGGCGCGAAGTCCGCGGTCTCGCTGGGCGACGTCGGCGAATGGCTGCGGCTGCGCGGCACGATCGGGGTCTGCGCGCAGCAGCTCGGCGTCGTCGAACGGGCACTGGAACTGACCGCGGCGTACGCGCGGGAACGCAAGCAGTTCGGCCACCTCATCGGGAGCTTCCAGGCGGTGCGGCAGCGGCTCGCCGACGCCTACGTCGATGTCGAAGCCGTCCGGCTGACGTTGTGGCAGGCCGCCTGGCGGCTGAGCGAAGGACTTCCGGCGGCCGAAGAGGTCGCGACGGCGAAGTTCTGGGCGGCCGAGGCCGGGCACCGTGTCGCGCACACGGCCGTGCACATCCACGGCGGGGTCGGCATCGACGTCGACCACACGCTGCACCGGTACTTCGTCGCGGCGAAGCGGCTCGAGTTCACCCTCGGCGGGGCGACCGCGCAGACGCGGGGCCTCGGCGATCTCCTGGCCGCGGACCCGGCATGACGCCCACGGTCACGGAACTCCTGCTCGCCCGGGCAGAAGACCCGTCGACCGGGCTGCTGTTCGGAGACCGGCGCTGGTCCTGGGCCGAGCACGTCCGGGCCTGCGCCGGTCACGCGGCCGCGCTCACCCGGATGCTGCGTCCCGGCGGGCATTTCGGGCTGCTGGCGGACAACGTCCCCGAGTTCTCGTTCCTGCTCGGCGGCGCGGCGCTGTCGGGGCACGTGCTGGTCGGCCTGAACCCGACGCGCCGGGGCGCGGCGCTGGCCCGCGACGTCGCGCTGGCCGACTGCGAGCTGGTGTTCGCGGAGGAGAAGTACCTTCCGCTGCTGTCCGAAGCGGCCGTCCCGGTGCTGCCGTTGAGCGAGCTCGAACCGCTGCGGGAGGCTGTCGTTCCCGTGGCGGCGAAGCCCGAAGACCTGCTCATGCTGATCTTCACCTCGGGAACCAGCGGCGACCCGAAGGCCGTCCGGTGCACACACGGCAAGATCGCGTATCCCGGCGAGATGCTGGCCAGCCGATTTGGTCTGTCCACACGGGACACGGTGTACGTGTCGATGCCGATGTTCCACTCCAACGCCATCATGGCCGGCTGGTCGGTCGGGCTCGCCGCGGGCGCGGGGATCGCGTTGCGGCGCCGGTTCTCCGCCTCCGGTTTCCTGCCGGACGTCCGGGAGTTCGGCGCGACCTACGCCAACTACGTCGGCAAACCACTGTCCTATGTGGTCGCCACTCCCGAGCGGGACGACGACGCCGACAACCCGCTGAAACTGGTGTACGGCAACGAAGGCACTGAGGCCGACCTCGCCGCTTTCGGCAAGCGGTTCGGCTGCCACGTGGTCGACGCGTTCGGTTCGACCGAGGGCGGCGTGAACTTCGGCCGGGACGCCACCACCCCGGCCGGTTCGCTCGGCCGCCTGCTCGACGGTGTCGCCATCCTCGATCCGGAGACCGGGAAACCCTGTCCCCCGGCGGAATTCGACGCGGGCGGGAAGCTGCTCAACGCCGCCGAGGCGGTCGGTGAACTGGTCAACACCGGCGGAGCGGGCTTCTTCGCCGGGTACTACGGCGATCCGGCCGCCGAGGCCGAGCGGATGCGTGACGGGATGTACCACACCGGCGACCTGGCCTATCTCGACGCGGACGGCTACTGCTACTTCGCCGGGCGGCTCGGCGACTGGCTGCGAGTCGACGGCGAGAACCTCGGCACCGCCCCGATCGAACGCGCGCTCCTCCGGCATCCGGCGGTCCGGGAGGCGGCCGTGTACGGCGTGCCGGATCCGCGGGTGGGCGACCAGGTGATGGCCGCGCTCGTCTGCCGGGCGCCGGTCGACGCGGGCGAGTTCGCGGCTTTCGTGGTGGCACAAGGCGATCTCGGGCCGAAGCAGCGGCCCCGGTTCGTGCGGGTGGTCGAGGAACTGCCGCGGACGGCGACGCACAAGATACTCAAGCGGGAGCTCGCGGCCGAAGGTGTCGCCGACGCCCGGGAGATCCGCTACCCCCGCCCCTGATCCCCCGCAATTCGTCCTCTAGTTGCGGTAGTTGGTAACGCGAACTACCGCAACTAGAGGACGAATTGCGGGGTGGGTGGGATCCCAGGGTCGGGACCGGTGATCTTCCTGATGCCCCGGCACCGGCGCGCTCCCTAAGTTCGGTGCCATGACACGAACACTGCGCCGGATCGGCGTCCTCGCCACCGCGCTCGCGCTGCCCGCCGTCCTCCTCACGCCGTCCGCGTCGGCGGCGCCCGTCCGCTTGAGCCTGACCGCGCCGACCGGGCCGTACGCGGTCGGCAGCACCGATCTCCACCTGGTCGACCACTCCCGCCAGGACCCGTGGGTTCCCGGCGTCACGCGGGAACTGATGGTCACCGTGCGGTACCCGGCCTTGCGGAGCGGGAAGCCGAAAGCGCCTTACATGGCAGCAGGAGTCGCGAAGGTGGTGGCCGAAGGCGACGCCGCCAAACTGGGCATGGACGCGAGCCTGATCGACTACCGCTTCCCCACCCACTCGCGGCTCGGGGCGCCGGCGCTGGGTGGCAAGCGACCTGTCGTGCTGTATTCGCCCGGCGGCACCTTGTCCCGTTCGCACGGCACCACTCTGCAGGAGCAGCTCGCGAGCGAGGGTTACGTCGTCGTGGCGATCGACCACACCCACGAAGCGGAAGCGGTCGAGTTCCCCGGTGGCCGCGTCGAGAAGAAGGCCCTGCCGCCGTCGAGCATCGAGGTGTCGAAGCGGGTGATCGAGACCCGTGTCCAGGACACCCGGTTCGTCCTCGACTCGCTCCACCTGAACCGGGCCGGCATGTTCGGCCACTCCGCGGGCGGGTTCACCGCTGGCGAGACGATGGTGACCGACAGGCGCATCGTCGCCGGGGCGGACCTCGACGGCAGCATGGCCCACTCGCAGTCGCAGCGGATCTTCGGCCGTGTCGCCGACGAGGGCCTGGACCGGCCGTTCCTGCTGATGAGCGCGGGCAATCACAGCGCCGCCTCGGACGCGTCCTGGCAGGAGTTCCAGCGCAACCAGCGCGGCTGGACCCGCGAAACGCGCCTACCGGACGGCGAGCACTTCAGCTTCACCGACTACCAGACCCTGTTGCCGCAGCTGGGCAACGCCCCGGCCGCGTTCATCGGCACCATCGACCCGGCGCGGAGCGTCGCGGCCCAGCGAGCCGAACTGAGCGCGTTCTTCGACAGGGACCTGCGTCACCGGAGCAGCGACACGAGCATCCGCTTCCTGCTAAACAGGGGACAGACGTTGCAAAAGGAGGACAGCGATGACCACCGAGGAGATCATCACTTCGCTGGAACGCGCCTGGAACACCGGCGACGGTGAGGCGTGGGCCGCGAACTTCGCCGAAGACGTGGACTTCGTCGACGTCATCGGCCGCATCCAGCGCGGCCGCGCGACGATCGCCCGCGAAAGTCAGAAGATCTTCGACACCATCTACCGGGGCAGCAGGCTGGAGCTCCGCCAGGTGTCGAGCCGCCCGCTCGGCGGCGGGCTCGACCTCGTGCACACCGAAACGGTGATGTCCATCCCGGCGGGCCCCCTCGCCTGGGAGCAACGCGCGGTGCAGACGATGGTCGTCCAGGACGGGCGGGTCACCGCGTTCCACAACACGATCCGGGGCGATATCGCGGAGTTCACCGGCCACGACGCGGATTTCGCCGCACGCTCGCCCCAGGATTGGGATTCCTGATCGGCGAGGGCGCGCGTACTCCCCGGGCTCAAGTAAGGGCGTTGATCGGCCGCAGCCGCCGCGGCCCGGTGTCGGGGCGGGACGGCGGCGGGCCCAGCACGATCCGGGCGTTGGCGACGAAAGCGCCGTCCGGTGAGGCCAGGATCGGGTCGAGCGTCATCGAGCGGACCTCGGGGTTGTCCTCGGCGAGCGCCGCGACGCGCAGCACGATGTCCTGGAGCGCGGCCAGATCCGCGGGTTCGTCGCCGCGGTACCCGGTGAGCAGCGGCGATGTCCGCGGCTCGCGCAGCAACGTGGCGGCGTCGACGTCGGTGAGCGGGACGGCGCGGTAGGCGCGGTCGCCCAGCAGCGTGCTGACCAGCCCGGAGAGACCGAACGACACGAGCGTGCCGAACGACGGGTCGTCCTGCAGCCCGATCACGCACGAGATGCCCTTGGGCGCCATCCGCTGGACGTAGACGTCGTCGTCGCCGGAAATCTCCCTCAGGTCGAGGTACGCCCGGCGCACTCCGTCCACAGAGGACAGATCGAGCCGCACCCCGGCGAGGTCCGGCCTGCCGCGCAGCCGCTCGTCGACGGCCTTGAGGGTGACCGGGAATCCCAGGTCCTCGGCCTCCTTCACCGCTTCGTCCGCGGAAGTCACGACCCGGAACGGGACGACGTCGATGCCGTAGCAGCCCAGGAGCCGGACCACGTCGTCGTCGGAGAGCAGCGTCGTCTTGCCGTCCTCGCCCGTCAGCAGTTCGTTGACGATCGCCTGAGCCTGCTCGGCGTGCAGTCCCGCGGGCCGCACCAGATTGCCCTGCGGCCGCTGTCGCCAGGCCGCGTAACGCACGACCCGCGCGAGCGCGTTCACCGCGCGTTCGGGGCTGGGGTACGACGGGACCGAACCCCGCGTCGGCACGCCGTCCTCGGACAGCACGGCCAGTTCGTCCGGCACGCCCTCGACGGCCAGGAAGGTCGACACGATCGGCTTGTTCTTGTCCATCTCGACGACGGCCTCCCGCAGCGCGCGGGCGTAGGCGGTCCCCGGGATGGCGAGCGGGGGCACGAAGACCACGACGAGCGCGTCGGTCTCCGGTGAGTTGAGTGCTTCGCGCACGGCCGCGGCGAACTCCTCCGGACCCGCCTGCGGCCCGACGTCGACCGGATCCGAGGCCAGCCGGAGGCCCTGCGCCCGCGCGGTGTCGGCGGCGAGCAGCCCGATGGCGCTGGAGTTGCCCACGATGGCGATCCGCGGCCCGGCGGGCAACGGCTGATGGGCGAAGACCAGCGCGGTGTCGAAGAGTTGCGCGAGCGTGTCGACGCGGACGACGCCCGCCTGCTCGAACAGCGCCTGGACGCTGGACTCGTCGACCTCCGCCGAGGTCGCGGCGAGCTGCGGTCGGACGGCGTGCCTGCCGGATTTCACCGCCACCACCGGCTTCGTCCGCGCCAGCCGCCGGGCGAGACGCGCGAACTTGCGCGGGTTGCCGAACGATTCCAGGTACAGCAGGACGAGATCGGTCGCCGGATCGGTCTCCCAGTACTGGAGCAGGTCGTTGCCGGAGACGTCGGCCCGGTTCCCCGCCGAGACGAACGTCGAAAGCCCGAGGCCGCGCGCTTCGGCGTCGGCGAGGATCGCGGTGCCCAGCGCGCCGGACTGGCAGAAGAACCCGGTGCGGCCGCGGGCGGGCAGCCGGGGCGCGAGGGTGGCGTTGAGCCGGACCGCGGAGTCGGTGTTGAGCACGCCCAGCGCGTTCGGGCCGACCACGCGCATGCCGTGCGCCCTGGCCTCCCCGACCAGCCTCAGTTCGGCGTGCAGCCCGTGCGGACCTGCCTCGGCGAACCCGCCCGAGACGATCAGAAGAGTCTTGACCCCCTTGGCCAGTGCACCGTCCAAAACGGACTCGACGGCCTCGGCGGGGACGGCGACCAGCGCGAGGTCGACGTCCTCGGGAATGTCCACGACGGACGGATAGGCGTGGACGCCGCGGACGGACTTGTGCTCCGGGTTGACCGGGTAGACGGTGCCCGCGAAATCGGCGCTCAGCAGGTTGGTGAGGGCGACGTAGCCGATCTTCGTCGGATCGGTGGACGCGCCGATCACCGCGACCGACTTGGGGTGCAGCAGGTTGTGCACGCTGCGCGCCTCGGCGGCCTGTTCCCGGGAGCGGGCGACAGCGAGGGATTCCTCGGTCGGGTCGATGTCGAACTCCAGGTGCAGCACGCCTTCTTCGATCTCGCGGCTGACCTGGTAGCCCGCGTCGCGGAACACGCGAACCATCGCCGCGTTCTCGGCGAGCACCTCGGCGACGAAGCGGCGGAGCCCGGATTCCGAAGCGGCCGCGGCCAGGTGCTCCAGCAGGATCGACCCGAGCCCTCGGCCCTGGTGGGCGTCGTCGACGACGAACGCGACCTCGGCCGACGGCCCGTGTTCGAGCCGTTCGTAGCGGCCGACGGCCACGATGTCGTCGCCCAGCAGCGCGACGAAGGCGACCCTGTCGTGGTGGTCGACGACGGAGAACCGTTCGAGGTCCCGCTGCGGGATCCGTGGATAGGCGCCGAAGTACCGGAAGTACCGGGTTCGTTCGGACAACCGGCCGTGGAAGGCGACGAGCCCGTCGGCGTCGCTGGGGATCACCGGGCGAAGGTGCACCGTGCCGCCGTCGGAGAGCAGGACGTCGGCCTCCCACTCGCGCGGGAAGTCGAAGGGGTCGCGGTTCCCGGTGGGCCCGGGGTCCTCACTGGTCATGTCAGTCCCTCGGATCGTCCGGATCGAGACCGTGCAGCGGGAAGATCGCGCGGCGGGTGTCGCGGATGGCGATGTCGACCGGCTCGTCCGCCCCGTCTCCCCACGGGACGAAGGCGGTTTCGCGGTCGTCGGACATGCTGGGCGGGATCTCGGCGTTCGGCGCCGCCCTGGAGATGGACGCGACCCAGTTCGGCGGCAGCGCCGTCGCCGGGTCGACGTCGCGGTCGAGCACGGTGGCGAGCAGATGGGTCCAGGACCGCGGCACCACCCGGATCAGCTGGTAGCCACCGCCGCCCACGGCGAGCCAGCGGCCGCCCGCGTGCGCTTCGGACAGTTCCCGCAGCCGCCGGTAGATGGCGCGATGGCCGTCCACCGAGAGCGAGAGATCCGCCAGCGGGTCTTCTTCGTGCGAATCGACGCCGCATTGGGTGACGAGGATCTGCGGCCGGAACTGCTCCAGCAGCGACGGCACCACGGCGTCGAACGCCCGCAGCCAGCCGCCGTCACGGGTGCCGGGCGGCAGCGGGAGGTTGACCGCGGTGCCCTCGGCGCCGCCCTTGCCGGTCTCCGCCGAGTAGCCCGTGCCCGGCCACAGCGTGAACGGGTGCTGGTGCAGGGAAACGGTCAGCACCCGGGGGTCGTCGTAGAACGCCGCCTGCACGCCGTCGCCGTGGTGGACGTCGGTGTCGACGTACGCGACGCGGTCGAAACCGTGGTCCAGCAACCACGAGATCGCCACCGAGCAGTCGTTGTAGACGCAGAAGCCCGACGCCCTGTCCGGCATCGCGTGGTGCAGCCCGCCGGCGATGTTCACCGCCCTGGTCGCCTCGCCCTCGGCGATCTTGCGCGCGGCCAGCAACGTCGAGCCGACCACGAGAGCCGAAGCCTCGTGCATCCCGGTGAACACCGGGTTGTCCTCGGTGCCGAGCCCGTGCGCGAAATCGGCACCGGTCATCGGCGCCTGCCGGACGGCCTCGATGTACTCGCCGATGTGGACGCGGCGCAGCTCGTCTTCGCCCGCGGGCCCGGGGACGAGCAGCTCGACCCCGTCGAGCACGCCGAGTTCGGTGGCGAGCCGGATCGTCAGTTCGAGCCGCACCGGATTGAACGGATGCTCGCCGCCGAGGTCGTAACCCAGCAGCGAGGAGTCCCATACGACGGCCGGTGCTCGCATGGCACGGACTCTAGTGCCCGGAAGCGGCTCGTGCCCCCGTCCCGGACCGACCGCGGGTCAGCCGGGCAGGTCTCCCGTGGCGACGGGCCGCTCCGGATCACGGGACCAGTGCGACCACGAACCGGCGTACAGCGCCGCGGGCTCCGGGTGACCGGCGACCTCGAGCGCGAGGACGACGGACGAAGCGGTGACGCCCGATCCACAGTAGACACCGACCGGGGTTCCCGGATCCACGCCGAGTCCTTCGAACCGCTCGGCCAGTTCCGAGGCGTCACGCCAGCGGCCGTCCTCCGCCAGATGCCCGGAGAAGGGCGCGTTGACCGCGCCGGGGATGTGCCCGGCGCGCGGGTCGATCGGCTCGGTCTCCCCCGCGTACCTCGGCTTGGCGCGGGCGTCGAAGAGCAGCCCTTCCCTGGCCAGCGTGGCGGCCCCGGCCGCGTCCAGCACCGGCATGCCACCGGGCTTCACCACGATGTCGCCCTCCTCGGGCGAGGGGATCTCACCGGTGAGCGGGCGCTCTTCCTCGGCCCAGGCGGCGAATCCGCCGTCCAGCACGGCGACCTCGGTGTGCCCGGCCCAGCGCAGCAGCCACCACGCCCGTGCCGCGACCGAACCGTCGGAGTCGTCGTACACCACGACCGGGTGACCGGCGCGGATCCCGGCCGCCCGCAGGTACCGCTGCAGCGTCTCCGGCTCGGGCAGCGGGTGACGGCCGCCGTCGCCCGGTTCCCCCGCGAGCGCCGTGTCGAGGTCGACGTACACCGCGCCCGGGAGATGTGCCTCACGGTAGGAATCGGCGCCCGGCGGGCCCGCGAGCCGCCAGCGGACATCGAGGACTACGGAGCGTGCCGATTCCGGCCCGGAGAGCTGCGCGGCGAGTTCGCTGGTGGTGATCATGGGGCGCATGGGCCCATCTTCCCGTGCCTCGCGGCTCCACGCCCAGCTTGGGGGACTTTTCCCGCCTCGGAGCTTGTTGTCCCCACGCGTGCGTCGCTGTCAGTGCCAGCGACTACGATGAGCAACGCGGACGAAGGGGACAGCGTGAACGATCTCATCGACACCACAGAGATGTACTTGCGTACGATTTACGAACTCGAAGAAGAGGGTGTCGTCCCGCTGCGGGCCCGGATCGCGGAGCGGCTGCAGCAGAGCGGCCCGACCGTGAGCCAGACCGTCGCCAGGATGGAACGCGACGGGCTGGTCGTGGTCGCGGACGACAGGCACCTGCAACTGACGGAACACGGCCGCGAGCTGGCCATCGCGGTCATGCGCAAGCACCGGCTCGCCGAGCGCCTCCTGGTCGATGTGATCGGGCTGGAGTGGGAACACGTCCACAACGAGGCCTGCCGCTGGGAACACGTGATGAGCGAGGCCGTCGAGCGCAAGCTGGTCAAGCTGCTCGACCACCCCACCACGTCGCCCTACGGCAACCCGATCCCGGGACTGGACAAGCTCGGCGACGGCGATCCCGCCCCGCCGGCCGAAGCCGACCTGGTGCGGCTCGACGAGTTCGCCCGCATGGGTGGCGGCGAAGTCGAGATCCGCCGGATCGCCGAGCACGTGCAGCTCGACGAGACGCTGATGACGGAGCTCAAGTCGGTCGGCATCGTGCCCGGCAGCCGGGTCAAGGTCGGCAAGACGGCGCCCGGCGGGACCATCGAGGTCACCGGCGGGAACAACACCGCCCAGGTGCCCGTCTCGGCGCTGCACGCCGTGCTGGCGCAGGCCAGGTGAGCGCCGCGTCCGACGCTGCGGGGACCTTCCGGACCCTGCACGGCCGAGCTCCGGCGGGCGTCTGGTCCGCACCCGGCCGGGTGAACCTGATCGGTGAGCACACCGACTACAACGACGGTTTCGTGCTGCCCTTCGCCCTCCCGCACCGGCTCGCCGCGGCGGCGTCCCCGCGGGAGGACGGCGTGCTGACCGTGGCCACCCTCGGCTCGGACGGCCGGGTCCAGGAATCCGGCCCGCTCACCATCGCCGACCTGTGGCCCGGCTCGGTCGACGGGTGGGCCGCGTACCCGGCGGGGGTCGCCTGGGTGCTGCGTGACCAGGGACTCGGCGCCGGCGCGGACGTGGCGATCGCGGGGGACGTGCCCTCGGGGGCGGGCCTGTCCTCCTCCCACGCGCTCGAATGCGCCGTCGCGCTCGCCCTCCTGGGGCTGGCGGGCCGCACTCCGGGTACCGGCGCGGGTTCGCCCGCCCTGCACGAGGTGGCGCGCTGGGTGCAGCGTTCGGAGAACGACTTCGTCGGCGCGCCGACCGGTCTGCTCGACCAGACAGCTTCCTTGTGCTGCACGGAATCGAACGTGCTGTTCCTCGACGTCCGGTCCGGCGAGATGGAGCAGGTGCCGTTCCCGCTGGAGGAATCCGGCGTCCGGATCCTGATCATGGACAGCCGCACGAAACACTCGCACGCCGAGGGCGGCTACGGCGAACGCCGCCGGGGCTGCGAACGCGCCGCGGAACTGCTCGAAGTGAAGGCGCTGAGGGACATCGGCGTCGACGGGCTGAACGCCGCGCTCGCCAGGCTTCCGGAGGACCTGGTGCCGCTGGTGCGCCACGTCGTGACGGAGAACCAGCGGGTCCTCGACACCGTGGAGCTGCTGCGTGCCGGGCGGATCACCGAGATCGGCCCGCTGCTGGACGCCTCGCATGTCAGCATGCGCGACGACTACCGGATCTCCACCCGTGAACTCGACCTCGCCGTCGATTCGGCCCGCGAAGCCGGGGCGCTCGGCGCGCGGATGACCGGCGGCGGTTTCGGCGGTTCGGCCATCGCACTGGTCCGCGAGTCCGATGTGGACACCGTGGGGCGGGCGGTGAAGGCCGCGTACGAGGCGGCGGATCTGCGCCACCCCAGGCTGTTCACCGCGGTGCCGTCGCGCGGCGCGGGCCGCGACGAGCTTAGTGAGGGTTAGAGCGGACCGGTCTCGGAGCTTGATCGACCCCCACCCCCGGGCGCGACGGGTGCCCGGGGGCGAGGACACTGGGCCGCGACCGCATCCGCAGCAGAAAGGCGCGAACGTGACCGACGAACCGACCAAGACCCTGAAGCTGATGGTGACGGGCGGAGCCGGTTATGTGGGCAGCGTTTGCGCGGCCCGCCTCATCGAGGCCGGGCACGACGTCACCGTGGTCGACGACCTCTCCACCGGGCACGCCGACGCGGTGCACCCGGACGCCACCTTCGTCGAGGGCGACGCCGCCGAGGTCGCGCGGCGCCTTCTCGGCGACGGCTTCGACGGTGTCCTCCACTTCGCCGCCAAGTCGCTGGTCGGCGAGTCGATGACGGATCCGGCGAAGTACTGGGAGGGCAACGTCCTGACCTCGCTTCGCCTGCTCGAGGCGATGCGCGACCACGGCACGAAGCGGCTGGTGTTCTCCTCCACCGCGGCCACCTACGGCGAGCCCGAGTCCTCTCCCATCCCGGAGACGGCGCCGACGCAGCCGACGAACACCTACGGCGCGACGAAGCTGGCCATCGACCACGCGATCACGTCGTTCTCGCGTGCCCACGGCATCGCCGCCGTCAGCCTGCGCTACTTCAACGTCGCCGGCGCCTACGGCACCTTCGGCGAGCGGCACACCACCGAAACCCACCTGATCCCCCTCGTGCTCCAGGTCGCCACCGGGGACCGCGAGCGGATCCAGATCTTCGGTGACGACTACCCGACCGCGGACGGCACCGCCATCCGCGACTACATCCACGTGGTCGACCTCGCCGACGCGCACCAGCTGGCCCTGCGCCACGCGGTGGACGGCGAACACCGCGTCTACAACCTCGGCAGCGGCACCGGTTTCTCCGTGCTGGAAGTGATCGAGGCGTGCCGCCGCACCACCGGTCACGAGATCCCCGCCGCGGTCGCGCCGCGCCGGGCGGGCGACCCGTCGGTGCTGGTGGCCTCCAGCGAGCGGGCGAACGGCGAACTCGGCTGGAAGCCCGAGCGCACCGACCTCGACGGCATCGTGGCCGACGCGTGGGCGTTCACTCAGTCCCGCCAAGCGGCTCGAGGCTGAGCGCGGGCGGCGCTTCCTCTCGCTGTTGAAGGACGATTCCGGCCACTTCGGACGGCGCCAGCATCGTGTCCAACGCGGCGGTCAGCAGCCTGGCCAGGTTGTGGTCCGGATCGACTTCGCAGGCCCTCGCCAGTGCTATCCCGGCGGAGGCGAGATCGCCGCGGGCGTAGGCGGCGTGCGCTTTCAGGCACAGCGCCTCGGCGGATTCCGGCTCCGGTAGCTCCCTGGCGAGCCGGAGCCAGAGATCTTCCGCGACCCGCGCCAAAGGCGAGTCGGCGGGAGCCGCGGTGAGCAGGCAGGCGCCCCGGACCTCGACCAGGGAAAGCGCCCAGGCCAGCCGGACGGCCTGATCGTCGGTGAGCGTCAGGTCACCCCGCTGGTAACGGGCGAGGGCCGCGTTGACCTCGGCGAGCCCTCCTTCGACGACGGCGTCGTCTCCCCACGGCGGGTCGGCCAGCCGGTTCAGGAGATCGGCACGCCGCGCGAGCGTCTCCGCCGGACCGGCTTCGAAGAGTCGCTCCAGCTCTTCCCTGCTCTCGCGGATGACGCGGCCGTCGCCGATGGCGACCGCGGCGATCACCGACTCGCGAGGGTCGGGGAGGATGCCGCCACAGGTCTTCTCGCGGTAGCACCCCCATCTGACGCCTGCGGTGAAAGACGGCACCCAGAGCGAGTGCAGCAACGGGATGTCGTACTCGGCGAGCGAGGATTCCAGGCGCCGGACGAAGCGGCGGCGAGGCGGCCGCCCGGCCGGGTTCGGGGCGCCTCCGCCGACGACGGCCACCGTGGCGCCGGTGTGCGCGGTCGCGGCGAGCCGCGCCGCGAGGTCGAGCGCCTGGTCTTTCTCCAGGCCGGGCGGCGGGAGGTCCACGCGCAGGGTGAGGCCCTGCTGCTTGCGGTCCGGGCCTCGCTGCCCGAAGACGACGACGGAGTTCTCGGGGTGGAACCCGAGGATGTACGGGATCGCGGCGAGCAGGTCCGCCGGATCCTTCAGGTCGACCTTGGTCCTGCCGGTCGGGGTGGATGTGGTCATGCCCCCACCCTGCGGCGGGAATGGGCCGCTGGGTGGGGGCAGGACAGATCTGTGGACGGCCGGGACCGTTGTGGACAACCGCCGCCGGGCCCGGTCCGGGGCGCCGGTCCTGTCGGTGGGGTGGTCTACCGTGCCCGGCTCCTCGGGATCAGCCGCAGTGTTCGAACGGGCTCTCGTAGGCGTTCGTCCCGACCGAGCCGCCCCACTTGACGCAGGTCGAAGCGGCCGTCTTCTTCACCGGCCCGGCGTAGTAGGTGAAGCTGCCGGAATCGGTGGTGCGCGCCGAACCCTGGACTTCGAGGAACGCCGACACCGGCGACGCGGTGCCGAGCGAAACCGCCTTCAGCGTGGTCGCGCAGTTGGCCTTGGTCGAAGCGTTGTAGAGCAGGTACGCCGTGCCGGAACCGCCGGCGAGCGCCTGCGAGTCGACCACGGAGAAGCCGCTGCCGCACACCTCGGTGGCCTCGTACGGGTTGCCGCCGCACGAGTTCTTGCTGGTGAAGTTGGTGTGGCCGTAGTACGGCACCGCGACCCCGTTCAGCTTCGCCTTCTGCGCCGTTCCGTTGAGCCGCTCCTCGAAGTGCAGGTGAGGACCGCTCACGCCGCCGGTCGCCCCGGCCGTGCCGATCTGCTTGCCGAGGCTGACGGCCTGGCCGACCGAGACCGACTGGGTCGACAGGTGGGCGTAGCGCGTGGTCCAGCCGCCACCGTGGTCGATCTCGACCCAGCGCCCGTAGCTCGTGCTGCCTTCGTTGGCGACCCGGGTGACCTTGCCGCCCGCCGAGGCCAGCACCGGCATCCCGGTGATCCCCGACTTCTGGAAGTCGACCGAGTTCGCCGGGCTGTGCCCGCTGAACGTCGCGGCCGTGACCGTCACCCCGCATTTGAACGGGACCTGGAAGTTCGGAGCGGCCGACGCCTGCGTCGTACCGGCCAGAGTCAGGCCGAGCGCGGGGAGAGCGGCGGCCGCGGCGAGCACTGCGAAGCGGCGCAACCTGGACATGGAGACCTCCATCTGGTGGGGAAGCCGGACGCGGCGAAGCAAAGCCGGAGGAAATACATTTTCCATACAAGCCCGAGGTCGGGTCGGCGTTTTCCACCCGGAAACGCCGAATGCCACGTCCGGGTGGACGTGGCATTCGGGGCGGACCGGCCGGGACTCAGCCGAAGGCGGCGCGCAGCGCGGGCTTCCCGCCCGCCACCGGCAGCACCACGGTGGTGCGGTTCAGCTCGAGCGAGATCCCCGCGCCGGCCTTCGGCCGGAGCGTGTAGTCGTGATCGCTGGAGGCCAGCAGGAACTCGATCTTGTGCCCGGTCGCGAGCAGGTAGTCCTTCGCCACCAGTTCGACCTCGATCTGGTACTTCTCACCGGGGGTGATCGGGTCGGTGCGGGCGGGGTCGCGGCGGTTCTGCGGGTCGGTCCAGCCGCGGCTGATCACCTTGGCCGTGCCGTTCGGGGCGCGGTCGACGAGCACCGCCGTCACGTTCGCGGCGGGCTTGTCGAAGGACACCGACAGTCCGGCCTTCGCGGTACCGGAAAGGCGTACGGGCTGCTTCGCCGCGGTGGTCGAGTACAGCAGCCGGTTACCCGACGAAGCCGCGTTGGCGAGCTGCTCGACGGTCTTGCTCGCGTCGTCGGCCAGCTTCTCGACGGCGGGCTTGCCCGGAACGGCGTTGCCCGTGTCGAGCTTGCCCTTCGAGGAGCCACCGGGCCACGGGTAGAGCTTCACGTCCTGGGTGCCGGGCAGCGGCCATTCGGCCTCGTCCACCCACGAATTGTCCTCGCGCTGGATGGTGGCCTTCGGCTCGCGCTCGATGCCGTTGTCCAGGTCGTAGAGGTAGTGCGACATCCACTTGTTGAGCGTGGCGAGCCAGACGTCGCGGCGGAGGCTGTACGGGTCGGCGTGGCCGGACTGGTGCAGCCAGATCTTGTGCTCGACGCCGTGCTGCTTGAGCGCCTCGTACCAGCGGGTGCCCTGGTCGGTCTTGACGTTCCAGTCGTTGAGGCCGTGCACCACGAGCACCGAGGCCCGCACCTTGCGCACGTCGTTGCGGTAGTTCCGCACGTCCCAGAAGGGGCTGTAGTCGCCGCTCACCCGGTCCTGGTCGACCGCGATGCCGTCGATCAGCGGACGGCAGACGGCGCGGTCCTGGCGCGTGTAGACGTAGTCGGCGAGCACGTCCGCGTCCTCGCCCTGGTAACCGCCTGCCGCGACGACGGCGCCGTCGTTGCGGTAGTAGTCGTACCAGCTGGAGATCGCCGCGATCGGGACGATCGTCTCCAGCCCTTCGACACCGGTGCTGGCCACCGCGTTGGGCAGCGTCCCGTTGTAGGAAACGCCGGTCATGCCGGTCTTGCCGGTGCTCCAGTCCGCGACGGCGGCCTTGCCCGACGCGTCACGCGCCGCCGCCCTGCCGTTCAACCAGTCCACAATGGACTTCGCGCCGATGGTCTCGTTGACGTCGCCGGTGCTCGGGCAGCCGGTGGACTGGCCGCTGCCGAGCGACTCCCCGTACACCACGGCGAAGCCGCGGGCGGTGAAGTAGTCCTGGTAGCGCCAGCTGATCGGCGCCGCGTTCGGGCCGACGGTGCTGGTCGCGATCCGCGGGCCCGCGGGGGCGCGCTTGGCGCCGGGCACGTACAGCTCGACGTCGACGTTGTGGTTCGCGACGTCGTTGCCGCCCGCGTAGTACGGGCTGGCCTGGTAGACGACCGGGACCTTCATGCCCTGCAGGGTCGCGCGCGGCCGCACCACCTCCGCGTGCACGAGGTCGTCCTTGCCGTCGCCGTCGCTGTCGACCGGCGCGGTGACCCAGACGTTCTCCCGGATGACGTCCGCCGGGTTGAACACCGGTTGCGCCTGACCGTCCTTGAAGACCGGCGTTGGTGGCGCGTCGGCTTGGGCGGGCAATGCCGTCGCCGGCAGAACCAAGACGGCGGTGAACAGGGCGGCGAGCCTGGCGACTCTCACGTGACCCCCAAGGGCGGGTGGGCAAGACGCAGCTGAGGTTTCCGGCCCCCTGAACGGGTGTCAAGAGACTAACGTCGGGGGCATGCCGAGCACCGTGGAAGCACCGATCGTCGCCGTCACCGTCTACCCCCACCATGCCCGGATCACGAGACGGGCGTCGGCACGCCTTGACAACGAGACGCGGTTCAGCTTCGCCGGGCTGCCGTGGAATCTGGACAGCGATTCGGTCCGTGTCACCGGGTCCGGTCCGGCGGTCATCGCCGGGGTCGACGTCGCCGTCGAGCGCCACCCCGCGCCCGCGGACGCTTCCCTGCGCGCGCTGACCGAGCGGAGGCGGGCTGACCAGGCGATGGTCGACGAGGTCGCCGACGCCGTCGACGCGGAGAGCGCGAAGGTCGACCTGCTGACAGGCGTGGCGAAGCGGAGTGGCGGCAGTTTCGCGAAGGCGCTCGCGGCGGGCACGGCGGAGCCGCCCCGGGTCGCCGAAGTCACCGACGCGCTGGGCACGCAGCTGGCCGAGGCGCTGGGCAAACGCCGCGAACTCGGCATCCGGCTGGCCGCGCTCCGCGACGACCTCGGCGCGCTGGACCGGGAGATCCAGGCGAAACAGGGCCAGTCCGAAGTGGACAGCGCGACGGTCACGGTCGAGCTGGAAAGCCAGGAGGACGGCGCGGAAATCGGGCTCGAACTGTCCTATGTGGTCGCGAACGCGAGCTGGGAGCCCGGCTACGACGTGCGCGTCCGCGGCGAGGACGTCTCGGTGACCTGGTACGGGCGGATCACCCAGCACACCGGCGAAGACTGGCCCGAATGCGAGCTGGCGCTCTCGACCGCGCGGCCGGCGAACACCGTGGAGGTCCCGGAACTCGAACCGTGGTTCCTCGACCGCGTGCGCCCGGTCGAACCGGCGATGGCGCGGGCCGCGTACGGCAGCGCGTCACCGGCGGGCGGCGGGATGCCGGAAGCGGCGGGTTTCCGGAACCTGGCGGCACCCGCCCCGGCGATGGCGGTGCGGACCGCGACCGCCGAGGAGGGCGCCACCGCGGTCACCTACCGGCCGGGACGCCCGGTGGCGGTGCCTTCGGGAGCGCAGGGCCACCGCACGACGCTGGCGCAGCTCGAACTGACGGCGAAACTGGGCTACATCACCGCCCCGGCACGGTCACCGGAGGCGTTCCTGCGGGCGACCGTGGTCAACACGTCGGAGCACACGCTGCGGCCGGGCAAGGCGTCCGTGTTCCACGAGACGGAGTTCGTCGGCACCACACGGCTCGAAGTCTGGGCGCCGGGTGAGGAGCTCGAACTCGCCCTCGGCGTGGACGACCGGATCCGGGTCGACCGGGAACTCTCGCACCGCACGGCGAGCAAGGCGACCTTGTCCGGTGTCCGCAAGCGGGAGGCCGCCTACACCACGACGATCGTCAACCACAGCCCGCGCGAAGCCGTCGTGACCGTGCTGGACCAGGCGCCGGTCTCTCGCGACGAGGCGATCACGGTTCGCGACGTCCGTGCCGTCCCGGATCCGGTGGAGCGGACCGAGCTGGGCGAGATCACCTGGAGGCTGACGCTCGCTCCGGGCGCGAAGGGCGTCGTGACGCTCGGGTACCGGGTGGACGTCGCCAAGGGTGTCGAGCTGTCGGGGTGGCGCGAGTAGCCGAGAAGGCCCGACGACGCTGTCGGGCTGCGGAACTACAACAGGCCACGCCGTCGTGCGGCGACGACGGCGTCCCGGCGGTGGTTGACGCCGAGCTTCCGGTAGATACCGCGAAGGTGGGTCTTGACCGTGTTCACCGACACGAAGAGCGAATCGGCGATCTGCTCGGTGGTGCGCATCGACGGCAGCTCGGTGAGGAGTTCGAGCTCGCGTGAGGTGAGCGGATCGACCGGGCCCCCGGGGTGGGCGGGCAAGGACTGCAGAACGGCGCTCGCGAACTCTTCCGTGCGCCCAAACCTCCCGGCCCCGCTCACCAGGAGTTCCCGGACGTGCCTGCCCGCGTCGTGGAACGGCCGCAGCGCCTGCTGGGGTGCCGCGAGGTCGAGCGCGCGGCCGACGGCGTGGTGCGCCTGGTTCTGTTCACCGGCCTGATCGGCCAGGACCGCTTCGAGGAGCCAGCTCTCGATCAGGGTGTGCGCCACCAGCGGCCTGGTCTGCCGCTCGATGACCGGCCGCAGACGGCGGCGCGCGGCACCGGTCCTGCCGCGGTGCAGGTGCACGAGGGTGCTCAGCAGCGCGTGCTCCGCGTAGGGCGCGAGCAGGTGCCGATGCCGTTCGGTCACGTCCATCGCCCAGGTGGGTTCCCCGACGCGCAGGGCCAGTCGCTGCTCGATCGGCGCCGTGCAGGCGACGAGCCAGGGTGCGACCGGTTCGGCCGCGAGCCGTTTCCGGTGTCCCCGCAGTGTTTCGACGACGGCGTGCGGATCGGCCGCGAGACCGAATTCGACGGCGGCGCTGAGGGTCACCGTCAGCAGTTCCACGGCCGGGTCCACGACCGCGGGCGAGAGCCGGGTCGCCAGCGCGGAGAACCGGCGGGCGCTTTCCTGGTCCAGCCGTTGGTAGGCCGCCATCCCGAGCACGGCGTACAGGAACGCGGTCCGCGAAGTCTCGGTCCAGCCTCGGGACCGGGCCAGTTCGAGCGCGGCGCTGGTGTGCACGGCCAGCCCGGCGAGGTCGCCCTGGACCCGGGCGATCCCCGCGAGGTGGATCTCGCAATGCAGCCGGACGGCGTCGCGCCGCTCCAGCGTGGCCATGCGCAGCGCGCGTTCCAGGTCACCGGTGGCGCCCGGGAGGTCGCCCAGCCACAAGGACGCGGTCCCCTGGGTGGCCAGCGCCAGCAGGTCGAGATCGACGTCGCCGGTGTCACCCGCGCTCGTGGCCCGGAGTTCCGCGAGCGCCTTGTCCAGGTGCCCGCCGTACCTCGCCCGGTAGAGGACGGCCACGGCGTTCAGCGCGCGCAGCCGCCCGGAACGCAGCGACTGGGCGGAATTGTCGCCCCTGCCGAGGTACCGGTCCGCCGCGACGAGGTCGTGGACGTCGAGGGCGGCGACGGCGGCGATGAGCGCCACCTGCGGCCGGGCCAGGATGTGCTCCGGCATCGCGCCGAGCAGCGTGTGCAACCGGGTCCCGTGTCCGTCGAGGACGGTCCGCAGCCCGAACCGCTGGATGTACCGCGTGATCAGTTCGTCGTCCTGCGCGGCGATACCGTGCTCCAACGCCGCGAGCACGTCGCCGGAGTCCGTGAACCATTCGGCCGCCGACCGGTGGAGCCTGCGGTGAGCCCGGGGGTGACGCCGGTTCAGCTCCGCGCGCAGGTAGCCGCGCAGCAGCGGGTGGCAACGGTAGCGAGGGCCGTGCCGGGTGACCAGCGCGTTGGTACGGGTGAGCGTGTACAGGATCTGCCCGGAGTTCTCCTGCCCGGTCAGGCGGGTGGCCAGTTCGTCGCTGATGTCGGGGCACACCGACGTGCTCAGCAGGAACTCGCGGACGTGCGCGGGCTGCGGGCCGACGATCTCCCCGCCCAGGTATTCGGCCAGCAGCCGGTCTTCACCGGTGAAGGCCCGGATCGCCGCACCGGTGTCCGGCGTGGCGGCCAGCGCGAGGGTGAGGAACCGCAGCCCCGCGGCCCAGCCCTCCGTCCGGGTGGAGATCTCGTCCAGATCCGCCTGTGTCAGCGCGAGGTTCTGTCCGGCGAGCAGCTTTCCGGTCTCCTCCTCGGTGAAGTTCAGCTGGTGCGCGGTGATCTCCCGCAGCCGCCCTTCGAGCCGGATCCGGGGCAGGATCAGCGGGGGCGGGAACCGGGTCGCGATGACGACCCGCACTCCCGGCGGCAGATAGCGCAACAGCAGGTTCACGTTCCGCACCGCGTCCGGTGCGGACAATTCGTGGGCGTTGTCCAGCACCAAGATCACCGGGCACGGAAGCCGGGCGCACGCGTCGATGAACGCGCCGACGCATTCGTGCGCGGAGGCGTTCCGAGGGGGCATCGTCTCCGGGAACGAGTCTTTCCCCGCGCTCCGGTGCAGCGCGCGGAGGATCGACGACCACAGGGTGTGCACCTTGTTGTCGTTGGCGTCCAAGGAAATCCAGGCCAGATGGTCACCGGTCGCGTGCCGCCGCGCCCGCCGCCGGAACCAGCTGCCGAGCAGCACGGTCTTGCCGGATCCCGCCGGCGCGTTGAGCAGCGTGACGCTGGGGACTTCGCCGGAGGTGGCCTGATCGAGGGCGTCCAGGAGACGGTCCCGTTCGAGAACGTCGGAGGCGGGCGGCGGCGGGGCGAGTTTCGGCGACGGCACCACGACGGGTTCTCCGCCGTGGGTCGCGGTGCCTTCGACGCGGGTCACCGGCCGGCGCATGACATCGCCGCACTGGAAAGGACATGCCAGACGAAGGCGAAAACGCGGGAGGTCCCGCTGATGGCGAAGGCGAGACCGGAAAGGACGACGTCCGTCTTTCCCGATGCCCCGCTTTCCCCCGGTTGCGCCGAAAGGACCAGCACGAAAGTCAGTGCTGTCAGGACGAGTTTGGCTCTGGACCGACGACGCGGCTCAGTGCTCACCGATTGTCTCCCTTCGATTCCCCAGACGAGTGAGGGGACCGATCTTGCTCACCCCGCGCGGCGGTCACCTCCTCCCTGGCGGGTGAGTCGGGGTGACACTCGTAGCGAAGAGTGGTTGAAACAAAGGATTTCTCGCCGTGGGTGACGAAACCCGGCACTCGTTTTCACCCGCCACGAAGGAAGAACTCCTTGTCGCGGCGGCGCATTCTGGAGATCGCGGATCACGAAGCCCCGGGCTCTGGCGGTACGACCGCCGCGCGAGCGTTGCCCGTCGCCGTCGGGACACCGGTGGCGGGCAACGCGATTCGCTGTCGAACAGCCTCGGACGGGAGTCACGGACATGACGGACGGCTCACTCACGGTGCTTCCGCTCGCGATCACCATGATGGCCGGACCGCAGTTCGTGTCCGCGCTGATCCTGATCACGACGAAACGCGCGGTCCCGACCTCGCTCGCGTTCGTGGCGGGGGTCGCCACGGCCGCGACGGCGGGGACCGCGCTCACCACCTGGCTGGCGGGGCTTCTCCCGCCCGATCCCCTCGCTTCCGGTTCGGACGGTTCCCTCTACGCGATCGTCCAATTCGGGCTGGTGGCGCTCCTGCTGGGTATCGCGATCCGGAACTGGGCACACCGCGAAACCGCGGAACCGCCGAAATGGCTGGGATCGCTCATGTCGGCGGGTCCGCGCCGAGGATTCCGTACCGGATTCCTGCTCATCGCGTTCTTTCCGTCGGACATCGTCGTGATGTGCGCAGTCGGCCTCGACGCCGGCCGCGGCGGGGCGGGTTTCGGTGCGGCGGTCCCGTTCCTCGTCGCCACCACGCTGATCGCCGCCCTGCCGCTCCTGGCCTACCTTCTCTTCCGGCGGCGCGCGGCGCGGGTCATGCCCGCCATCCGCGACTGGACGAACGACCACGGCTGGTTGCTGAACATCGTGGCGTGCCTCTTCTTCGTCGTGCTCATCCTGTCCTGACCGCCCTCCGGTCCCCGCCGGGGAGAACCGACCAGCGCCGTGACCCAGCTGCGGCCGGGGTCGTCGACAAGGACGGCCAGCGCGAGCAGGGTCGCCGGTACCGAAAGCAGCGTCCCGAGCGGTCCGAGCACCCAGGCCCAGAACACCAGCGCGACGAACGTCGCCGTGGCCGACAGCCCGACGGCGTTGCCGACGTACCTCGGCTGGATCAGCGATTGCAGCACGAAGTTGAGCACGACGTAGACCGCCACCACCGCCAGCATCACCGGCAGCCCGCCGTCGAGGAGCGCGAGCGTGGCGGGCGGGGCGAGGCCGAGCAGGAAGCCGATCGTCGGGATGTAGTTGGTGACGAAGGAAAGCAGCCCCCACAGCAGCGCGAGCGGGACGCCCAGCACCACCAGTGCGAGGACGTCCAGCACGGCGACCACGAGGCCGAAGACCGTGGTCACCACCAAGTACACCCTGACGCGGCGGCCGAAGTCGCGCAGCGCCTCCGCCGTCCGCGCCCGCTCACCCGCGATCCCGGCGATGCGGCCGTCGATGTCCGCCGTTTCCGCGCTGAGGAACAACAACAGCCCCAGCAGGAAGACCAGGCTCGTGGTGACACCGGTCAGATCGGCGAGCAGGGCGCCGGCGTAGGAGACGAGCTTGCCGAGATCGAGAGACGCGAGGAGGTCACGCAACTGGGCGGGCCCGGCACCGAATTTCGCCAGCACACCGGCGATTTCGGCGTACAGGGCGGTGATCCGGTCGGCGTAGCGCGGCAGGAGCGACGCGAGTTGCGCCACCGACACGATCATCGCGACACAGAAGGAGATGAGGATCCCGTAGACGAACACCACGAGCGCCGCCGTCGCCGCCCAGCGGGGGAAACCGAGGCGCCGCAGCCTGCCGTGCGCGGGACTGAGCGTGATCACGATGACCAGCGCCAGCAAGGTCGGCGCCGCCAGCCAGGCGACCGCTTTGACGCCCGCGACTCCGACCACGAGCGCCGCCGCCCCGAGCAGGACGGCGAGCGCTCGTGGTGTTCGAGAGGTGGGTTGTTCCGTCACCACAACCCACGATCCGGTAGTTCGTCACCGTGGACGAGGACCGCCCAGATGACCGTCACGCACAGGACGATCACGATCATCGACCACACCGGATGCGCCGAGAGGAACACCAGGTGGGTCACCGCGTTCCCGGCCGCGAAGAGCACCGCGACCACTCGCGCCCAGATCGCGCCCGTGAGGAGGAAGCCGCCGGAGACCGCCACCAGCGCGCCGCCCACCACATGGGCCCACGCCCATCCGGTCACGTCCAGGACGAGGGTGTATTCCGGGCCCGAGATGTAGTAGCCGCCCTGGAACAGGGCCACGATCCCGGCGATGACGTCGAAGACGCCGAGGATGAGCATGACCACGCTGGCGAAGACGATCCATCCCGCCCAGGCCGGCCGGCGCTCTCCCCGCCGGGAGTCGGCGAGCTCGGCTTCGGCACCCCACTGCGCGCTCATTTCGGCCCCGTTCCCGGAGCCTCGGCGGTCTGCTGTTCCAGTTCCATCGAGAAGCTCTCGCGCAAGGCCTGCTCCTGTTCCGCGCTCAGGTTCGTGAAGATCAGCTCCGGCGCGTTTTCGCCGGTGAAGGCGTCCCGAACCTTGTCGACGACCGCGCCCGAACTGAGCAGGAACAAGGCCGACGTGCCTTCGGTGACCTCTCCCCTGACCCGCTTGATCAGGTCGTCGTCGATGCCGTAGTCCGACGTCAACCCGCCGAAAGCGCCCGCCGCGGCGCCGAGGGCGGCACCGAGCAGCGGCACGAGGAAGATCAGGCCGAAGAGCAGCCCCCAGAACGCGCCGCTCAGCGCGCCACGGCCCGCCAGGTTGCGCAACTGGCGGAGTTTCGGCTTGGACGCTCCCACCGGCCACGACACCGTCGCGGCGTCGTGTACCGAGATGAGCTGGTTCTTCGCCAAGCCCTTCACCGTCTCCGCCGCGTCGTCCGCGCCGTCGGCCGAGCGGAACAACCAGATGGTCAACGTGTCCACGGCTCACCGTCCCTTCTGAAATGGGTGATCTGACGGTGGCCATCGCACAGCGGCGACGGGGGTGGGCACATCACCTCGGACGGATGAGCGTCAGTGCGGCCGGGAACTCATCCGGCCGGGGTGACGCCCGCTCCCCGCCGTCGGGTCAGGCTGGTCGAAAAACCCCTTCCGGCAAGGAGTTCCGCGTGACCCACCACCAAGCACCGATCGCCGACCACGGGCTGATCGGCGATCTGCAGACCGCCGCGCTGGTGAGCACCGGCGGCGCGATCGACTGGTTCTGCTGTCCCCGCTTCGATTCCCCGAGCGTGTTCGGCGCGCTCCTGGATCCCGGCGGCGGCCACTGCCGGATCCGGCCCGTCGGCGAGCCGTATACGTCGCGCCAGTTCTATTTCCCCGGCACCGCCGTCCTGATCACGCGGTTCATGACCAGGCTGGGCACCGGCGAGGTCATCGACTTCATGCGCCCGGCGACCGGACCACACGCCGCCCAGGGCCACCGGCTGATCCGGATGATCCGCTGCGTGCGCGGGCACGTCGAGTTCGCCGTGGACGTCGTCCCGCGCTTCGACTACGCACGACGGCCGCACACCACCACCGTCACCGCGGACGGCGTGCTCTTCGACAGCGGCCCGTTCGCCCTGACCCTGCACGCGGTCCGGGAACCGGGGGATCCACGGCTCGCCCACGCCCACGTCATCGAAGGCGGCGTCTACGGCTCGGTCACCCTGGAGACCGGGCAGGTCCGCGGTTTCGTGCTCGAATCGGACGGCGGGGAACCCCGCGCGACCCGGGTCGCCGAGATCGAGAAGGCCTTCGAGGAGACCGTCGGCTTCTGGCGCGACTGGCTGAGCCACTCGACCTACCGAGGGCGCTGGCGCGAGATGGTCGACCGCTCCGCGATCACCCTCAAGCTGCTGACCTACGCCCCGACCGGCGCGATGGTCGCCGCGCCGACCACGAGCCTGCCGGAGCGGATCGGCGGCGAACGGAACTGGGACTACCGCTACACCTGGGTGCGGGACGCGTCGCTGTCGGTCTCTTCCTTGCTGGCCTTGGGTTTCACCGACGAAGCGGTCGCTTTCGCCGGCTGGCTCCGGGAACGCCACCTGCGCGGCGACGGCAGGCTGAAGATCATGTACCGCGTCGACGGTTCGCCGGATCTCCCGGAGGAATCGCTCGCGCACTGGACCGGGTACCGGGGCTCGGTGCCGGTCCGGATCGGCAACTCCGCGGCCGACCAGCTCCAGCTCGACGTCTACGGCGAACTGCTCGACACCGTGTACCAGGCCGATCGGCGGGGTGCCGAGATCGGGCACGACGGCTGGAAGGCGCTGGCGGGACTGCTCGATTGGCTGGCGGCGAACTGGGATCAGCCGGAAGAGGGGATCTGGGAGACACGCGAGGGCAAGGCCGACTTCACCTACGGCAGGCTCATGAGCTGGGTCGCCTTCGATCGCGGCATCCGCCTCGCGACGGCGCACGGCCAGCCTTGCGCGCTCGACTCCTGGCGCGGCGAACGGGATCGCGTGTACGACCAGATCTGGGAGCACGGCTGGAATCCGCTCAAGCAGGCCTTCGTCCAGCGCTACGGTTCCAGTTCCCTGGACGCGTCGCTCCTTCGCATGGCCGACGTCGGTTTCATCACCCCGCACGACCCGAGCTGGCTGGCGACCTTGGCCGGCATCGAGAAGGACCTGGTCACCGACAGCCTCGTCTACCGCTACGACCCGAGCGCCTCCCCCGACGGCCTGCGCGGCGACGAGGGGACGTTCTCGCTGTGCACGTTCGGCTATGTCACCGCCCTCGCCCGTGCCGGGTATCCGGAGAAGGCGCGGCTGGTGTTCGAGAAGATGCTGACCTACGCCAACCACGTCGGCCTGTACGCCGAGGAGATCGGCCCGACCGGGGAGCAGCTCGGCAACTTCCCGCAGGCGTTCACCCACCTCGGGCTCATCGACGCCGCGCTCACCCTCGACCGCGCCATCGGTTAGCCGGGTACGCGAAAGGGCCGTTCCCGGACGGCTGCCCGGGAACGGCCCTCCGGCTCAGCCTTGCGAGATGTACGCCTCGAGCTGTTCCTGGCTCTTCTCCAGCTGTTCCATCCGCGTCTTCACGACGTCACCGATGCTCACGATCCCCGAGAGCTTGCCGTCCACCAGGACCGGGACGTGCCGGATCCGGCGTTCGGTCATCAGGACCGACAGCTGATCCACCGAGTCCTCGGGGGTACAGCTGGCGACCAGCTTCGTCATGATCGCGGCCACCGATCCGTCGAGTAGCTGGGGTCCGCGCTCGTTGAGCCGGCGCACCACGTCCCGTTCGGAGACGATCCCGACGATCCCGCCGTCGTCATCGACGACCACGAGCGCCCCGACGTTGTGCTCCGCGAGTCTCTCGAGCAGTTCGGTGACGTTCGTCTCCGGCGAGACGGTCGCGACGGCCGCCCCCTTGTTCCGCAACAGATCGGAAATCCGCATACGCGCTCCTCCCGGATGGGTGACCTGAGTCACTCCAGGTTATGGCCTCACCGCCGTGCGCGAAAGTCCGGAGAGTCCGGTTCGATGCCGAGCCTGGTCGCGAGCGCGTCGTACGCCTCGATGATCCCGGTGCCGTAGGCGTCGTCGCCGAGCGCGCCGAGGGTCCCCCGTCCGAGCTCCCACTGGGCCTTCGCGGCCCCGTGATCACCCAGTTTGCGGTAATCCTCGGCGAGGTTGAGGTGCAGCGACGGGTAGAACCCGCGGACGGCCAGGGTCGCGTGGTACTCCTTGGCGCGTTCGTCGGTCAGTGAATCGGCCGCCGCGAGCGCGCGGAGATCCCAGGCGAGTTCGTCGGCCGGATCGTCGCAGACGTCGGCCATGTAGTGCGCGAGCGCGCACCGGTGCAGCGGATCGCCGTCCTCGCCGATCCGCTCCCACAGCGCCGCGAACTTCTCGCGGGCATCGGCCCGGTCACCGGAGATGTGCAGCTGGAGGCCGGTGTTGATCTCGGCCATCACGTCGTCGGTCACGCGACCTCCGAAGCGGGCGCCGCCCAGGTGTTGCACGACGCCGTCGTCTTCCCGGAGAACCCGGCCTTCGCCCACCTCAGCTGGTTGCGCCGGGTGCCGTGGGTGTCGCTGTCGTCGGTGTTGCCGTAGTCGTCGAGCGCGGCTTTGGCCAGCGAGGTGCTGATGGACCCGCGTCCGGCGGCCGCCGCGACGGCGAGCGCGCCGAAGCAGTTCGCCTGCAGCTCGATGCGGCGGACCAGTTCCTTGTCGGCCGGGGAGTCCTCTTCCGGCGAGGACATCTTCTCCGCGGCCGCCGACAGGATCCCGCTGGAGCGCTGGACGTGGTGCCCGTACTCGTGGGCCATCGTCGCGAGATGACGGGACCGTTCGAGGCCCGCGTCGCTCAGCATCCACTCGGTCGGCGCGTAGATCGTGGTGTCGCCGCCGCAGTAGTAGGCGACGGCCTCGGTCTCGCTGGGCACCTTCCCGCACGCGCTGGTCTCCGGCAGCGTCACCTGCACGGTCGCCGTCAGCGTGGGCTCGTTCGCCTGGTCCAACGCTGGTTTCCAGGCGTCGGCGAGACAGGAGGCGAAGGTCTTGTAGTACGTCTCCAGCTTCACGGGGTCGCGGCTGATCGCCGGCAGGCGGCAGGTGACCGCGCCGAGCGCGATCCCTTCGGCCAGCAGCGGGTTCGTTTCCAGTTCCCGCACCTCCTTGGGCGCGGGTTTCGCGGTCCCGGCGGGCGCCTTGGCCCCTTCCGAGGTGAACGCGCCGGACACCGGAAGGGCCTGGCCGTCGATCTTCCGCGGCCCGCCAGCCATCGCCATCCCGGCGGCGGTCAAGGCGGCCACGACGAGCAGGCCGACCACGGCCGCACCCGTGTTGCGGGGGTTTTCGGGGCGAGGCGGCGACGGCACGGGCGGTCCGGATACCTCGTCGATGCCGGTCATGGTCTCCCTCAGGCGTGCGAGTCTCCAGCATACGGAGGAGAAGCAGGTCAGCGAAGACACGCGCCGGAAACGGACACCTGGTGGCGCCGGGACGGAGGCCCCGGCGAGACTGTCAGCATGAGTGACGAGGACCCGTACCTGTGGTTGGAAGACGTGACCGGCGAAGACGCGCTGGACTGGGTGCGAGCCCGCAACGCCGAGGCTCTGGCGGAACTGTCCACCGGCGAGCGGTTCGCCGGGATCCGTGACGAGGTCCGCGAGGTCCTCGACGCCGACGACCGGATCCCGTACATCCGGCGCCGCGGCGAGTACCTGTACAACTTCTGGCAGGACTCGGCCAACCCCCGCGGCCTGTGGCGCCGCACCACCCTCGAGCAGTACCGGCTCGACACGCCGGAGTGGGAACTCCTGCTCGACATCGACGCGCTGGCCGAGGCCGACGGCGAGAACTGGGTGTGGCAGGGCGCGGCCGTCCTCCGGCCGGGCTATCAGCGCGCGCTGGTCGAACTGTCGCGCGGCGGCGCCGACGCGACCGTGGTCCGCGAGTTCGATCTCGACGAGCGCCGCTTCGTCGAGGACGGCTTCTCCGTGCCCGAGGCCAAGACCCGGATCGGCTGGATCGACCGCGACCGCGTCTACGTCGGCACCGATTTCGGCCCGGGGACGCTGACCAGTTCGGGCTACCCGCGGCTGGCGAAGGAATGGCGGCGCGGCACCCCGCTCGAAGAGGCGACGGTGATCTTCGAGGGCAAACCGGACGACGTCTCGGTGTCCGCCCACCACGACCCGACCGAGGGATACGAGCGCGATTTCGCCTACCGGTCGATCGACTTCTACCGCACGGAGCGGTACGTCCGGACGCCCGGCGGGCTCGAACGGATCGAGGTCCCCGAAGACGCGCAGACGTCCTCGCACCGCGAATGGCTGCTGATCCGGCTCCGCTCCGACTGGACCGTCGACGGCACCACCTATGCGTCCGGCACCCTGCTTGCCTCCGGGTTCGACGCCTTCATGGCGGGCGAGCGCACCTTCACGACGCTCTTCACCCCCGACGCCCACACGTCGCTGGAGTACTGGGCGTGGACGCACAACCACCTGCTGCTCTCGACGCTGTCCGACGTCCGGACCGAACTGCGCGTGCTCACGCCGTCGGACGGCTGGAGCTCCCGGCCCCTCGCCGGTGCCCCGGAACTGGGCACCGCGCAGATCACCGGGACCGATCCCGACGTCAGTGACGAGTACCTGCTCGACTCCAGCGGCTACACGCAGCCGTCGACGCTGAGCTACGGGCACGTCGGTGGCGACGTCGAAGCCCTCAAGCGCGCTCCCGCGTTCTTCGACAGCGAAGGCATGACGGTCTCGCAGTACTTCGCGACGTCCGAGGACGGCACGAAGATCCCGTACTTCGTCGTCCGTCCTTCGGGCGCGGAAGGCGGCCCGACGCTACTGACCGGGTACGGCGGCTTCGAGGTGTCGCTGACCCCCGGCTACAGCGGCGTGATCGGCCGCGGCTGGCTCTCGCGCGGCGGCACCTACGTCGTCGCGAACATCCGCGGCGGCGGCGAGTACGGGCCGGACTGGCACACCTCGGTGACCAAGGCCAAGCGATACAAGGTCTACGAGGACTTCGCGGCCGTCGCCGCCGACCTCGTCGAGCGTGGCATCAGCGAACCGTCCCGGCTCGGGATCCAGGGCGGCAGCAACGGCGGGCTGCTGATGGGCGTCATGCTCACGCGCTACCCACACCTGTTCGGCGCGATCGTGTGCCAGGTGCCGCTGCTGGACATGAAGCGGTACCACAAGCTCCTCGCCGGCGCGTCGTGGATGGCCGAGTACGGCGACCCCGACGACCCCGCGGAATGGGACTTCATCGGGAAGTATTCGCCGTACCAGAACGTCCACAGTGGACGCGAGTATCCGCCGATCCTGTTCGTCACCTCCACGAGGGACGACCGGGTACATCCCGCCCACGCGCGCAAGATGGTCGCGCGGATGCTGGAGCAGGGGCACGACGTGCGCTACCACGAGAACATCGAGGGCGGGCACGGCGCGGCGGCCGACAACGAGCAGCTGGCGTTCAAATGGGCGCTGATGCTCGAATTCCTGTGGGAGAAGCTCGCCTGACGTGTCAGGAAAGGGGCTTTCAGGACACTTTTCGTCCTGAAAGCCCCTTTCCTGACACCCGGCTCACGCCGTCACGCGCGCCAGCACGACACCGCCCACGATCAGCGCCATCGCCGCGAACCGCCCGAAACTGAGCGGGTCCTTGTGGATCACGATGCCGAAGACGATCGCGCCCACCGCGCCGATCCCGGTGAAGACGGCGTACGCGGTCCCCACCGGCAACGAGTCCATCGCCTTCGAAAGCAGGTAGACGGCCGAAACGCCGAGCACGAAACACAGCACCGTCGGCCAGAGCCGAGTGAAGTTCTCCGTGGGCTTGATGCTCTGCGACCAGGCGACCTCGACGACTCCAGCCAGCAGCAGGACCCCCCAGCCCATCAGGCGGCCGTTCCGGCCGAGGCGAGCGCTTCCGCAGCCCGCAGCGCCGCTTCCCGTGACGCGGCCCGGTCGGGATCGCGCGGTCCGAGTCGCGGGTCGACGAGCGCGTTCGTGAGCTCGGCGCGCAGGAACGTGACGTCGTGGACGTCGTAGTGCCCGGCGAAGAAGTCCCGCAGGTAGCGCTCGTGATGGTCGACCGGCTCCCGGGGCGTTCCCGGCAGGTAGGTGCCGCCACGGGCACCCGCGACCACGAAAGCCTTGCCCGCCAAGGACATCTTCGGGAACGTCACCTGGTCGATCCACAGCTTGAGCGTCGCGGGGATCGAGAAGTTGTACATCGGCGCCCCGATCAGCACGACGTCGGCGGCGAGCAGTTCGGCCAGCAGCGGCTCGATCACCGCCCAGGCCTCGCGCTGCTCCGGCGTCTTCACCACCGAGGCGTAACCCTCCGGATCGGTGATGCCCGCCATCAAGAGGGCGTCGCAGATCTCGGTCCAGGCCTGGCCGATCGGCGGGACCGGCCCGGCGGCGAGGTCACGGTAGGTGTAGCCCGCGCCGGGGTGGGCGGCCCGCCAGACCTCAGCGAAGCGAGCGCTCAGCTCGCGCGAGAACGACGCGGTGCGGGCACTGGAGTCGAGGTGGAGAAGGTGGCTCATCGGGCCTCCCTGACCAGGAAGTGGACACGGCGTCCACTTGCTTCGCCCGGTACAAGTGGACGTCACGTCCGGATATTCCCTAGGCTGCGGACATGCCGACAGAAGATCTCCTCGCGAACGGCCCGGGCCGGGAACGCTCGGACGCCGCCCGTAACCGCGCGAAGATCCTGAAGGCCGCCGAAGAGCTCTTCGCCGCACGTCCGGCCGCGGACGTCACCATGGAGGACATCGCCCAAGCCGCCGGGGTCGGCCGCGCCACGCTGTACCGCCGCTACCCGGACCGCTCCGCGATCGCCGTCGCCCTGCTGGACGAACACGAACGGGAACTGCAGGAACGGCTGCTCACCGGCCCTCCCCCACTGGGCCCCGGCGCGTCACCCGCCGAGCGGCTGGCCGCGTTCTACGCGGCGATGACCGGGCTGCTCACCCGGCACGCGCATCTCGTGCTCGGCACCGAGGTCGGGCATTCACGGTTCACCACCGGCCCGTACCGGCTGTGGCGGACCCACGTCCGCTTCCTCGCCGAGCAGGCGGGTGCCAAGGATCCGGACGCGCTCGCCGACATCCTGCTGGCACCACTCGCCCCGGAGGTGTTCCTCTACCAGACCGGCGAACTCGGCCTGAGCCCCGAACGGATCACCGGCGCCCTGAGCGAGCAGGCGCGGCGAGCACTGTCCTGATCAGCCGAGGCCGTCGACGACCGCCTTCATCACGGCCTGCCAGTGCTCACGTTGCGCGGCACGCTCTTCCGGCCCGGCGAGCCGCTCCTGATGGAAGACCACGACAGTCTTGTCCGGCCCGGCGTTCCGGAGCGCCACCTGGACCGTGCTCTCGTGGTCCCAGCCCTTCGGCCACCAGGTGAGACGGATCTTCTCGCGCTCGCGGTAGCCGCGGACCTCACCGACAGTGCCCTCGGCCGTCTCGTACGGCGCGCCCTTCACCGGGTCGAGCCGCACGTCGCCCAGCCAAGCCGTCAGACCCGGTCCCGAGAGGTACTCCCAAACGTGGTCCAGCGGATACGGCACCGTCTTGGACACGCCGATCTCCCAGCCCGCGTCCTTGGTCTTCCCGATCATGGTGCCTCCGCCGTAACCGTCTTACCTGGTTTCTGAAACCGACTATAGTGGTTACATGACTCCGGGAACAAGACTGCTCGTCAACGCCCAGGGCGAGCGGTACCGGTTCGATCCGGGCAGCCTCAGCCTCGAACTCATGCTGACCGGCGGCCCCGGCCCGTACAAGCGCTACGAGATCGCGCACACGCCGTCCGGCCTCGCCGAGTGGTTCACCGGCTCCCGGCTGGCGCTGACCGCGCCCTTGACCGACATCCAGATCCGGCCGTCCGAACTCGCCGCGCTCAAGGAACTCCGGGACGCGCTCTACCGCGTCGCACCCGCCCTCGCCCACGGCGAAGCACCGTCGGACGCCGACCTCACCCTGTTGAACGACGCGACCGGGGCGACCCCGCGGCCGGTGATCGACCCGGAAACGCGGCGGCTCGCCTGGGCGCCGCCCGTCACCGGGAAACAGCTGCTCGGCGCCGTCGCCCGCGACGCCATCGGCCTCGTCGCGGGCGACCGATCCGGCCGCGTACGCGAATGTTCCGCAGACGACTGCCACCTGCTCTTCTTCGACACCTCTCGCTCGGGCAACCGTCGCTGGTGCTCGATGGAGCGCTGCGGCAACCGCGCCAAGATCCGGGCCTACCGGGCGCGCACCGAAACCGCGTGATCGCTAGGATTTCCGGCGATGCAGGGTGAGGCGAAACTGGAGCAGCGCGTCGTCGAGACGGCGGAGAAGCTGCTGTCCACACGGAAATCGGTGACCGCGCTCGACGTCCTGACCGGGATCGGATGGCTACCGGACAACGTCCTCAAGGCCTGGCAACAGGGCAGGACTCCCGATCTGGCCACGGCACTGCCGGTGAGCACGGAGAAGCTGGGCTTCGCTCTCGGCGCGCTTCAGCGATGGGCGACGGCGAAAGACCTCGAAAGTTCGGCGATCGAGCACGTCGGGGCGACTCGCGACCGGGCCCCTCTCAAGGCGGCCTCGGGCGAACTCGAGCCCTTGTTCCGGACACAATGGATCATGCCGGGACTGTCGGCGGCCAAGCGGGCGCAAGTCGAAGCCCGGCAACGGAAAGCGCCTGATCTCATGGTCTCCGTTGCGTTGAAGGACTGGACGTGCGCCGACTGTGGTGGCACCGGCGACCTGCAGTTCTTGGAGAACGAAAAACCGCACTGCCTCGACTGCGCCGACCTCGGCCACCTGGTGTTCCTGCCCGCGGGCGACACCGCCCTGACCCGCCGGGCGAAGAAGGCGAGCCGGCTTTCCGCGGTGGTCACCCGCTTCAACCGGTCACGGAAACGCCATGATCGGCAAGGGATCCTGGTCGAGGACTCTGCGTTGCGCGAAGCCGAGGAGCAGTGCTTTGCCGACGAGGACGTCCGTGAGCGGCGCCGTGGACGCGATCGTGAACGGCGCGACCGGGAAGACGTCGAGTTCACCGCCCGGTTCTTCGCCGCGATCACCGAGATGTTCCCCGGCTGTCCGCCGGAGCGAGCACGCGCCATCGCCGAACACGCCGGCCTGCGCGGCAGCGGCCGGGTCGGCCGGTCGGCCGCCGGACGGGAACTGGCCGAGCGAGCGGTGTTCCTCGCCGTCGTCGCCTCGATCCGGCACCTGGACACCGACTACGACGACCTCCTCATGGCCGGGGTGGAACGGCAGGCTGCCCGGGACCGCATCCACTCGACCATCGAAGCCGTGCTCGACCGCTGGCGATCCTGACCGCTGTCACCTTTCGGGCGCGCGACTCGTCCAAGGGGCATGTACTCCGCTTACCTGACCCTGGCCATCGTGACGATCGTGATCAACGCCGGAATCGCCGCCGCCGACTTCGCGCGGGTCCCGTTCGTCCTCAAGAACTCCGCCGAAGTCGACGTTCCCCCGTCCTGGATCCCACCGCTGGCCTCACTGAAGGCCGCGGGCGCGGCCGGACTGCTGCTCGGCCTGCTCGGGGTGCCGTACCTCGGGACCGCGGCGGCGGCCGGGCTGGTGCTGTTCTACGTCGGCGCCGTCATCACCCATGTGCGCGCCCGCGTGCTGTACAACATCGCCTTCCCCGCCGGTTTCCTCGCGCTGGCGGTGGCGACCTTCGTCCTCGATCTCGCTCAAGCCAGGTAAGGACCGAAGTGCTCGGCAACGACGTACGCGACTGCTTCGGCGTCGCACGAGCCGTCGATCTCCAGCACCCGGATGCCGAGAGCCTTCGCGGCGCGGACCGCGTCCTCGGCCACCAGACGATCTCGCGCGATCCGGTTGCGCTGCGCCCGTTCGGGATCGCTGACGTGGTGCGCGATCGCGGCGGCTCGGGGCAGCGCGCGCAGATCGTCCAGCGCCCACCCGAACCGCACCGGGAATCCGGCGAGAGTGTCGGCCGCCATCCGTTCGGGAGTGGTGTCGACCCAGACGCCGTCCGGGTCGGGATCCGCGGCGGGCAACCCGTGCCGGACGCGGTGGGCCACGCGGCGATCCTGGTGGGCGCGGGCGTCGTGGAAGTCGTAGTGGTAGACGGTGATGCCGTGGCGGCGCGCCAGCAGCCGGGAGACGGTGGACTTTCCCGCCCACTGGCCGCCGCAGATCCACAGCGCCTGCCCAAAGGTGCCGAAGGGATCCACGACCGGACTGTTCTTCTTCGTCACTTACTCGCCTCCGATGTCATGAAAGGGGCTTTCAGGACACTATTCGTCCTGAAAGCCCCTTTCATGACACTCGCGGGAGGTCAGCTGCAGCCGGAGGTCGCTCCGCACCCTTCACAGGCGTAGCAAGAACCGGCGGGCCGCATCTTGGTGCCGCAGGTCATGCAGAGCGGCGCGTCGGAAGCGGTGCCGAGGTTCAGTTCCACCAGTTCCGCCGTCGAATGCGCGACCCGCTTGGCGGGGTCCGCCGACGACGAGTCCACAGTGGACCGAAGGGCGTCGATGTCGACGTTCTCCGGTTCGGCGGCGGGAGTGGCGCCGTAGGTCGCCTCGACCTGCGCGGAGCGCTCGTCGGCGGTGAAGATGCCGAGTTGCGTGCGCTTCTCGTACGGCAGATAGTCCAGCGCCAGCCTGCGGAACAGGTAATCCATGACACTGGTGGCGATCCGGATGTCCGGGTCGTCGGTCATACCGGCGGGCTCGAAGCGCAGGTTGGAGAACTTCGAAACGTAGAACTCCAGCGGGATCCCGTGCTGCAGGCCGACGGAGATCGACATCGAGAACGCGTCCATCACGCCCGACAGGGTCGAGCCCTGCTTGCCGAGCTTCACGAAGATCTCGCCGAGCCCGTCGTCCGGGTAGGAGCCGGCGTGCAGGTAGCCCTCGGCGCCGCCGACGGTGAACGACACCGTCTGGCTCGGACGCTTCTTCGGCAGGCGCTTGCGGACCGGCCGGTACTCGACGACCTTCTCGGCCTCGGGCTCCGCCTTCTCCTTCTTGCCTGTCGACAGCGGCTGGCCGACCTTGCAGTTGTCGCGGTAGATCGCGAGCGCCTTGAGGCCGTACTTCCAGCCCTGGAAGTAGATCTCCTCGACCTCTTCGACGGTCGCCGACTCCGGCATGTTGACCGTCTTGGAGATCGCGCCGGACAGGAACGGCTGCACCGCGGCCATCATCCGGACGTGGCCCATCGGCGCGATGGACCGCTCCCCCACCGCGCAGTCGAACACCTCGTAGTGCTCGGGACGCAGGCCGGGGGCGTCGACGACGTGCCCGTGTTCGGCGATGTACTCGACGATCGCTTCGACCTGTTCGGCCTGGTAGCCGAGTGCGGTCAGCGCGCGCGGGATGGTCTGGTTGACGATCTGCATCGAACCGCCGCCGACCAGCTTCTTGAACTTGACCAGCGAGAAGTCCGGCTCGATGCCGGTCGTGTCGCAGTCCATCATGAAGCCGATGGTGTTGTGGCTGACGAAGCCGTTGGCGACGTAGGTGACGTTGTCCGGCACTGACAGGTCGTAAGTGGGCTGGACGCCACCGTCCTCATTGGACTCAACGGGTTCGAAGAGGTACTCGAGCGCCCGGCCGGGCCGAGGCCGCGGAAGGTGCACTCGATCGCCCTTGGCCGATCCGTTCGGCTCCAGGCATACCAACGACCGCGCCTTGCGTTCGCTGATGAAACCGACGATCTCGTCGAAGATCATCGCGTGGTCGACGTTGCGCAGCCGGATCTGCAGAAACGACCCGCCGAACCCGCTGGTCGTCCGGCGGGTCGTGGTCACCATGCCCAGGGCCAGCAGCAGGCTCCGCAGGTCTTCGCCGAAAAGCTCCGAGGAAGTGGAGACGCTCGGAACTCCTTCGAGCACGGTCCCGTCCGCCTCGAAGACCCCGCGCAGGAACGCGGCGTACACCTCGGGATCGTTGGTCTCCCGGATGCTCGCGGGGACCCGCGGAGTCCATCCTTTGCCGGCGTGGTCGGGACCGGGGAGGTCCTTCGCGAATCCCGCCGCCTGCCACCAGCGGGCCAGCCGGACGGACTGGAGGGTGACCTCCTGGTAGCCCTGACACTGCCGGACCGCGGGTTCCAGACCGAAGAGATCCTTACTGAGAATTCGCAAGCGGTCGACGACATCCAGATCGGTGTCGGCCACGCAGAGCCGAACGCCCTTCGCGTGCAGGCTGCCGTCGCCTTCGAAGTACCCCACCAGTTCCGCGAGATCGGCGGTGACCTCGTCCGGCACCCGGATATCACGGTCACCCGCGTAGTACGCCTGGTCGAGCACCGGCAGCGGAACCCGGCGGGGATCGCCGACCAGACCGCCCAGTTGCAGGGGTACCAGGTCGCCGGACCGGATGTCGGCGAGTCGTTTCCAGACCCAGGATCCGGTCTCCGGCTCCACTACCTTGACCCGGTGGGCGAGCGTGCCCTGGATCCGATATCCGCCCTTGGTCTCGATCCGGCGAGTGGGCTCCTCGCCATTGACGAAGAATTTCGTGGCCTGGCGCGGGCCTTCGTCGGTCGCGACGGTGAACTCGACGTCCTGCCAGTGATCCCCGTACAGATCACCGAGTTCGGAGAGCCGGGCCAGTCCGCGGTCGGTGGTGACCAGGGTGTCCGCGGTCAGGCATCCGGTGGGCGCCAGCACACTCGCCTGCGCGTTGCGCCATCCGCTGATCTCGCCCAGTTCGATGCCGCGCTTCCATTCCTGGGTCGCGAGCGCGCGGACCGCGGCGTCGTTGGCGTGGTAGGTCCGCACCAGTTCGCTGGCCGCGGCGTGTTTGCGCATGACCCGCTGGTGCGCTTCGGCGTTGCGCGCGTAGCCCTCGTACGGCCCAACGACCGCGGCGAGTTCGGCGGAACGCCGGTACGAGACGCCGGTCATCAAGGACGTGATCGCGGCGGCGAGCGCGCGGCCGCCGTCGGAGTCGTAGGCGTGCCCGAGCGCCATCAGCAGCGCGCCGAGGTTCGCGTACCCGATGCCCAGCTGCCGGAACTTGCGCGTGGTGTCGCCGATCGCCTCGGTCGGGAAGTCGGCGAAGCAGATCGAGATGTCCATCGCGGTGATGACCAGCTCGACGGCCTTCGCGAACTGCTGCGCGTCGAAACCACCGTCGGCGGTGGCGAACTTGAGCAGGTTCAGCGAGGCGAGGTTGCAGCTGGAGTTGTCCAGGTGCATGTATTCGGAGCAGTTGGCGACCACAGTCCCGCCGACGATGTACGAATGATTGCGGGGCTCGGTCAGATTGAACGTAGTCTCGAAACCTCGAGAAACCCGGGAAACCAGCCGAACCGTCTCATCGACGGAGTAATGGCCGTGGCCGGCCGTGACATCAGCCAGTTTGACGGACTTCTCGCTGTGTTCGAATCCGATCAGCTCGGCGAATCCGGCCATATGCCTGCCCGTGATCCGGAGGTCGAAGCTCTCGCCGTCGCTACCGTAGACGCGTTCGTCGCCGTTCTTGGTGACATACCGGAACGACGCCGCCTTCGTACCCGTGCGATAGATACGCCCCCGGATACCGAGGCTGGCCAGCAGCTCCTGGACACCGATCAAGAGTTCCTCTGAACGACTGGCAAGGCCGACGTATCGGGTGCCGTTCTGCTCCTGGTTCACCACACAACCGTCAGCGTCGAAAAGGCCGCGCAGGAACGCGCACACGATGTCCTCAGGAGCGACGTAGATCGACTCCGGGACCACTTTGGCAGGAGAACGCCCTGTCGAAACCCCGAGCGCCTTGAGCATCAGGCCGAAACGACCCCGCCTAGCCCTGAGTTGCACCGTGCCATTGGACTGTCGGCTGGGCTTGCTTTCGAAGCCGGTGATCGAAGCCAGCAGGGCACGATGCCTCGACATGAGGACATCTCGCTCCCATTCACTCCCATAGACCGTCGTCGCGCCCACATCTGTCAGACAACCGTCTCCGACCAACCAGCCTAGATAATGAGCCAGCCCAGTGTCCCACTTCTCCGGTACCGCACGAAGAGCCTTGCCGCGCGCTTGATGCGCCACCTGCACCGCGAGCGGCGGCAATGCTGCGGAAGCGTACGGACTCGGAGCGTATTCGATCGATCGTACGACCCGGTCTTCCGCGGTGAGCCGGTCGGCGTGCACCCAGCCCTGGTTCGCGGTCCATACCCGATGGTTGGGTGTGCACCGCAATCGTGAGCCGTCGCTGAAACGAAGTTCGAAGATCTCATTGGTGCCGGTGACCATGTACCTCGTCGGTTCTGTCGCCACGATCCTGGCCACCGGGTCGTCAGCATGGGTCACGTCGTTGGTGTAGACGGCGAACCGTTCACCAGCGGCTGCCTGGCACACGAGGTCGCCGATCCGCACCAGACCAGCGTCGGTGACCACCCGCTGGTCACCGGGGAAACACGGGTTGGACGCGGTGATCCGGCCCGATTCGGGGCAGGTGTGCCAGTCGTTGATCGTGCCGTCGTACTGCAGGCCCGGATCCGCGCACTCCCAGGCTGCCTGCGAGATGGTGCGGAACAGCTTCTTGGCGTCGACCCGGTCGATGACCTCGCCGGTCATCCGGGCCCGCAGGCCGAAGTCGCCCTGGGTCTCGACGGCCTGCATGAACTCGTCGGAGACGCGGACCGAGTTGTTCGCGTTCTGGTACTGGACGGACGTGATGTCCGAGCCGGAGAGGTCCATGTCGAACCCGGCGTCGCGGAGGACCTTGATCTTCTCCTCTTCGCGCGCCTTGGTCTGCACGAACTCCTCGACGTCGGGGTGGTCGACGTCGAGGACGACCATCTTCGCCGCGCGCCGGGTGGCGCCACCGGACTTGATCGTGCCCGCGGATGCGTCGGCGCCGCGCATGAAGGAGACCGGGCCGGACGCGGTGCCACCGGAGGACAGCAGCTCACGCGAAGAACGGATACGCGAAAGGTTCAGGCCGGCCCCGGAGCCTCCCTTGAAGATCAAGCCTTCCTCGCGGTACCAGTTGAGGATCGACTCCATGGTGTCGTCAACCGAAAGGATGAAACAGTTGTGGACCCGGAGGTTTCCGGACAGGTACTCCCCGGACTCCGTCTGGATGTCGAAGACCGGCATCTCGCCACGGCTTTCGATACCGGCGATCTGCAGCCGTTTGGTCTCCAGAGCAGGCCGCCCCGGCTTCTCGAACGACGCCTCGAGCGTCGCCGCCTTGATCGGGTCGAGGAAACCGATGGCGTCGGCGAAGATCCGGCGGTCGCCCGCGTTCTGGATGCGGATTCCCCACAAGTCGTGCCGGTTGTCCCGCTTCTCGGCTTTGCGGCCGACCCTTGCGAAGATTCCGAACCTGGACAGAAGGTGCTGGATTCCGCGGATGAGCTCTTCGCTGATCATGTCGAGCCCGACCAGCGTCGACCACTCGCGTTCGGATACGTAGCCTTCGGCCTGGAAGATGCTGCGGAGGTAGGCGGCGACCACGGGCAGCGGCGCGGTGTTCAGATCCTCGGGGACCGTCATGTCACGACCGCGAGCACGCAGACCCCACTCGCTTACGAAGGTCTCCAGCTTGGTCCCGTAAAGACGGGTGCGACGGCAGTCCAGCGTCGGGTCCTGCGTCTCGACCTTCCGCTCGTGCCGATGGACATCGGGAAAGAGCCTGTCGAGAGCGCGCTGCACCCACGCGAGTTCGGCGTCGGTGACCGTCATGGCCCCGATCGTCAGCGAGCGGTTGGTCCCCTTGCACTGGCCGACGAAACCATCCGATTGCAGCCAGCCCGCGAGCGCGGCTTCGGCCACGTCCCGCTCGTTGATCTCGGTCTCGCCGAAGGCATCTCGCCGATGCCATTCGAGGGTGTCCCCGGCACGGAGTTCACCGGCGGGCACGAAGGAGCCACCGCTCCCCGTCGAGCGCCAGACGAGATGATCGGCGGTCACGTCGAGACGGTGACCGGACTTCGTCGTGAGGCGCAGGACTTCCTTGATCCCGTTCGCTTTCGTGGCGACGACCTTGGTCAGGCCGTGCGCGTCGTAGACCTTCGCGCCCACCGCGTCCAGCTCGACGATACGTCCGATGGGTACCGCGCCCCCGGGAGTGTTGACCAGCGCGTCATAGGGCTGGCAGGCGGACACCTGCTGCTTCGACGTCGTGCCCACGTTGAACCACACCGGCGAGTTGAAGCTGAACACCTGGTGCAGCAGCATCCAGGTCAGCTCGTGCTCGAAGACCTCGGCGTCGGCGGGGCTCGCGAAGTAGCCGTGTTCGCGCCCCGCGCCGACGTAGGAGTGGACGACGCGATCGATCAGCTGCTTGAGGCTCTGCTCGCGCCGGGCCGAGCCGACGGCGCCGCGGAAGTACTTGCTGGTGACGATGTTCGTCGCGTTGACCGACCAGAAGTCGGGGAACTCGACACCGCGTTGCTCGAAGTTGACCGTGCCGTCGCGCCAGTTCGTCATCACGACGTCCCGAGACTCCCAGGTGACCTGGTCGTACGGGTGGACGCCCTCGGCGGTGAAGACACGCCGCACGGTGAGCCCACCGGCCTGCTTCTTCTTTCCACTCGTCCGCGCTGTGGCCGGGCTGCCTGATCCCACGGTCTCGGTCATGGGTCTTCCCTCACTCCCACGCGGGAGGCGGCATCAGCCGTCTTTCGCGTCTTGATCGCTCTCGTCCGGTGCGGAAGCCATGGCCTCACGAAGGTCCGAGATCTCCTTCTCGAAGTCCTCGACCGAGGAGAAGGAGCGGTAGACACTGGCGAACCGGAGATAGGCGACGCCGTCGAGTTCGCGCAGGGGGCCCAGGATCGCCAGGCCGACCTCGTGACTCGGGATCTCCGCCAGCCCCGCCGATCGGATCGACTCCTCGACCCGCTGGGCGAGCTGCTGCAGCGCGTCGTCGTCGACCGGCCTGCCTTGACAGGCGCGGCGCACCCCCCGGACCACCTTGTCCCGGCTGAACTGCTCGGTGACCCCGGAACGCTTGACGACGGCGAGCACCATCGTCTCCGAAGTGGTGAAGCGCCGGCCGCAAGCGGCGCACGAGCGCCTCCGCCGGATCGCTTGACCCTCATCCACCTCTCGGGAGTCGACGACCCGAGAGTCCGCATGCCGGCAGAACGGGCACCTCATCCGCCGATCACCTTCCCCTCCGCGCCGGCCGGCCCCGAGTGGACGCCCGCCCCGTCGCCACGCAACGACGGAAAGATCGACATGTGGATCGATCTGTGGACATCCGGTGGGTGAACACCGGCCAGCTGTGGACAACTGGTACCGAGTCTACCCCAAGCTATGGACCAACTACAGCCATGTAACTACTACATATAGCGGTGGAGACTAGATCGCAGGTCGGACGCACGCAAGCGCAACGCCAGGGTCGATCAGACACGAACGGGGAGGTCACCCACGGCGGGTGAGAGCGGTCCCCCGGGTCACTTCCCTCCCCTCTCGACCTCGGCCGCGACCGGGACCGTGAGCGGCAGTCCGGGCACGAGAACGGCGTCTTCCAGGGAGTTGAGCTCCTTGATCTTGGCGATGACCGCGCCGGTGTCACTGCCTGGCGCGAATCGCGCCGCGAGATCCGACAGGGTCTCCCCCGCGGAAACGGACACCGTGGTGGTCCGTTCGGGTACCGCGGCGCCGGGAACACCGGCCAAGAACAGACCCAATCCGGTGACGAGTCCGGCGATCGACAAGGCCATCGCGACGAGCGACGGCCACCGGAGCGGGAGCCTCCGGGGCGCCGGGCACGCCGGGGAGGCGGTCGCGACACCGGGACGGCGGCCCGCCACGACCCGTGCCCTGGTCGGCGGGCGTAAGGGTTCGGCACGCTTGCCCCGCACCACCCGCACCGGCCGGGTCACCCCTGCCGGAACGGGCCCGGGGGAACTGGGTCGCACCAGTCCTCGGTCGGCCAGAATCGACATCGGAACCTCCTCGCAGTCCTGCTTCACTCAGGTCCAGCGCCGGGCGGACCCGGCGATCAAGGTCGAACAGGCGTTCTATCGAACGCCCGTGCGAATGTGTACCACCTTCCACCGACAAAAATCGAGCGACACGGCGTGTCCATCGAACAGATGTTTGAAATCGTCGTCCCGTCGGGCTAACGTCGTTGACCAGGGCGTCTGCTATGCGGACGCCGCCGGTGCCGTGGGCGGCAAGATCGTCCGCCACCGGCGAAGACACGCGAAGTCGGTCCGGGAAACCGGACGTACTGGGAGGCGGCGCAGGAGATGAAGGAGCACGACGGTGGCTAAGGAGAGCAAGGCGAAGAACGCGCCTAGGGGCTCGGGTAAGGTGCGCGCCTTGCCCGAGGTCTACGAGGTGGACGAGACCCTGACCGTGCGGCAGCAGCAGGTGCTCGACGTGATCAAGATGTGGGTGAGCCGGTTCGGTTACCCGCCGAGTGTGCGTGAGATCGGCGAGGCGGTCGGGCTGACCTCCACCTCATCGGTGTCGCACCAGTTGCAGGCCCTGCAGCGCAAGGGATATCTGCGACGCGACCCGAACCGCCCGCGCGCGGTCGGGGTGCTCGCCACGACGGACGACAACCCGATGGGCATCGACGTCGAGCAGCCGCAGTCGGCCGCGAAGGCCGCGTATGTGCCTCTCGTCGGCCGGATCGCCGCCGGTGGGCCGGTGCTGGCCGAGCAGGCGATCGAAGACGTCTTCCCGCTGCCGAGGGAAATCGTCGGTGAGGGTGAGCTCTTCCTGCTCAGCGTCACCGGTGACTCGATGATCGACGCCGCCATCACCGATGGCGACTGGGTCGTCGTGCGCCAGCAGCCCACGGCTGACCCGGGCGAGATCGTGGCGGCGATGATCGACGGCGAGGCCACGGTCAAGACCTTCAAGCGCAAGGACGGCCACATCTGGCTGATGCCGCACAACGAGGCGTACGACCCCATCCCGGGTGACAACGCCACGATCCTCGGCAAGGTCGTCGCCGTTCTCCGCAGGCTTTAGTCCGGAGCCTTTCAGGCCAGAGCCGTTCAGTCCAAAGCCGGAGCACGCCGGGATCCCGGGGTCGAACGAGACCACGGGTCAGACCCGGCAAGCTTCGGCAGGGCACGTCCTCCCCGGTCAGGCGCGCCGCTTGCGGAGTCTGCCGACCAGGAGGAGGCCGCCGATCACCACGATCGCGGCGATACCGACCTGCATGTACGGGAAACCGGAATCCTGGCCTTGCCCGGCGGCCGCGGACGTTCCGCCCGAGGTGCTCCCCTCGGATTTGGCCGCGTCCACGGCCAGTGCCGCCGCGCCCTTCACCGCGCGGATCTGCTCTCCGACGCCCTCCCCGCCGGACAGCAGGGTCCCGTCCGGGTCGAAGGCGAGCGCCTCCCCCTGTTTCTCGTTCGGCAGGGGCACGCGCACGGGTTCGCGCTGCAACGCGCTCTTCAGGTCTCCGTCGGTGACGGCGTAGAGATAGGCGTCGGTGTAGGTGCGCAACGCGACCACCGACCCGTCGGCCATCGACGCCGCCCCGGTCACCGTCATCGAACCGATCGACCCGCCGGGCCCGCCCGGCGTCGAGGTTTCCTTGATCTGCAGCGAACCCACGTTCTCCAACGGGGTCGGCCCGGGACTGGCGAGCGGCCCTGTCGGCCGGTACACCTTCGAGTTGCCGAAGAAATCCTTGGTGATCAGGTACGGCGTGCCCGAGCGATCCATGATCAGCGCTTCGACATCGTGTTGGCCGTCGGGATAGGTGAGCCGGTGCAGCGTCGCCTTGCCCTGCGGGGTCAGCGAGATCAGCGCGACCGTGTCCCGCCGCTTGCGATTGTCGCCGGTGTCGGAAAGCCAGAAGGTGCCGTCCGCGGTGCGGGCGAGGTCTTCGGGATCGTAAGGATCCGTCGCGGCCGAGATGACCTTCTGGACCTTGCAGTCGCGGCCGAGCACGAAGACCTGCGTCTTGGTGCCGCCGTCGTTGAGGGCGTACAGGTGATCGCCGTCCGAAACGAGGCCGGACAGCTCACTGAGCCGGGAGTCGCTGTTCTTGCACACCGGCTGCGGGGCCGGGACCTCCTGCGCCGCGGCGGGAGCGACCCCGCCGATGAACGCCGCCAGCACGACCGTCGCCGCGACAATCCCCCGCACATCCACCTCCGTACCGTGGAACCCCTGAAGCCCCACACTACGGAGACGTCCGGGACGGCGCGCAGTTCGGTGCGAACGCCGAGATGGGGCGGAATGTCGCGTAGGCCACGTTCAGCGAAGAACGACTCGTGAGTGGTAAGGACGGTTAGAACCGTCTGTCCTGTTTCAGGACTTCGTGAACAGATGTGTTTCAGGACTTCGTGAACGGTTTCTGGTTGGTGAGACGTTGGTAGCGTACTGAGCGGTCGAGTGTGAGCTGGTGGGTGACCGTGTCGCCGATCATGATGGTGACGCGGTCGCCTTGCCAGAACACGGTCGCGGTGTGGCCTGCCCAGCGTCGGCCGAGGATGATGGAGCAGCCGGAGAAGGCGATGACGCCGGTGGCAGATATCGGTCGCTGGGTGGTGCCGCTGGGGGCGTGGCGGTTGGTGGATGGCGCGGTTTTGGGGCTGGCGT